>JBBRUV010000351.1:0-4914 GCA_038247465.1 Cytophagales bacterium
CCCGATGAGCGCGAAAATGGGCAACGCCGTACCGACAGCAGCCAACCACAGCACGGCAGGAACGCGGCTCCACCGCCAGGGTTGCACCGGAACAATTTCTCCCTGGGCATTGATGTATGTTTTTGCGGTTTTCATAAGCGAAAAGCCCCAAACCCGATTGGAGGTTACGGGGCTTTGGCCAAACGATTTGTCTGACTGGTTAGTTTATTGCCAGGATAATTTTTAGCGTATCAAGTTATTTAAACGTCCCTGAATCAGCCGGATATTGTTGAGAGTTTCCCGTTGTAAGTTACGCATCTGGTCGGCGGGCAGGTCTTTCAGCGTAGCATCGGCGTGGTGGTGTTCGCCTTTTTTGTGCTCGTGCGCCATTCCCGGTACTTCAGTGAGGTTCTTTTCCCAGTCTTCAAAAGCTGTTTTCAGGCTATCGAGTGTGGTAATTCGTGCGGTGTTGGCAGTAGCTTTCTGAGCTGACAACACGGTTTTGAGCGAATCAATTCGGTCAAGTTGCGGCTCAACAACGGCCTGAATTTCGGTCGCCTGATTGTGATAATCAGCCGCTTCGAGTAGTAGTGAGTCTTTTTTATCGGTAGAAGGCCCGCAAGCGGCCAGCAAAGCCCACAGGCCCAAACACAGAAAGAGATACTTGACGGATGGCATACAGACCAGATTTATCAGTTTGATTTAGTTAGTATCTGCAATTTATGCAACGTAGTTGCAAAAACCTAAATCCGCCGTACTTTTGGCCCCGATCAATCTGTATCAATCATGCAAAAATCATATCTCTACCTGTTTGGGTTACTCTTCCTGCTCGCGGCCTGCAAAGGGCCACAGGGCGACATCGGCCCGCAGGGGCCAGCCGGATCAGCCGGTAGTCAGGGGCCGGTCGGTTCGGCAGCCACCCGGCTTAAAGGCGATATTGTAGGGTTTGTGACCCTCTTCGATGAGTTTGGCACCCGCCTGACTGATTTCTCGAGTATGAGCGTCACGGTGGAGGGCAGTAGTCCGGCCAGTTCAACCATCACCGGAGCCGATGGTAAATACACCCTGCGCGGGATAGAGTCAGGTACGTACAACCTGGTGTTCCGGCGGGTGGGTTTTGGTGAATTCAAACGCCCCAGTGTTTTGCACCTCGGTGGTTCAGCCCTTACTTCGCTGGGAAATAATAACCTCTGGGAAACGGCCAAAACAATCGTAAACAGTCTTTCTGCCGTGGCATCGGCCACCACCGTAGCCATTTCGGGCAAAACCACTCCCGTCCAATCAGCCACGGTAGGTACGGGGCAACAACGCCGGATCCGGCTGTTTTTTGGGCGCGACGACAAACTCACGTTCCAGAATTACGCCAGCACGTTCAACCAGTTGCTGGTACCCGTGTCGGCAACCAACACCGATGGCAGCTTTTCTATAAACCTGACACCGGCCAATATCGGTGGTAACTTCAAATCGGGCGACCGCGTGTTTGTGATTGGGTATGGACTGTCGCCGATAGAAAACGCCTGGACCGATCCGCAAACCAATCTCGTCATTTATTCGGGCGTTAACCCGGCGGCTTCCAACGTGGTTAGTTTCATCATGCCGTAAACAAAATGCTACGCCCTCATTAATTTGAACAGGGCGTAGCATTTTCGAGAATATAGTTCAGTTCGTTGATATTATCGGCGTTCAGGCGCAGGGTTCCGGTGAAGCATCGTGTTTCATCGGTGCGAAATCGTCGGGACGAATTACTCCTGAAATTGAGTTGTACGATAGACTCCGGCCCGGCCCCGCCACAGAAAAAACACTGCGCCATCGGGTAGCGAGACACCACATATAAACTTCCTCCGGCATCTACCGGAATCACGTACCCCGTGATGGCAATCGGTTTGCCCTGCAAGGCTCGTACCGTTGGGCCGAAACGTGGGTAGAGAAAAAACTCGTTTACCTCAACATTGTATCCCTTTCTGAACCGCACATCGTTGAGCGTCTCCCAGCCGATGGCGGGCGGTACAGACTTCCCGACAAAGCCAGTCACCAACAGGGCCGGGTAGTATAGCCAGAGGCAACCGAGGGTGATAAGCTTCATAGCACGTTTTATTCCCAAACCGGAAACGGGTCTTCCCCTATTTTTCCGCCTTCCATTGCCTTGATTTCCAGTTCAGTACATAAACAGTCTTGTAATTCTATTGTGACTTGTGCTGGGTTTAAATCCTGCCCGATGATGACCAGTTCGTTCTGCCGGTCGCCGAAGCGTTTGTCCCATTGGGCTTCTATGTTTTTCTGATTGTCGAGAAACGAAGCGTACTGAGCCCGTTTGCCAAACGGCATCGAAGCCCACCAAACGCCCGCGTTTTCGGCCCGCAGACTGCCCCCGGCCTGGCTGAAATTCAGCGCGTCGTCGGGCCGCGATGCCATCCAGAAAAGTCCCTTACTGCGGATGATGCCTGCCGGAAAATTATCGCTCAGATAATCCCAGAACCGCACCGGATGGAACGGGCGACGGTCGCGGAAGACAAACGAGGAGATGCCATATTCTTCGGTTTCGGGCGTATGACCAATACCGTCTTTGTGGTTTTGTAATTCCTGAATCCAGCCCGCCGATTGCGATACTTCCTCAAAATCGAACCGGCCCGTGTTCAAAATTTCGGCGGGGTCAACCTTGCTGAATTGACTCTCGATCAGCTTAGCTTTCGGATTCAATTTGTGCAGAATCGCTTTCAATTCGCCCACCTGACGAGGTGTCATTAAATCGGTTTTATTCAGGATCAGCACATCGGCAAACTCGATTTGCTCCGTCAGTAGGTTCACGATGGTGCGTGTGTCACTGGCATCGTCATTGAGTTCGCGCTGATAGATGGTATCAATGGAGCCAAAATCCCGACCAAAGTTGAACGCATCCACCACCGTCACCATCGTGTCGAGCCGGGAAAACTTCGAGAGGTCGATACCTTTCTCTTCGTCCACGAAACTGAACGTCTGGGCTACCGGCAACGGCTCGGATATCCCCGTCGATTCAATGAGCAGGTAGTCGAATCGGTTTTCCAGAGCCAGTTTTTCTACCTCAAGCATCAGGTCTTCGCGCAGGGTGCAGCAGATACAGCCGTTGCTCATCTCCACAAGCCGCTCTTCGGTGCGCGACAGTGTGTTCTGATCGTTGACAAGTTGGGCATCTACGTTGACCTCGCTCATGTCGTTGACAATCACGGCGACCTTTAGCCCGGCTTTGTTATGCAGGATATGGTTGAGCAGGGTAGTTTTGCCAGCGCCTAAAAAGCCACTTAGTACGGTAACGGGTAATTTTTCAATTTGCTTTTGCATGGTGGGTCCTCTCAGTGTACGTGATTTTTTTGGCAGTATCGAATGTTGGCGATGTGCGTAATGACCAACCCCGCAGAGGCTGCATAGGCCAGATACTCGAAGGCAGGATGAATGTCTTCGAGCAACAGCCCAGTGGCAAACAAGGCCAGACAGCTCCACAGGGCCATCCGAATTATAGCGGATGTATGCCGGGAAGCCGACCAGACAGCCACGATATTGATACCGATAAAGACATAGTCGAGACTCAGAAACCCAATCCGAAGCGAATCATGATTAAGCAGGGTGGAGGTCATTACCAGCACCGGCGTAATGAGGCAGTGAATGATACAGAGAACGGAGCCAGTGATGCTGATATAGTCGGCCCGGCGGTGTATGGATACGGTTTTCATTTACCCCTAATGGTTTGTTTAGCAGGCAAATATAGCGTCTTGGTTTTGTTTTTGCAACAACGTTGCAAAAACAAAACCTGTTTATTTACAGTCGTTTGTGGCTTTTGGGATATAGCCCAATCTTCCGATCAGTTAAATTTCATCGAGCCGTCAGGCTGATATACATACCGGAAGGTAAAATACCGCTGTTGGCTGGTTGCGTCGGGCGTGGCGGGGGCATTCTGGTAATAGCTGAGAATTTCCATCTTGGCAAATTTCCCGTTGCCGGTGCGGATCACCAGCACCCGGCCCGGAATGGGCGAAATCAGGTTGGCAGGCGCGTTGTAGTTATACCAGCCCCGGCCCGATGCCGCCACAATAGCCAGCGAAGTCGCGCTTACGTCCTGGGCAAACGTGGCCGACGTTGGTACGGTAGTCAATTCGTCAAACGTGCCGGTATAAATGTATGCCCCACCTTTTCCGGTGCGAATAGCCCCGCCATTGACGATGATGGTGGTTCCCCGGAAACCGATGTCCCATTTGGCCGTAGCAGAATCGGTGTTGGCAACGGTTTTGTTATCGGCAAAACTGAATAGCGTAAACTTGCCCGTCGTACCGAGGGGCTGGCCGGTTGTGGGGTTGACGCCTGTTGTGGGGTCGGCGGCCAGATTCTTAACGGTCTGTGCCACAACGGGAACAACCGTAGTGGTTTCGTCTTTTTTACAGCCAGTAAACAACGCTACCAAAGTGGCCAGGAGTGTTATAGAAATTAGGTTAGTTTTCATGACTAATTAATTGATAAACAGTTAATTGAGTGAATGCTTAAGCTGTCCGTTCCGGTGTGGCCACGCCACGGCGCAGCTTAATGTAAGCATTAATGATGTTTGTATTTATTGGTTGACTGTTTATTTGCTATTCCAGTTCCACCGCACACTGGCATACCAGAGCCGCCCGGCCAGCGTCGGAATAAACTGGGGATCGGTGTAGCCCGCCAGGTTGTCAATGCCGGTTTGCAGGGTGAGGGTTTTCCAGGTTTTGGCCGCGCTCAGATTCCAGGTCACATAGCCCCGCACATATTCAGCATCGCTGTCTAAGATCAGGTTCCCGTCGCGGTCGGCAAAACCATAACGCCCCCGGTAAATTCCCCGTAACGATCCCGACCAGCCGGTTTGGGCGTGTTCGTAGAAAAATTTGACGTTCGCCATATGCCGCGACCGATTCAGTAAACCGCCATACTCGCCGGGTTTAACGC
>JBBRUV010000352.1:0-4901 GCA_038247465.1 Cytophagales bacterium
CACAAATCAACGTTGGTGCCAATTTTGCCTTCCGCGCCAAACTCATTCGGCGAAAACTGTTCGGGAGCCATGTACTCAATCGTCCCCATCAGCACCGACGATTGCCCCGCGTCAGACAAGGCTTTACTGGTGCCAAAGTCGGTGATTTTAGCAATCGGCACCCGGCCATCCGTCTTTATCAGCACGTTCTGGGCTTTCATGTCGCGGTGAATAATGCTGTTCTGGTGCAGGTAGGCCAAGCCGTCCAACACATCAATCAGCAATTTTTTTCGGGTATCGTCGGTGGTGTGTTGCCAGAACTGGCGCAGGTTGCCGCCGTTGAGGTATTCCATCACGCCTACCTCGGTGGTGTCGGTCTCGCCAAAAGCGTTCTGGCTTTCGAGCAGCAGCACGTCGTAATAGCGGCACAGATGGGGGTGTTCAAGCTGGATGGCCTTCCGGATTTCGGACAGGACGGAGCCGTATCTCCCGGTCGTACCCGCAAAGATTTTGAGGGCAACGGTGCGGTCGAGGAGGGTATCGGTAGCGCGGTATACGCGCGAGAAACCGCCTTTGCCAATCAAGTCGCGTTGCGGGTCGTAGTGGTAGCGGGTTTTAAAGTCCATTGGGTGCCGGGCGTTGGGAAGACAAATGGCAGGAATGATTGAATGATCAGACAAAGCTAACTATTTAGTCATTTGTGCCACGCCTGTAGAGACGCAATGTTTGTGGAGACGCAAAATCTTACGGCTCTGCGCCAACCGGATGGTTTACCAAACCCGTTTCATAGATTGCTAACGCGCCAACAACCATCCGGCGGTAAGACCGCGTGGGCGGTCCCGGCAACCATGCGTCTCTACTCCACTTCCCGGCTCACCAGAATCTTATCAATCCGGCTTTTGTCCATGTCCACAATTTCGAACCGGAAATCGTGCCAGGAGAACGTCTCGCCAGTTTGGGGAATGTCTTTGAGAATGTGGAGCGCAAAGCCGCCGAGCGTATCGAACCCCGTCAGCTCCCGCCGGTCGGCAGGGGATAACGTCAGGTCAAAATAACCCAGAAAGTCATCGAACGGCAGTTGAGCATCAATCAAAAACGAGCCGTCTTCACGCTCTCTGATTTCGTAATCGTCAGCCACGTCGTCAGAAATATCGCCCACGAGCGCGTCTAAAATATCGTTAAGCGTTACTAATCCCAGCACCCCGCCGTATTCGTCCACAATCACGCCGACGTATTGCCGCCGTTCGCGGAACCGTTCCAGCACCTGATAGGCCCGGTTATTTTCGGGGATATAGAGCACCTCGCGCCGGAGGTCGTTCAGGCGCAGGAGTTCAATGTCGAGGTCTTTGCCTAAGAACTCTTTACTGTAAATCAAGCCGACCACATTATCAACGCTGCCGTCGCAGAGAGGGTAAACGGCATGTTTATAGTCAACGATTTTGGCTTTATTATCGGCAACATCGGCTTCCAGATCAAGATACAGAATCTCCTGCCGGTTGGTCATCAGGGAGGTGATTTTGCGGTCGCCGAGTTGAAAAACGTTCTGCACAATCTCCTGTTCAATTTCTTCGATGGAGCCGCTCGTAGCACCCTCCTGCACCATACTTTTGATTTCTTCTTCGGTCACCACACTATCGTCGGGCGTGATTCTCAGCAACTTAATCAGTAAATCGCTCGACACGGTGAGCAGGGCAATAAACGGTGACGTAAGCCGCGAGAGTACATTCATTGGCGCGGCCACCGCTTTGGCAATGCCTTCGGGATTAGAAAGGCCGATACGTTTTGGCACCAATTCGCCAAAAACCAGCGAGAGGTAGGTCAGCAGCAAGAGCACCAAAACCACTGCAATTGGCTGGGCGTAGGGTTGCAGGAGGGCAAATTGGCTCACAAACGCCTGAAAATCAGTGGTCAGTTTATCGCCACTAAAGATACCGAGCAAAATACCGATGAGCGTGATACCGATCTGAACGGTCGAAAGAAAGCGGTTCGGGGCGTTGGCGAGGTCTAAAGCGGCCTGCGCCGGTCGGTCGCCGTTACGGGCGGCTGCTTCGAGCCGCGATTTCCGGGAAGAAACCAGCGCGATTTCCGACATCGAGAATACGCCGTTGACTAAGGTAAGTAAGAAGATTATGGCAAGTTCCACGAAGGGGGAGGAGGTTGTCTGATTGCAAAAATACGTTTTTATTGATGCGCCGGTGAGGTAGCCGCCTGTTGGCGTACAACGCTCGATGCCGGTGATACCCCGGTTGCGGTATTCTCTGGCAAAATAGTGTGTTTTTGGGGCTGAACCCAACCCCGATGCCCGCTATGCCCAAGCCCACTGTGACCTACAAAGACCTGATTCGCCACCACCGCCAGGCCCAGGAACTCATCATTGAGGAGATGGCAAAGCGGCTGCGGATGTCGGCAGAGATGTATGACAAATTAGAAAACGGGCGGAGTTTGCTGACGGTTCAGGTGCTGGAACAGATAGCCAAAGCTCTGGAAGTACCCTTGCAGGAGTTGATTCCGAGTTTGGCCGGGAAATATAACATTGAAACTCACAACAATTTTGACAATGCGGGTAGTGTTACAGTGCATGAGAACAGTTTTGACACTGAACGCCAACTTTGGCAAGAACTTGACAAGTCCCGTCAAGAAACCATTGCCGCTCAAAATTCTACGATTGAAGCATTGAAATTGGCATTAACCGGGAAGGCTTAATTCATCACAATTAATCTTGTGGGTTGTAGGCGAGTATTCAAGCGACTGATTTGCTCAATTAACCTGAGCAAAATTTGATTTAATTTTCAGCCCCGCTCTTACGGATTTTTATCAGTTTTAGTGACTCAACTTTATCAATAGGCCAAAAATGAATTTCATATTTATCATCTCCTTCTATTCCATCTTCGCTCAAAGTGAATAAACCTCCATACAAAACTCTCATTTGCCAAATACCAGGCTCTACATAGAAAATATGTGTATTGCCCTCATCAAATTGCTCGCCAATACAGAGTTGCCCCGAAGAAATGTTTATTGAGCATTCAATTACTTGATCCCAAGCATCCAAGTTAACCAGAGGTTCAGCTCTTTCAATATAGACGATTATAGGAACATCGAAGTCTCTGACCGTTCCGACAACGATTAACTGATTATTGAACTTTTCGGACAGAAGATACTCTTGATCGTTCCCTGTCCACCAGTTTGCTCCGATAGTTATTTGAGAAAAATTCAAAGCTTTGTCGTAAACGAAAACCTGAAAGTAATCAGCAAAAACAGTGAAATTTTTAACGGATCCCATTGCCATAAGTTCCACTTGCAGGAACATTTATTGGTAAAACAATAACATTTGTTCCATTTGGGTAGCGGCTTAATTGATGGCGAATACTTGATCCTGCCCCTCTATTGTCGCCAAATCTAACATACTCAACACTTACTCTGCCAGCAGGAATAAGCATCGCCGGAGGAAACTCGTCTCGGTCGTAAATTGGTATAGATGGTAACCCTCTTGTGGCTAAATTCCTAGCTCTTCTACCTGCTGCACCGGGCCTGTCTATTTCGCCGTAATTAAGGATATTCTTCGTCGTGATGGCATCGTAAGCGTGTAAAGCTGCTTCTGGATGTAACATTCCATCAATGTATGCAATTGGAGTATCATCGGCGGGTTTCGTTGCTGGAGTGGCAACATCCCCTTGCAATCCAAAAGCTAAAGATAGAAATATTGAGGTACGGGCAGCAATATTTCCAAACCCTGCAATTATTTCTTCAAGGGTTGTTGCTGTAACTCCTTCTGCAACTCCGGTCGTTCCTAATGTGAGGGGAGCCACCGTGCCTGATTTCGGCGAGGGCGTAGTCGTCGCAGGCCTCTTCGGCCCCGGCCCGCCATCCCCTTGCCCCTCCTGCTCACTCAACCCCTGCTGCCGCAGTATCTGGGCAAAATAATCCCGCGCATCCTGCCCCTGATAATACACCGATGCGTTCTGACTAATCATCCCATCGGGGTCAATCATGTTCGCCGGGTTGGCATTGCCATACACGTACGGGCTAAACCGGCGGCTGACCTCGGCCAGCGGGTCAACCACGCCCCACCGACCAATCGTCGCGTCGTAAAACCGTGCGCCGTAGTCCAGCACGTTGCTACCCAACTCCCCAACAGCCTCTTTGCCGTTGTATTTTAAGCGGTTACTGCCGCTGCCTCCCGTTAAGCCCGGCAGTTGCCAACCAGACGGATCGTAATCGGTGTATTGGGTGGTGCCGCTGCCGTTGAAGCTCACCCGCACGTTGCCCAGGTGGTCTTTGTGGAAAAACTCGTAGCCCCCGCCCGGCGTGTAGCGGCCATCGGCCAAGGCAATCTCGAACAGACCCCCGTTCAGGTATTATCTATCAAAGATTCGCAGCAACCAACTCTTTGTATTTTAATACCTGTGCAGAATTGTTAATTACGCCTTTAACTCCTTCAACATTTAAAGGCAAAACAATTAGATTTTCATCTAAAATAACTAAACTATTGAATAATAGAAATTCTATTATCTCAACTAATAGAGATTCATAATTACTGGTAAAGTCTATTCTAAGCGATACCGATAGGACATAATCTCCCTCAAAAAAAACTTCCAAACAATTAGAATCGTCACTTCCATAAATTTGAATATTTTTACTCCAAGAATTACCTTTAGGTAGTATTTGGGCAATGGGTAAAAAAAAGCCCTTATTGGTGGTACTAATTTTCCAATATGGTTCATCGTCAAAATCGCCATCAATTTGATTAAAAATCAAATTTGGATTAAGTATTTCGACCCCTTGCTTAGGTAGTAAATGAAATGTGTATTGCCAGAGAGCCATACTATCTATTTTAGATAAGTAGTCGCATACTTTTATTTTGCATTAAAAGGGCTGAAATTGATCTTTAGGTTAGTGCCAATATTCGCCATGCATCGATTGAC
>JBBRUV010000353.1:0-4888 GCA_038247465.1 Cytophagales bacterium
ATCCATTGTACATTATTCATTATCCATTTGATAATCAGTGTTATGATACGCCACGTCCCAGGTGTGATCAGCGAGCATACGGACGGTGGCAAGGCACCGCTCGAAAGGAAATTTACGGCCCCATTCGTTGGGCGCAATCATCGAAAGCAAGTCGGTGCCATCTTTCCGAACGTAAAAATGATACGTGTGTCCGATAAGCGGCTCAAAGTTCATCTGAGCCGAATAAATCCGTTCGGAGACCTCCACGCGGTGCCGAACGGCGGTGGCCTGCTCGGCTAAAAGCTGCATCTGTTTGTACAGCTGCCCGATTTGCATATCGGTTTGCTCGCGCATGGCGGCCACCGCCCGCCCATGAATTTTACCCTTGTCTTCGGGCCGGATCACCGCTCCGCCCGCCGTGTGGGCGTAGGCCAGCAAACCCGGCGACTCGGCGACTTTATCAGCCGAAATAGGATTCAAGACAATAACGTTTACTTCTTCCATGCGTTTACAACCAAACTGCCGCGCAAACGGTCTATTATTGTGAGACAAATTGTGGAACAAAAATACAACAACCCCCGATGGAACATACACCTGCCCCCGCCTTAATGCCCCGCCACGAGTTTTTTCGGCTCGTTGGCACCGGATTTGGAGCCATTTTGCTGACTCAATGCACGATGGGCTGCGCCAAAGCCGCCGACAACGCGATTACGCCCGCAGCAACAGCCGTTGATTTCACGCTTAAACTGAGCGATACCATAAACGCAAACCTGAACGCAAAGGGTGGTTACGTCTATGCCAACGGGGTGGTGGTGGCGCAAACCAAAGACGGCGAGTTTATTGCCGTATCGCGCAAATGCACCCACGACAACGGACGGTATAATACGGACGTAATTTTTCAGCAGGCCAACAACCGCTTCTACTGCCCCAATCACGGCTCCGGCTTCGACACAACGGGTAAGGTGTTGAACGGCCCCGCCAGCACACCCCTGAGCCAGTATAAAATCAGTCAAGACAAAACCGCCGGCACAATTCGGGTGTTTTCGTAACGGATTAGATCACTCCAGATAAATGGGTTTTGATGCACGTTATGGCTTCAAGCCCAGCTCTAACCGACTGCCCGCTTCGTAAATCAATCGGCTGCCAGTGCCGTACTTTACCTGCCGTGAATGCGCCCGGAGCATTGCCGGGATAGTGATGACGTGGTTCAGGTCAACGATTTCCTGATTGCCGGGCGGGAAGCCACAGCCCCACACGCCCGGCTCGTCCCAGCGTCCGTGGCGGAGCGTGATATTGTGGGGCAATCCGGCACCGGGCGGCAATCCACTGCCAGAACCACTGATGTTGATCCCTTCGTTTGGTTCGCCGGTGATGGCCGGGGCTGTTGACCGCACCCGAAACCGATACCGACCGTTGGCCCAGGCGGGCAGCGTTGCCGAAATTGGGTTGGTGGTGGCGGCTGTCAGCGTCGTTAGCGGGCAACCGCCCTCGGTCAGTAAATCCACTTCATACTGATTACCAGCCAGCACCGGCACCGCCGACAGATACGGCACAGCGACCACCTGACCGGGCGTGGCCGCAAACGGAAACACGTAACCAGTGGTGAGCAACACCCGCCGGGTGGGAACAGACGGCTGAATGGTACTGAAAAAACTGGCTGATAGGGCCGCACTCCAGACATTGGCTACCGCCGGGCAATCAGCGTTGCCAAAGTGAATTCTGGCTCCGTCTTCGGCACGGTAGCCGGGATAAACCATACCGTCGGTGGCGGGGCCGGGCCAGTTGTTGGGTTGGCTGGCCAAAAAATCCTGAGCCGCAATGATGTTGGCATCGGTCTCGTGATTGGTATAAACCAGACTATCAACCGAAGCGGGCATATAAGAGACCCGCGCCACCACCCAGCCCAGCGTACTGAACCCCGACTGGGCGCGGGTTTTGGCAATTACAGCCCCAATCTGGTCAATGTATTGCAGCATGGTTCGGTAATAATTATCGCTTTCACCCTGATGCCATAGCACCGCCCGAACACCAGTTCGTTTGAGATAATGCGCCATGGCAGCCCCCAGACTACGATAAGGAGCGTTCTGGGTGTAGTAGCCATTGCCCGCATTCTCGGTGCCGGTGGCCGTAGCAAACCAATCGGTAGAGCGGGTACTGGGATGGGCTGATCCAAAAAACAACACCGGCACACCCAACCGCTGAACCAGCCAGTCGCCGAGCGCACCCCACACGCCCAACGGCGTACCGGGGGCCATACCCGCCGTGGCACTTAGGCCCAGAGTAGCGGCAGAAAACGTGAGCGGTAATTGCGATTCATCAAAAACACCGGGCCCGTTCATCCAATTAGCCGATGCCACTATGGACACCCGGTCGTCGGTGGCCTGCCCCAGTGCGAAGCTGCCGCCCCATGAGTTCGACTGGCCCGCCGTGACAAACACCTCACCCACACCGACCCGCTCGATCAATACCGCCCCAAGTTCGGTTTCGCCCGCCAGTGCTTTCACATCAAGATCATACCAGCCGCCGGTTACGTTGAGCAGACTACCCTGAAAGCAACCGTTGGCCGGGGCTGCGTCAATCGTTTGCCAGCCCGTTGCCCCGCCACTTTGCCCCGCCCGTACCACTAACCGGGCCTGCACCTGGGTGGCATTAGCGGGGCAGTTACCCACTATCGGCACATTGGTTTGGTTGCTGTTGTTGCGCTGAAAAACGACTCGGCTCGTCGGAAATGTTATTGATACCTGTGCTACCAGCGGAGTAGAAAAACCGGCAGTCAGCAACAACAGGCAATAAAGACGGGTGTGTAAATGGTGCATAACAATAGGTGGTAGGAAGCAATAACTGTCAATAAAGTAAATATGTTTTCGTGAGGTAGCTGCGTTAAATTATGGTGAAAAACAACGCTATACGTACATCAAAAAAAGTGGCCCGAACGTTAAGTCGGGCCACTTTTCACTGAAGCAGTACGATGCACTGATTATTCGTTGCCAGCGGCTGAACTGTCGGTAGCCGGGCGGGCGCGTTTCCGGTTGGCCGAGCGCGCATCGTCGGTTGATTGTATCTGATTGTTACCGGCTTTGTAGTTCCGGCTGGCAATTGAAGCCGGGCCGTTTGTACTGATTGTTACGCCCCCCGCCGAATTTCTGCCCGGCACCGACTGTTTGTAGTTGGCAAGAGCTGGCAATTCAGTTGGCGGGGTCACGGTTATGGCTCCTTTCTGCTCCCACTGCCGGGCTTCGGTAGCTTTATTGGGATGCTTGTAATTGTGCGTCGAGTATGTGTGATCGTTTCGCACGGGGCTACTTTTCTGGGCCATCGCAACACTGCCTGTAAGCAGGAGTATGGCGATAAGTACGCTGGACATTTTCATGGCTGAGTTGGTTTTGTTGTATAAGTTAAACCCATTCTGTGCCACAAAGGTTGGCTCAGGATCTAAAAATGGGCTTAATGCAGCCTTAGAAAATCATTAGAAAAGGAGGTAGCTACGTCAGGGACTTACCAGATTTACGCTTATGTTCAGGTAGGGAGCGTTGCGGAGTTGATTGGTAAAAATCGGGTTTTCGCCAGCCACCGGGTTGCGCACGCCCCACGCATCAAACCGCCAGTTGAGCGACATACCGGCCTGCACCCCCAGCCAGAGAAAACCCGTCAGTTTGCGCTCGTAGTTGATTCGGGGTTTTATCTCGCTTCGGCGCATAAACACATCCGTACCGGGCCGGGTGCTGCCCGGCGCAAACTGATTACCGAGATAAAATACGTTTCCTTCGAGTTCATAACCGACTGACAACAAAGCGTTTGTGCCGAAATTACGCCGAACGGCGGCCCGCGCCGGCAACACAGCCTCGATGCCCCACATGGCGTTGAACGTTCGGTTGTAGAACACCACCGGAATATACAGCAGGTTGCCCCCCCGGTAGGTTCGTGTCAGGCCTAAGCCCCACATAAAGTTATCGTCGCGTTTCCAGCCGTATATCGCCAGACCGCTGATTGTCAGACTTTCCTGACCAATATCGCTCAATTTCCGGTAGGTTCCGTTCAGATCGGCGTTGGCCTGCACAATCAGGAAATGGCGGTTGTCGAAGGGTTTAAACACGGTTGCGTTGATGCCGGTTGAGCGCAAACCCTGACTCAAGGCGGTAAATTGTACCGACCGTTCGGGATTTGCCAACCTGACACCAGTATTCAAGTAAGTCAGGCCCAGGTTCAGAATAAGATTAGACCGCGACACGACGGGCGTATTCACCGCCACCCGCAGCCCCCGGTATGCATTTACTGCCGACGAAACCGTATTACCCAAGGGTTTGGCCGAACTGAGCGGGTCTGGAAGCCCGGCGTTGAAGCCTGCCGATGTGAGTTCGGGGCCAAACTGACTTTCATAGCCAACCGAAATCAGTCGGGTGGGCGTGATATAGAGTACTTTCTGTGTGGCAAAGGTGCGGGCGGGTTTGCTGTCGGCATCACCAAACTCGTCGAAGTTCAACTCGTCGGCGGGGGCGTTGGCCGTTCCCGTCGAATCGGGCCGTTGAGCCATCGCCCTATCTGCCAGCCCACCACCCAGGCATACAATTGACAACAGAAAACAGACCCATGACCGGAACCAGCCGGTTTGGGAGAACGGGGTGCCGTTGGCGGCTAAACCAGCGGGCAAAGCAGTTGCTGATGGATAAGACATTGATAATCAGGATTTTTTGATCTGCCGTTTCCATACATCGGTTCGGCCAAAGAGCGATACACCAATAAAGCCGCGTACTTCGAGCGTATTCTCGTCGGTAAGTTTCATTTCTGCCGAGTAGTCATTGCCGGTTTTAGGATCATATATTTTCCCTTCCTCCCATCGCCCGTCCCCTTTGTAACTAAAATCGCGCAGATTTTCCAGCCCCTTCAGCGGTCGGCTACGGAGGGTTTCGTC
>JBBRUV010000354.1:0-4852 GCA_038247465.1 Cytophagales bacterium
GCCGTAGGTTTTGTCCTGCATATCGAGGGCCAGCAGCGCATCGAATTTAATGGCGCGAAACGGTCCGAGATCGGTATAGCGAACGCCATAAATCAGCCGTAATAAGTTAGTGGCTAACCAGTTGCCAAACAGCTGTTGCGGAGTCATGGAGCCGCGCTGCCGGTTGCCCAACGCCCTCGACCCAATCACCAGGTCCGTGCTGTCCCGAACAATTGGCTCAACTAGCGTTGGCATTTCGGCGGGGAAATCGGAATAGTCGGCATCCAAAAACACGATAATATCGGGTTTGGGTGTGCGTGTTTTGGCGTAGGCAATGCCGCACAAACACGCCCGCCCGTAGCCCGGAATCGGCTCGTGCAGCACGGTAGCCCCGGCACGGGCGGCTTCAACGGCGGTTTGATCGTTCGAGTTATTGTTGACCACGATCACCTCCCGGACTAATGCCGCAGGAATCTCGCGGACGACTTTGCCGACGGAATTTTCTTCGTTAAAGGCCGGAATAATGACCACAATAATCGGTTCGCTCATAGCTGCCGGGCGGGGTGATGCTCATAATCGGCCCATTCGTCAATGTCGGTCAACTCGTCTAACAGCCAGAGAGTCAGGCCGTTTTGTTGGATCAGGGCTTCGGTACGCTCCCGCAAATCGGACTGGCTCCAGGGCAGGGTGTCGGCAAACAAAGCCGGGTGCAATTGACTCATTCCCAACAGGTAATAGCCGCCGTCGGTGGCCGGGCCGATTACCACATCGGCGGTGTCGAGGGCGGCAAAGGCGCGGTTGAGGTGATTGGAGGTGAGGGATAAACAGTCGCTGCCAATAATTACGACGCGCCCCGCCCCGGCCTCAAACTGCTCCCCGAAAGCGGTCAGCATCCGGGAGCCGAGGTCGTTGGCAACGGTTGGTTTGCCGGTTTGTAATTGCTTCCCGAAGCCGTTCCAGCCATCGTTGGCATTGATAAAATCGCCGTAATAAATCACAATCCGGCGTTCGATATCGCCGGGGTTGTTTGCGGCAACGGCCGCTGCAACCTGCTGGGTATAAGCCAGTAAGTGTTGATAAACGGCAACGGCAATATCGTTCCCAACGGTGCGGGCAATGCGGGTTTTGACCGTGCCGGGGATGGGATTCTTGACAAAAATAAGCAGGTGTTCAGGAGTCATATCAGATTTTACTGGCGCAAGATTAACCAAAACCCCGCAATGGCAGTTTGTTTTGCCGAACGGATAACGCAGAATAAAAAATGGTCGGGTGAACTCTGGAAACGGATCAACGCCAGCAAGCCTTTTTTCGGGAAACAGGGCAAAACGTTTCCCGAACAATTGGCCCCGTTGCACCACCTGTTTGCCAACGGCGAAGTAGCGATGACGTTCTCGAACAACGATGCCGAAGTTGACAACAAAATCAATCTCGGCTTCTTTCCCAAATCAGCACGGGCCTACGTGCCAAATCCCGGCACGATTCAGAACTCGCATTACCTCGGCGTTGTGCGGCACACCCGGCATCCCGAAGCGGCCATGCTCGTGATTAACTTTTTACTCTCGCCCGAAGCGCAACTCCGCAAGATGAATCCTGATATCTGGGGAGATCATACGGTGCTGAATATCAACACGCTGCCGCCAACTGGTAACAGCAATTCTGCAGTTTGCCCACGCGCCGGTTTTCACCCAAACGCACTGATATTCAGGGCCGGGCATTTCAGGAACCCGCGCCAGAATATATGACGCAGCTGTACAAAGACTTTCGCACGAATGTTATCGAAGCGAATTAACGGCTGGCTGATTTTCTACGGTCTGCTCATCGTGGGGTTGCCGGGGGCGGGGCTGGTCAATGCGTTGCTGTATAGCGTGGGGCTGGCGGGGCCGCTGGCGCCGGGGTTTACGCTTCGCCACTGGCAGCAGATCGGCACCGAAACCGGCCTGATTCGTTCGCGGGCATTTAGTCTCTATATCGCCCTTGTGTCGGTTGGGTTGGCCGTTGGCATTGCGTTGGCCTTAGTGCTGGGGGCCAGAAATACGCTGACCCGCCGACCGTTTCCGACGGTTTTATACGTGCCGTTGCTGTTTCCGTCGCTCGTGATGGGTTTTTATCTGTTTCAACTCCTGAGCCGGTCGGGGTGGTTATCCCGCATAAGCTACGGTATTGGCCTGACTACCAGCATCAAAGCCTTCCCTAATCTGGTGCAGGATGCCGGGGGTGTGGGAATCATTCTGGCCCACGTACTGATGGCGTTTCCTTTTTTAACGCTGTTGTTCAACGCGCTGTATACCGATGCCCGCCTTGCCGATTATCACAGCCTGACCCAAACGCTGCAACGGTTCGATCTCGCCGAACTGCCGGTGGGCTACGGCGCGGGCTTCCTGATTGCGGTGCTGTTGATGGGTGTAATCGGCTGGCTGTCGCGGCTGGTACAACGGGGTGCGTTGTAAATAAACTATTGATTATCAACGATCAACCTCGCCCATGACCACATCAATCGAACCCAGAATTGCTACCAAATCGGCAATCATAGCACCCTGACTGATAGCGGGCAACACCGACAGATTATTGAACGAACAGGCCCGGCACTTGGCCCGCACCGGCACATCGGCGCGGCCATCGGTGCGGAAGAAAAATCCTAACTCGCCCTTCGCGCTCTCGCCCCGGACGTAGATGTCCATTGCTTTGGGCCTGATTTTTTTGGGTACTAATGCCTGCGGGTCAAAGTCGCGGGTGCGGGGGTAATCGGTGGTGAGTTTGGTCAGGCACTGCTCTACAATCTTCAGCGACTCGTAACATTCCTGCACCCGCACGTTGTTGCGGTCCCAGCAATCACCAACGGTGCCAACGGTGCCGGTGCCGATGGGAATATCAAAATCGAGTTCGGGATAAACCGAGTAGCCGTCCACGCGCCGGAGGTCGTAGCGCAGGCCCGACCCGCGCAGCACCGGCCCCGAACAACCGTAGTTTATGGCCACCGCCAGCGGCAACACACCCACGTTGGCCGTACGTTTCACAAAAATTTCGTTCTCGATCACCACCGTCTGCAACTCGGTCAGCTTGGGCCTCAGGTAGGTAATAAACTCGCGGCAGCGGGCCTCAAACCCAACGGGCAGGTCATAAAACAGCCCGCCAATCCAGATGTAGTTGTAGAGCATCCTGGCCCCGCTGACCCATTCGAGGAGCCGCTGAATGTGTTCGCGGTCGCGCATGAGCCACAAAAACGGCGTGTATGCGCCAATATCAAGCGCGTAGGTGCCAATCCCGACAAAATGCGAGGCTATCCGGTTCAGTTCGGCCACCAAAACCCGGATGTATTCGATCCGTTTCGGGATGTCGTGTTCGATACCAAGCATTTTCTCTACGCCCATCACCCAAACGTGTTCGGCGTTCATGGCCGCCAGGTAATCGAGCCGGTCAACAAACGGAATGGCCTGGTTAAAGGGCAGGGCTTCGGCGTGTTTCTCGAAACAGCGGTGCAAATAGCCGAGGTGAGGCACCACATCCACAATGATTTCGCCATCGGCTACCACTTCGAGCCGTAACACGCCGTGCGTTGAGGGGTGCTGCGGCCCCATATTCAAGATCATCTGCCCTTCGGCAAGGTCTTCGGGCCGGTGTACCGACGGGTCAGAAGCCCGGAAGTTGCCGGGAGCATATTCGTATTCGAGCGTTTTTTTCATCAAGGCAAAAATACGCACAAGAAGTTGCCTATTTTATGTGCGTCAACAATGGCCGTTTGATGATTTTGTCGAACTCGATCGACCTCACATTTACATTTGAACGTGCCTTTAGCCGTATAGAAATAGGTCTGGTCATCGGTATCATAGTCAATCGGGAATTGTAATTCATCGGTTAGTAGCCGTAAATAGTTAAACCACGTGCTGCGGCAAACCTCAAGTTTCTCAGCCATGTCGTCGGGTGTACCCGTAGCCCGGTGCCGGATAAGGGTATCTATGCGCTCAATGAGTTGAAGCGTTTCGGGTAAAGTGCGAATTGCCATAATTGACGTGGTGATGAAAACGGTTATCGGGTGGCTGATTTCCCGGTAAGGAATCAGCCACCCGATAACCGTTTGGTTTATGTTAGCGGACGAGTAATAATCGGCTGGCCCGGTTCTGGGCAGCACTCTGCAACCGAATCAGGTATAAGCCGGTGGTTAAAAAGTTGCCCGCCTGTTGGTCAAGGTTGAGAATCAGTTCTTGCGTCTGCCCGTAATAGGTTGCTCGATAAGCCGTTGCCCGGTCAAGCTCTCGGCCAGCAGTTTACCATTCTGAGGCCTGAAAGTCGGGAACGGTTCACTAAATTGCAATAGTGGGGTAGCTGTCTAAGCTAATCAATGGCCCGCACAAACGGAGACAAGAAAAATGGGTTTCGGTTAGCCAAACTGGTTGCGGCCATTAAGTTACGAGAGGCAGGCCGTAGTTACTCATGGCAAATTGTTGTTCAAAGTCTAATTTCAAATACAGACCCTTGCCCATGCTCGATGCCTGAAGCGTAGCCCGTTCAAATCCCTGCTCTACGGCCTGATTGAGTATGGTCCGCATCATTTGTTCGGCAAACCCTTTTCCGCGCATTTCGGGGATAATACCCATGCTGTGAATGCCGATGATCGTTTGGGGGAAGTTGTGCAACAGGACTGTTCCGATGGGTTTGCCAGTATGAAAGACTAATAGAAAACGAATGTCTTCGTGGTCGGGCAGCAGTAATTCATGGCTGATTTTATAACCAAACGCGGGTGCAATTCAAATTGTCGCTGCCATGTCGTAGCTTCGGGTATGGATAACAACCCGACCTTGACCTTCACCGAAGACGAATACGTGGCCTTAGCCCGCCAAAAATATAACGACCTCAAAGCCCTCAAAGACAAGCCTAC
>JBBRUV010000355.1:0-4841 GCA_038247465.1 Cytophagales bacterium
GTCTTGAATTTTCCCGGAAGAGGAGGTAATCCTTTTTGGAGTGATGTGATTAATGGGCAAAACTCTGTTGTTGGTTCAAATTATTCTGGGCCAGAGACAGACAATATTGGTATACCCCGAAACGATACCCAGGATGGAGTTCACTTTGGCGGAGACCAGATCAGAGAGTTTGGAGAAGCCTGGGTAGCTACCGGGCTTAATTCTAACCCGGTTTCGGCTAATCCGTCGGCTACGATTTCGGTAGTCAAAAATGGGAATACATACACGCTGACAGCGCAGCCACCATCAGGCTTTAGCCAGATTTTTTGGGTGACATACGACGGTACAATTGGCTCTTCATTCGACAACAACGGCAGTATTACTGTTTCTGATGCTACCAGTGCTTACCGATTCTATGCGAAAAACAGTCAGGGGAATGTAGTGGTCTCACCCAAAATCTACATCCCATTGCCGAGCGGCAGCACTAGAATAGCTGCTGGTGACGAACCCGAAGAAGCTGATGCGGTGTATTCGTTACAGGTTTCGCCTAACCCCGTAGCCGACCGTACCGTTGTCAGAGTGCGTTTGGCCCGGTCTGAGCGGGTGCAGGTTGACGTTGTTAATGAGCAGGGAAAAGTTGTGAAATTAATTTTGCCCGAAACAGCCTTAGAAACCGGCTCGTTTGAGTACGAACTCGATGCTGATCAACTGTCTGCCGGAATCTATGTCTGCCGTATGAAGGCAGGGAATGCTTTGCTCACTAAAAAATTTGTTAGACTAAGCAAGTAAACAGTTTGTGGCCCGATTTCATAAGAAGTCGGGCCATTTTGCTTTTAGCTATTTTATTTGATTACAAATTTCATCATCCATGAAATCAACATTGTACTTGTTCTTATTAATATTCTTTACCATTTCATCTGCCAACGCTCAAAATCTTGTTCTTAATCCAGGTTTTGAAGACTATAAAAAGTTACCATGTAATTTGAGAAGAGTTAATTACTTGATCGAGGATTACTTACAAGGATGGTATTCCCCGACGTTTGGAACACCTGACATTTGGATTTCTGACCGAACTAAAGTTTGTAGCAGTTCCACCTACTCTAATGGTCTCCCCGAAGCGAGAACAGGCAATTTTATTGTGGGAATGCTTAATTACTTACCTTATGGAGGGAAAATTGTCCGAGAATATATGCAAATATCTTTGAAAGAGAAGTTGAGAGTTGGGAGGATTTATCACGCAGAAATGTATGTATTCGTAGATCCGTTTTCCTCAATTCGCACCAATAACTTGGGAATGCACTTTTCTACTAAGCCGCTACGTGACTCAGCATCCTATCAGCTATTAGCAAAGCCTCAAATTAATAGTCAAGTTGTATTGAAAGATACGCTTAGATGGCAAAAAGTTTCAGGTTGTTTTAGGGCAGATAGTTCATTCTCTTATTTGACTATTGGTAATTTTATTGATGATGCACATACCAGAATAGAAAGAATAATAAAACCCGGATACAACGCGATTGAGGCCTACTACTTATTAGACGACATTCTGGTTAGTGAAGCGCAAACTGACGAATTGATTACCGCATTTGACTTGGGTCAGGATAGTACACTCTGCACAGAACAGACATTAAAGTTGTTAATTCCCGGACAATCCGGGGTGCGTTACCGCTGGCAGGACGGCAGGGTCACTTCGTCTTATACCGTCAGCCAGTCCGGGCTGTATTCTGTAACGGCCACCGCTGGGCTATGCAGCGTTACCGATTCTATCCGGGTCACTATTGAGCCGCCCGTTCATCTGCCTGCCGATACGGTACTGTGTCAGGGCGAAACCCTCACCCTCACCCCTAATTACCCCGCCAAACGCGCTTTGCTGTGGAGCGACGGTTCCCAGGATTCAACCCTGACCGTCTCGCAGGCCGGCACCTACTCGGTGCGGGTGCCGTCGGCCTTCTGCCCCATCGCCGACACCATCACCGTCCGCTATGATGATTGCCCCGGTGCGGTGCCCAACGTCTTCACCCCCAACGGCGACGGTAAAAACGATGCCTTTGTCATTCCTAATATCCAGTCGCGCCCCTGGCGGCTGGAGGTCTATAATCGGTGGGGCAGGCGGGTGTATGATGCCCGGCCCTACGCCAACGACTGGCGGGCCGAGGATGTGCCGTCGGGGGTGTATTACTACGGGCTGACCAACGACGACCTAAAACGCACCATCAAGGGCTGGGTCACGGTGATTAAGGAGTAGCGCGGGTGGCAACCCGCCCGCCAATGAGTCGAACCAAATAACACCCGCCCTATTTTTGCAGCGGGGCGGGTTTCCACCCGCGCTACTGTGTTCAAGCAGGCAAACACAGCAAAGCCACTGACCGGGAGATTAGTGGCTTTGCTGTGCGAAAATCAGTTAAACCCTTAGGCCAGACACGGCGTGGCGATGGCCAGCACAGCAGCCCGGTCGAGCGGCTCGTCGAAGGCTTCCCGAACGCGGTCGGCACTGAGTTTGGTCAGACCAACCAAGTCAACCCCGGCCCGGGCCGTGAGGGCTTCACCGGCATACACGGCGGCTGGCGTTTCGTCACCGGCTGATACCCAGCCCCGTAGCCTGCGCAACCGGCGTACTTCTGACGCATGACGCGCTTCGACGGAGTGAATTTGCAACGCTGTTGTCAGCACGTCCATACCGAGCAGGTTGCCCGCCTGCCCTTTGTAGGCCCGAACGCCGGTATCTTCAAAGGCTTGCGCCGGCAGCAAAAACGTCTGGTAATCGGTAAAGGTGTTGGCCGCATATTCAAAGGCGGGCTTGGCAACGGCTGCCGTACCAAGCGCACCGCGCAACAGTGCTACGTGGGCGGTTTCGTGCTTACCGATCTGCGTAAAAATCGCTTTGTCGCTGGCCGGAATCAGGTTAGCGGCTGCGTTGGCACGTTGGTAATAATCATCTTTGAGGTACTCAAGCGTGAGGGCGAAGTGCAGTACGTCCGTCACGGATGAAGTCTGGGCGTAGGCCTCGTTCAGCACGCTTGCCATCACCACCGGGGCCGAAACCGCCATCGCTTTGGTACCTAAGGTCAGTAAACTACGGCGCGAATAGTACGCTAACCGCTCGGTGGCATCGCCGTCAACGGCTTCGATGTCCTGGAATAGTCTGAATAAGTTCATGGAGTCGGTTTGGTGCCGGTGCCTGTGGATTTTTTGCTGTATTTTTCATACCGTTTGGTAAGTAAAAATTATGTTGATGAAGTGTAATCCCGTTCGGCGTTTGTAGCCCAACAGGTACGGATAAGTACGGGAACCGAACGGCTAACGGATTCCTTCGTACTAAAGAAACCCTGAATCAACCACTATGTCACCCCTCTTTTCGCTTCATGCGGCCTCGAATGTGGGCGATGATGTGGTGTGGCCAATGCAATATGAACGGGCGAAACCGAAGTGACACAGCCCATTTCTAAACATTTTGCCCTGAAAGCCGTAAACTTACCGGCAGAAACAAAATTTAAACACACAACACTATGCGTTGGCTTGGAGGACGCGAAAGCGAGAACGTGGAAGACCGCCGGGGAAGTGGGGGCGGGGGTGGGTTGGCCATCGGCGGGGGCATCGGCACGGTCATCATTGCGCTGGTGTATATGCTCCTCGGCGGTGATCCGTCGGAAGTACTCAACCGGACATCATCATCAACCGACAGCCCGACCATGCCGGGGTCGCAGGTGCGGCAATCCGCTGCCGAGGATAACGCGGCCAAATTTACTAAAGTGGTGCTGGCGAATACGGAAGATGTCTGGACCAAACTCCTTGCCGATCAGGGCGACCGCTATCAGCCGCCGGTGCTGGTGCTGTTTCGGCAACAAACGCAGTCGGGTTGCGGGGTAGCTTCGGAGGCATCCGGCCCGTTTTACTGCCCCGGCGACAAGAAACTGTACATTGACCTGTCGTTTTATGACGAACTACAAAACAGGTTTCAGGCTCCCGGCGACTTTGCAATGGCCTACGTGATTGCCCATGAAGTAGCCCACCATTTGCAGGACGAATGGGGTATTCTCGACAAAGTACACCGGGCGCAGGAGCAGATGCGGGAGGTAGAGGCCAACCGGCTGTCTGTCCGGCTTGAATTGCAGGCCGATTTTCTGGCGGGTGTTTGGGCGCATCACGCTCAGAAAATGAAAAACATTCTCGAACCCGGCGACATTGAGGAGGCTCTGACGGCGGCCAACGCCATTGGTGACGACCGGATTCAAAAAGCGGCCCAGGGTTACGTGGTGCGTGATGGCTTCACGCACGGCTCGTCGGCGCAGCGCGTGTATTGGTTTAAAAAGGGCTTCGAGACCGGCGACATCAAGCAGGGCGACACCTTTAACAGCCGCGAAGATGCCCGGTTACAGTAACAGTAACGGCTAATTATCGCTGAGTAAACGTGGTCTGGTCTTTCCGATGAAGGGCCGTATTTTACTACACTCAAAAATTGGCTTTGGTCGGCTGGTGCGCATTCGTGCAAACCGAGCAACACCCCCCATATCGTATGTTTTTAGACTTCTTTCTCCTCCTGCGCCAACACGCCCTGCCCGTTACCCTGGCCGAATACCTGACGCTGCTCGAAGCTTCGCGCTCAGACGTGGGCGGTACGAGTATCGACGATTTTTATTTCCTGAGCAAAACCGCCCTCGTCAAACGCGAACAACACCTCGACCTCTTCGACCGGCTCTTTGGCGAATGGGTTGCCGGGAAGCAATCAAAACCCGCCGAAACGCTGCCCATAATCCCTCCTGACTGGTTGAGCAACGCCCTGCAAAACCAGCTTACCGACGATGAGAAAGCCGCCATCGAAGCCGAAGGTGGTCTCGACGCGCTCTGGGAACGGTTCAGGAAACTGA
>JBBRUV010000356.1:0-4820 GCA_038247465.1 Cytophagales bacterium
GGCTCCGACGCGGTGGTCAATCAGGTTGAGCAGGTAGTGGGCCTGATCGGTTGCGAGTTCGTAGAGTACCGCCGAAATATCAGCCGGGAACAGCTCGTCCATCTCGGCCCGCAGCGTGGTGTCGTCGCCCGTGCTGATGGCCGTTTGCAGCTGATTGAGGTATTCCTGAGTGAGTTTCATGGGGCAGTTTGAATTGGTGTAGCGTGGCTGGAAAGCCGCAAGCTGATGTAGAGCAATATTTTCTTCCGATTAGCTTGCGGCTTTCCAGCCAGGCTACACCGCCGACATCAACAGGGTCAATTCCACAAACTCGGCCACGCTCAACTGCTCGGCGCGTTGGGACATAAACCGGCTGTTGAGAACGGCTTCGGGTGGATTAATGATTTTCAGCGCGTTCCGCAGCGTTTTCCGGCGTTGGTGAAACCCGGCTTTTACAACCTGCATGAATAATTTCTCGTCGCAGCCGAGTTCCTGAACGTCGTTGCGCCGGAGCGAAATCACGCCTGAATGAACCTTCGGCGGTGGATCAAAGACTTCGGGGCCAACGGTAAATTCGTAGGTAATGTCATACCAGGCTTGCAAAAACACGCTCAGAATACCGTAGTCTTTATTGCCCGGCCCCGACGCAATGCGTTGGGCCACTTCGCGTTGCAACATACAAACCACCTCCGGCACCCGGTTTCGGATGGGCAGAATCGTAAAGAAAATCTGGCTCGAAATATTATACGGGAAGTTACCGATCACGGCAAACGGCTCGCCCCCGAAGAAGCCCTCGGTGGGCATTTGCAGGAAATCACCCTCGATAATTTTGCCCTGCAAGGCCGGGTAGTGCGCGTTGAGGTAGCCGACCGATTCGCGGTCAATCTCGATCACCTGCAAATCAAAGCGGTCGTCGGGCAGCAGAAACTGGGTTAATACGCCCGTTCCGGGGCCAATTTCGAGCAGATTACGGGTGTTATGATGCCCGGTGAGCAGCGAGGCAATGCGTTCTGAAATGCTTAGATCAATCAAAAAATGCTGACCTAACTCCTTTTTTGGCCGAACGTAAGTCGTGCCATACGACCCTCGGCGGGGTTCTGAATACTTGGGCATTGGGTAAACTTGACTTTAGCTTTTTATAGGAAGCCCGCTGGGGCTTTGGTATGTAGATTTGGGTGGCCAAACTCTCATCCATATGCCAACGCTCCCTAACGAGTTTCTAACTGTAAAACCAGAACTTTCCACTGCCTGTGCGGCTACCCGGTCTATCTTGTAGGATGTTTTACCATCGCATCCGCAATCGGTGTTAGTGTCTGACACCACACCCTCGTCCTTCTTGCAACTCACAGCACACAGTAGCGTCAGCCCCAGCACACCCACCCAAATGTGCCATCGGTTTCTAAGTTTTTCCATAGTTTATCATCGTTTTATAGAGTATTGAGACAAATATAGGCCGTACCAGTCCGATTAATTCGGGCTCAAACAGTTACTTGTAAAATTAACAATTTGGTAATGTTGGCAGACTATTAAAGAGTACGGGACAGCATACCCCGCACAACCCCGTATAACAGCAGTGGCACAACTCACACAACGACGGAACACCCCGGACAACGGCCATACACCACGTTCCTGCCGATGCAGAATCGGGCAATCGCATAATTTTCCCGTACTTTGCCCCGTCAAATTCACCGGCAACCTATCACCTGATCGTTATGCTTTCTGATTCTACCCTCCTCAACGAAGCCCGCGCCCAGCCCCTCGGCGGGCCAATCCAGTCGGCCATTACCTACGAGAAAATACCGACCCATATCTACTCTTGTATGAACCCAACAACGAACTTCCCCTTTGCCGTGTAATAGTACGTTTGCTTCTCTGAATCGTACTCGATAGGAAAGCTAAGCTCATTGGTGAGTAATCGTAAATGGCTGAACCATGTGCTGCGGCTAATGCCTAATTTTTCGGCCATGTCGTCCGGCGTTCCCGTAGCCCGGCGACGAATCAACGAATCTATGCGGTCAACCAATCGTAACGTTTCGGGTAATGTGTGGAGTGCCATACCGGGAAGAAGCTAAGAAAGATGATGAATGAACAGTGAAAACCAAAAAAGCTACTGACCTCCGGCAGAGGTCAGTAGCTTCACAAAAACGCTGTTATCAGCGAATCAGCAACACTTTGGCGGCCTGGTTCTGGGTTCCGCTTTGTAAACGCACCAGATACAGGCCACCCGGCTGCTGGTCCAGACTAAGGGTAAGTTGCTGCGGCTGACCCGTTCCCGTAACCGTCTGTTTCATAAAGTGTTGGCCGCTCAACGTTGCCACAGAAATAGTGCCGACTTCTTTTTCGGCCAACCGGAACCGCACTGTAACTTGCCCTGTGCTGGGATTGGGGCTAACCTGCCAATCATCACCCGCTTCTGACCCGGCCCCAACTCGTGGCCCACCGCACGACGTTGTGAATTGATACGTGTAGGTTTGGCCCGATTGGACAGCTGTGATGTTGAATGTGGTGCCATTCCGCAGGTTTACATCTACCGTGACGCTCTGCACCGAGTTAGCCGAAATGGTTCGGTTGCCAAACGCGCCGGGGCAATAGGTTTCGATACTGCTACCGTTGCCACCCGTGAACTGCCATTGCCAAACGCCGGTGTTGCAGTTGTAGCTAACGGTCTGGAATGCCAGGCCACCACCACAGCCGCTCACGTTTACCGCAACCGTACCCGTCTGCGTACTGCAACCGGATTTGCTGGCCGAGACGGTGTAGGTATAGGTGCCGTTGCTGGCTGGCGGTGTGACCGCTATTGACGACCCGCCCCCGCTTAACCCGTTGCCACTCCAGGCGTAGGTAACGCCCGAACAATCACCACTGCCGCAGTTGGCGTTGAGCGTAACGCCCACGTTACAACCCGGATTAGCATTGCTGGCCGAGGGCGACAGGGCATAACAGCCACCGCCCCCGGAGCAGGAACTCAGGAACTGAAAATTGTAGGTTTGCCCGCCCTGAATGGCCGTGATGTAGAACGTGGTTCCGTTGCGGAGGTTGATGTCTAACGTAACGGTTTGGAGGCTGTTGGCCGAAATAGTCCGGTTACTGAACGCACCGGGGCAATAGGTCTCAATACTGCCGCCATTGCCGCCCGTGTATTGCCACGTCCAGGCTCCGCTGTTGCAATCATAGCTGACCGTTGCCAATGCCAAACCCGTTGTGCCGCAGCCCGTTACGTTTACGCTGGTTGGGGCCGTGCTGTTACCGCAGCCCGCTTTGCTGGCCGTGAGGGTGTAGGTGAAGCCGCCGTTGCTGTTGAGCGCGCCCGTACTGATGGCCTGCCCTTGCGTTACGCCCTGATTTAGCCCGTTGCCCGACCAGTTGAAACCCGCCGACCCGCAATCAGTACCCGCGCAATTGAATGACAATTGTGACGACTGCCCACAGCTAACATTGGGCGTACTGTTGCTGGCCGACACGCTGAAATTGCAGCCCGTTGTTGGGCCGGGGCAACCCACCGGCTGGAACCGAAACGAACGGTAATCATAGAACGGCTCTGACGTGTTGCCATAGATTTGAAGAACCGGCTGGTTCCCAAAATCCCGCAAATCCCACGTATAGTTGTTGTTGGGGTAAACAATACGCCAGAGCGAGTTGTCTGCCGGGTTGCACTGCGAAGCCCAGTTATGGCGACCATCATTGTTGAAGGTTGTGAGAGCCAGTATTTCACCATAATTGGCCCCGCCTGCTGCCTGAATAGCGCGGTTCGTACCGTCTTGGGCCGTAAAACTGCGCCATCCGTTTCCCCGATCTTCTGCTTTCCAAATCTGATTATTCTGGTTGTTGGCCGGTTGCTGATTAACCGTGTTGTTGCTCATGGCCTGCAACCGCTGCCCGGTTTTCTGCACCTGAATAGTATAGCAGGTATTGGCAGGAATTGAGCAGGTGGGCGTAACAGGAGTTCTTGGGTCTGTTTCGGCAAAGCAATTGGCTACCACTGCCAAACAGCCGTTGCTGATTAGCCTGCTTCTGGATACAAACTCTCCTGCTGCCGTTGTTGCGTATTGAATCGAGTTTGGACTGCTAAACCGGGAAAACACATCTTGCCCGTTATCATTCAGCCGATAAACAAAACTACCTTCAAAGTAAAGGCACTCCCAGCCGGAACATAAAACGTAAAATGCTTTTGATGCCGAACTCGTGGGCGTACTTACGTTAAGATATCTGCGCGTAGCCGAAATGGTGTACGTGCCGAACGGCATATCACGGGTATCGAAAGAAAAATTATTTCCGTTCGCTACCGGTATGCCCGTTGGGTTTGGGTTGATGCGCCAGGTTGTTGAGTATGCACCGACTAATCCGGGACTGCTTAGCCCAAATCCGGCACCCGGAGTAGGCGTAAATTGCCCCATAATCTCAACACTAAAATTACACAGTTGCTCTGGACCACCGAAAAAAGGGACTGGTGGAGGCCCGCACGTTGTGGTACCGGGGGTTACATTAAATGGTTCTTTGACAATTCTTGTGGTTAGATGGCTTGAGCTAATACCCGAAGCCGAAAATGCTCAAAATTAGGCAGTCCATAACTCATCCGTTTTACATAGCGAATTACATTATTCAGCCCTTCAGTGACGGCATTGGTAAGGCGCTGGTGAGCGAAGTTTGAAATAGGTTCAAGCCAGTTTGTCAACGTAGTTAGAAAAGGAGAAAAACCCTCATAATTGAAAACTCAGTAAAAGGTTGTCAGACCATGCTAAGTAGCTGATTTACTTGCTCTTGCGTAAGACCTTGCTGATTTATGAAGTCTTGAAATAGTATGAAATTGGCTAAGACCTTCAACCCTTCCAGATAGAAGTACC
>JBBRUV010000357.1:0-4801 GCA_038247465.1 Cytophagales bacterium
TTGGCGTGGTGAGCGCAATCACCATTGCGTCTAAGGCGTGGTGTCGGTGGTCGGTACGGTTTTTTCCGGTGCCAAACTTGTTGCGCCATTCTCTGAACTGGGCATCATTTTCGGGTGTTTTTTTGTGGCGTGGGCCAATTTCTACACCTGTTTCTTCTTCAAACCGCACCTCGTCGAGCAATCGCCCCAGATTCCAGTCATACTGCCTGAGTTCGGCGGTTGCAGAGCCGTTGGTAAATTCAACGGTGGCAGCAATGGTTTTTAGTTTCTGCACCACAAAGCGGGCAATATAAGACGTGTTGGTGAGTTGGTCGGGCCTGAAACCGGGTGCGAGGTCGGCCAACGAGGTTAGAAACCGCTTTTGTTTAGTCTCGTTTTTCTCAAAATACCGCTTAATGTGTCCTTCAAATTGCTTGAATTGCGTCGGGCCCAGGCTCTGCATATACTCGCGGGCAGTGCGGTCGCTTTTGGCTTTGTTGGCCTCGCTGTAACAGAGCGTCTTGTTGCTGAACGAGTTATCTAAACTGCGGCTATACGGCACAATGTGTTCAATCTCGACTTCGGCAGATGCCAGCTTGCTGAACGGAATGGGCCGAAACGTGTAGGGGCAAAGAAAGCCCTGTTCCACCCAAAGCCGGTATTTTTGTTTGTCTAAATCAGTACCTTTTGCGTCTGTCAAAAACTGCCGAAAGTCTTTCATCTGGTCGGTTTCTCCCCCCAGTTCGAGCCAGAGTTCAAACTTCTGGATAAGCGAACTCTGGCGGCCCACCTCACTGCCAAACAGCCCCGAATCAGTCAGAAAACGGGCATACTGCTCGCGCCGTTGGTCGGTGCTGGTATTGGCCCGGCGCATTTCTTCCCGTTGTTGTTTGGGTTTTCTGAACTCGCGGGTTGATTCTACCCGGATCGTGAGGTGATTGGGGTCAATTTGTGGGTGTTTTGCAAGAAGTTTGTTAATCACCTGAATCGTTTGCGACACCGCCCGTTGCACCACCGGGTTTCGGAGTTCGTTGTTTTTGAGTGCCTTAACTTTCCGCGTTTCGATCAGTATTGGTACGGTGGTCTGGCCTCTTGGCGCGAGTAATCCTGCCGAAACCAGCGCGTCGTATTCGTCTAATCCCTGGCGCAGGGGTTCGATAATCTGGTTCAGCACCCGGCTCGAATAATCACCGTAACCGGGATCAAGGTTATATGCGATGAGCTTGCGGGCTTCTTCTTCTGAAAATTTCCATTTTTCCGGGTCGGTCAGTGTTTCTAAGAGCCACAGGTCATCGCGGCCCATATAAAGCGTGTGCCAAAGTTGCTTAATCACCGTTGGCGGATTGGTTTTGGCCGTTGCCCACCAGCAAAGCGTTTGCTGATCGTGCCAGCCGCGCACTTTTTCTTCGCCAAAAACTTTGCAGAATAGTGCCAGAGTCCGGTTGCCGATGAGGGCTTTTTCGGAGTCATCGGGTAGGTTTAGCTTCACTTTATGGTGAAGTCCAAGCGTTTTTTTGATGTCGGTCAGGCCCATCGAGGCCCGAAACTGTACAGCCCGGCAGAGCGTTTGTCGTTGGTCGGTCGTAAGCGATTCTCGGACGGCACTGCCCGTTGGGTCAGAATAGCGGATATTGGCAATTGTTTTGCGGGTTCTGAACTCCTGAAACAGCAACGAACTTTTGGGGGCCGTGCGCTTATTTTTGGCGAACGTGCATTTGCTGATAAACCGTTTGGCCGATTTAAGCGGACGCTGATAAAAAATGGTTTTGTTTCGGAGTTGATAATACAGCGTTTGCCGAAACACACTGCGGAGTTGTCGTTTTTGGGCAATGGTCAGGTCGGCTCGCTGGCCGATAGCGTCATACTCGGTTTTGCCGCCGGTCAGTTCGGGATGAAACGTGCGTTGAGCGGCCCAAAGCTGATCGAACTCATCTTCGTAGAGGTCTCGGCTCACGTGCCGCCCGTCGCGCCGACGGATTCCCCGGCTGTGGTGCAAACTTACTGTGCCACCGTCGGCAGAGATAGCACGTTCGTCAAACGGCTCGTAAGAATTATGCCACGTATCGGTCTCGGCCCGTTGCTCACTTTCGCGCAGCATAAAGTAAAAATACTCGCCAACAGTCCGGGCATTGCGGGCTGCCATAAACCCTTTCAGTTGGTTGTTTTGGGCTTTGGCAACGCCTTCCTCATCGGTTTTAGGGTTTTTCTTTGGTTTTTCGGTAGTGTCCTCGTCTTCAATTTTCACTTTGGCGTTGCTCTTAAATCCGCGATGGTTGTTAAAGTGCAGCAGAATCAGGCCCAAATCGGTGAGGGTAATGTTGGCATCAAGCCCGGTTTGGCGTAGTTTATACAACCCGGTTTGACTGGTGCTGACCGTGATCTGGGGCATCATACCGTGTTTTTCGAGTAATTGAATCAGCTTCTTCCGCCGGAGTTTATACCGAAACAGAATCCGGCGCATGCTCCGAAACCCACGTCGTTGCGCGTTTTTTGATTCTTCGAGAACTCCTTTTTGAAGATTAACGCCGATCGGGAAAATCGAAACGCCGGTGTCAATCAGGGCGTGGTGTTTCACTAACGTACCAGTTTCGTCGGATTGATGAGCAATCAAAGCAAAACCAATCGAGTTGGTGCCGATGTCCACTCCAATGGTATGCATGAGTTCGGGCGTGTTTGTCATCTGTGGTAGATTTGGTTATGTTTGTGCCTGAAAGCTTATCACAATAAGGATTCTCGTCCTTAGGCACGATTTGCCTGCCCGTCAGTTCGGCTGTGGGCTTTTTTATGGATAAACAGTTCCTTTGGTAAACGAATTGCGAAAGATAGAAACCTGTTTGTGGCTTTCCAACCAAAATCTGAGACAATTCATAACAAGGGATTACCGTTGTGAAAACAGCTAAGGGAAAAGCCTAAACCGCTTCCCCTTTTTTGATGTTTACCGGGCAAACCAAACCACTCAATCCGCATGAAGACTATTTACATTCTCGTTGCATTGGTCGCTTTCGGGCTGGCGGGCTGCGCTCCGTATGAAGACCGGGTCTGGCAAAAGCAAACTGGTAATTCCACCAATCACGGACCCAGTTCCGGCCCGGCATCCAGCAATCCGCCCCCGCAGTCAGACCGGGTTTATATCGAAAACAGCCGCATTCGGCTCGGCATTGACCGCAACGCGGGCGGAGCCATCACTTACCTCTCGATGGGGCGCGACAGTGCCAACATGGTCAATAACGCCGATCTGGGGCGGCAGTTGCAGAGCAGTTTATACTCCGGGCCGGTGCCGTATTTAGTGCCGGGCAAACAGCCGCCCATCTCAGTCTGGATGAACTTAGGCTGGAACCCTGTGCAGACCGGTGATTTTTATAGCCAGCCCGCTAACCTGCTCGAATACAAGCGCATAGACAACACCCGTCTGTACATAAAAACCGTGCCGCTCATCTGGCCGCTCAATGGGGTGGTGGCCGAGTGCGTAATGGAACACTGGATTGAACTCCGCGACGATGTGGTGCATTTTCGTAACCGAACCACCATCAACCGGTCCGACACCACCCAGTATGAAGCCCGCACACAGGAGGCTCCGTGTATGTACCTCAACGGCCACTGGTTTCGGGTGGTAAGCTACACCGGCAACCAACCATTTACCAACGCGCCGATTTCTGAATTTGCCCCGAATTTTAACATTACTGACCGCTACGCCACCGAAAACTGGACGGCCCTGCTCAATCGAAGTGGCCGGGGCGTGGGCATTTACCGTCAGAATGAATATCGGTACATCTCAGCGGTGATCGGGATTCCTGGCACCGGGGGCGAAAGCGATGGTGATTGTGGCTATCTGACTGCCGCGCCTTTTGCCGTGCTTGACCACAACGGCGTGTATGAATATGAGTGTGATTTAGTGGCAGGCGATCTGGCCCGGATTCGGGCCTTTGCCTACGCGCAGCCCCGGCCCCAAACCATCCCGAATTTTAGGTTTCAGAACAGCCGACAGGGATGGTACTATGCCAATACCCGCGATCAGGGCTGGCCCTTGCCCGCCAACGCGCTTACCATTCGGTGGTGGCCCGCCGATGCTGCCAAACCCCTCCGCGTCGAAAGCCCAACGATGTTCTGGCGGGCTGCGGAGTTACCCAAACTCGTGGTCGAAGCGGCTTTTACCACCCCGGTTACACAGGCCCGCCTGATCTGGCGACGCAGGGACGACAACCACTGGACTGAAACCACAAACCGGGCTACCACTTTCCCAATCATTGGCGACGGGCAACTGCGCCGATACGAAATTCCGTTGGCAGGTGTGGCTGGCTGGGAGGGTATTATTGCACAGGTTGCGTTGAGTCCGGTGGCGGGCGCACCAACAACCGCTGGGCAAACCCTACGTTTACAAAGCGTAACGGTTCAGTAATAGTGAGTTATGTTAAATTTTGGCACGATTGCGTTCTGGCAAACGGCTAATCAATGCAGGTTTGCACCTTTAAGCCGCTAAAGCACATCTCAATTAATATGAAACCGACTTTTCTACGCACAGTACTACTGGGGCTGGGACTGCTGGCCGCAGCCTGTTCTTCTTTCGAGCAACGCAAACAGACTATTCCTGAGCCGCTGGTGGTAACCAACCCCAGCAGCGGCACGCAACCTGGCTCGTCAACGGCTGTTACGCCCCCAACGTCTACCACTCCCGGCAGTGGCAGCACCACCATCCCTGGCAGTGGCACCACTACTCCGCCCGTTACGCCTACGCCCCCTACCACCCCGCCAACTCCGCCCCCCCCCCCCCCCCCCCCCCCCCCCCCCCCCCCCCCCCCCCCTTTTTTTTTGGTAAAACGCCAAA
>JBBRUV010000358.1:0-4787 GCA_038247465.1 Cytophagales bacterium
CAAGTTTGCCGGGATATACAATTCAAATTTCTTGTTCTCGGACTTCAGTACTTTCACTGGGGCGGCCATCCGCGTGGTCAACTCCGGCTTGTCGTCGGCGTTGGCAGTTGAGATGCCGGCCAGACTCGTCATCGCCATCAGGAGCATGGCAATTGAGATACGGACTTGTTTCATTGGTGTTTGTTTCTGGGTTTGTGTTTTCCCGATGCAAAGGTGATTCAGGCCAATTCACTATCCAATGCTTTTTCTGGTGACAGTCAGTAGATTAGGCAAAGTTCTTGCTTTCGTGCAACATTGTATTATTTTAATAGCCTGAAACTTAGAAACGTACAAAAGATTCCTCTGAATATCGGCTACGTTGTATTTTTCTAATACGTTGAAAAAATAGAATTGTACAATTTAGGAATGATGCTTCTTGTAAGAATTGTGCAAAAGCGGTTACTGGTAACCTCCTCGGCGGCCGGGCAGATGACGCAGACATTGCAGATTCACACGGATTCTTCTCTTTTTTCAGCAGAACTGAAAAATCAGTAAAAATCCACAGTGTCTGCCTCATCCGCGTGCTATATCGTACTGCGCCATTACATCGTTTTTGGCCTGTTCATACAAATCGGCGTTCATGGGCAAATAATGCCATTCCATCTTATCTTCCATATAAGATACGCCTTTGCCCTTCACGGTGCGGGCAACTATGGCTTTGGGCTTGCCATTGCGCGACAGATTCAGGGTATCAATCAGGAGTAGCAGCGCGTCAATATCGTGGCCGTCGGCTTCAACAGTCTCAAAACCCATTGCTTCCCATTTGCGCGGATCGGCAGAATCTCCCAGAATATCGGCAGTGTTACCAAAGCCCTGCAAGCCGTTTTTGTCAATCAGCACAACGAGGTTATCCAGACCTTTGGCAACGGCATAATGAGCTGCTTCCCAGGTAGTTCCTTCGTTGGTTTCGCCGTCAGACATCAGCACGTACATGATTGAATCATCGCCTTGGAGCTTTCCGGCGTGGGCAATGCCCGTGCCAATTGGCAAACCATGACCGAGCGAGCCGGTGGCAAACGGAATGCCCTGGTGTTTGTTGGGCGCGGGATGCGCTGGCAGTGTGGTTCCGTTTTTGTAGAATGTTGCCAGTTCATCGTCGGAGATGTCGCCGAGGTGATTCAGGCAGACGTAGAGCGCGGCAGCCGCGTGGCCTTTCGAGAGCAAAAACGTGTCCTGTTCGCGTTTGCGGAGAATGAGCGTGGCAATCATCAGGTCAACGCAGCTCAGCGAAGCGCCGATATGCCCGGCGTTGGCCGCGTTGTAAAGTCCCAGAATGGTAAGCCGAAGTTGCCCGGCGAGGGTTGTGTGATTGGTCATTTAGAGTTATAGAGTTGTAATGTTGCAGAGTTACTGACGCAGATAAAACTCTACAACCTGATAACTTTACAACGTTGCAACTCAGTCAGTATCTGTTTTCTTTTAAATCAAAAATAGGCTGTTTCTGGCCGCTTTTGGCTTTAATCAGCACAATGTTATCCTGTTCGTTGGCATCAATCCGTTGACTGTATTGCGCGGTTTTGGGTAAATAAACATTTACCAATTGTGCGTCTAAAATGGCGTATGGAAAGGTTGTTTTATCTATTTTTTCAGAATAGATCACCCGGTTCATACTCGGATACACCACCGTATCGCCGGGCGCGTATTGCTCCTGAATAGTCTGAGCAGAAGCCCAGTATGGGTTTTTCAGGCGCGGCTTTTCAAACTGCGTGTATTTGCCGTTTTTTCCGGCATAAATACTGCTCAGCACCTGCACCACAAACACCGCCTGCACCGCCAGCCCCGCCCCGATTGGCGCAGAAAACCACCAGGGTAACCGGGTCAGTTGCCGCAACCCCATTGCCACTAACACGCACACATACGGAAACGAAAACCCCGAATATCGTTGCGTGATACCAAACGTATGCCCACTGCGCCAGGCCATAAACAGCAGAAACAACGTCGGCACAAACGTCAGCAGTAGCAGCAACACGGTCAGCCGTGCGAATAGAATTGACTCAATTTTTTCGACTCTTACTGCTTGACTGTCATGTTGTTGGGATTTAGTAGCCCGGATTTGGTCTGCAACATAACGACCAATGAGATACACAAATACTGGTGCGACAGACAGTACCAAAAACCGAAACGGCACCACCGAATAAATAGGTAAACCAAAAGCAAGCACGGCCAATACGCTAATTTTTAGCCAGATAGCCGGGTTATTATCGCGCTGAAAACGGTGAATCAAAAACGTGCTGATGCCGCCGAGGGCCAGGGCCAGCCCCGCGTTTTTCAGCCCGGTCAGGGCCGCGCCGAGGCCGTTGGTAAACACAAACAGGTCGGCAAAAATCGGTACGGCCCGAACGGTAATGTTCGGAATTGTGGCCGGGAGAATCAGGCCAAACGGCGAGCCGGTGGGGTTGGTCAAGGCAATATTTCGGTAAAACTCCGCCTGATAATTGAGCGTGAAAAACGTGTATTTACCGCCACCAAACACAAACCACAACGATACCAACCCCAGCCCAGCGGCTCCCGCTGTGGCCAACGACAACCACGTTCGGGTGTTTCGCAGATACAGCACGGCATAGATTCCATGACACAAAAACACCGTAATGGCGAGGTAATGCGACAGAACCGACGTAACCAAAATCAGCCCGTAGGCCAGTAGCAATCCCGTTGATCGTTGGCGCATCAGCAGCAAAAACACGTGCGTTGCTAAAAGCGTCAAAAAAAACGTCATCGAATAGTTGCGGGCTACCTGCGCGTAGGCCACAAAAAACGGTTCTATGGCCGCAACACCAGCCGCCAGCAACGCCAGCCGCTCATTTTGGAAGTGTGTTCTGACAAAAACAAACAGCAGCAAAACCGTCAGCGTACTGAAAATTAAGGATGGAAATCGGATGGCTAAGTCGCTCATGCCGAATACGTTAATCCAGCACCACAACACGCCATAGTAGGCCGGGCTGTTGCCAATGTCACCCCGAATGTTGGCTTCCACAAAGTCAGCAAACGTTTTGGGTTGCCAGAATTCGGCGGGCGTAAAAATTGGTTTCGAGAAAACGTCCTGTTGATTAGCTCCTTCTAAACAAACGCCCTGACTGATGAGGAGCGTTGATTTTTCGTCGAAGAAAAGCCCGTAGCGGTCGGCGTTATAGAGCCGCAGCGCGAAGGCGAAGAGTAAAATACTGCCTAAGATCAGGCGTGTGTTGCGGTTAGCGAGTTGAGCCATTGCGGGCAAAATTACAACTTCATGCGGGTAAACCTGACCACAATTAGCGGGAGACAATTTCTACTGCAAAATTCAGGAATTGAAAATACGCTGTAACAGCCGACTTGTGTGCTGATGTAACAGCCCCGTAGCGGCCTGATTTGAAATTGATATATAGTATGTTATCGCTTCCGAACCACATCTCTCCGCCTTGAAAAGCTGGTTGGCCTCTGGTAATATTAGTATGACAACCAATGCCTCGCACGGCAGCCGGGTTGAGTGTTTCTTCCAGCTCGATCCAAAATTTAGACAACCTCATTCGATACGGGTATATACTTTTTCCCCCGCATCCTCCACTTTTTGCAATCCAAATCGCTTAACTGCTTCAAAGGCTTTTATTTCGGTCATTGGATCAAAATCGGCCTCGGTCAGCTCGTTTCGGTATGCAACAAGATACAGTTTGGTGTTTCTGAGTGCGGTGTATAGTGATGGGACATCTGCCAGTAATTTAGCTAAAACTGTTTCATCGAGCCGCCCGGTGTGGTGCAGTGTTGCGGCTACTTTCTCGGTGCCAACAATAACTTCTAACTGCCATAATTCACTGTCTTTCAAAATGTTGGGTGGCAGGTCTATCGTAATCATATCGCCCCGATACAGCACCGTTTCCGGGGTTGACGTGGTGTATCGGCGGAATTACCGAAATAATTCGGTTCGCTCTTCGGGGGTCAGTGCTTCCACCGCACGCAATACATTCTCCACTGCCGGACTTTCCATTCGCTGTCTGTGTCTGCTCAATAAAGTTACTGATTTTTTGCGTTCCTACCGTTGCTCACAACTTCACAATCGTAAACTCGACGCGCCGGTTGAGTTTGCGCTTTTCTTCGCTTTCGTTGTTGGCAATGGGCTTGCTCGGCCCCCAGGCTTTGGTCTGAATCCGCTCCGGTACGATGCCTTTGCCGGTCAGATACTCTTTCACCACCCGAACGCGGTCTTCCGACAATTTCATGTTTGGCTCCCATTCGCCCTGATTGTCGGTATGGCCTTCAATCAGAAGTTCCATTTGCGGGTATTTGCCCATCATATCAAACACCCGGTCGAGTTCGGCGTTGGCTCCAGTCACGAGGTCGAATTTCCCCTGTTCAAACAGCACTTCGCGCATCACGATTTTGGCCCCGGCTACAATCGGAATCACATACAGGTTGCGCTTGATGTCGCGGAACCGTTTGTCTTTGCTTAGGTCGAGGGTTTCGACAGCCGGGAAATACCCTTCTTTATTGGCGGAGAGTGTGTAGGTTTTCTGGGTTGGTAAAATCATCTTGTATTCGCCCGTTTCGGGGTCATACTCAACCTGTTGTTGCTCTTTATTTTCCTGAAACAACTCTGATGCTACGGACGAAGACACGGGCTTTTTACTGATTGCATCCAGCACTTTGCCCGACACAATGGCCACCGGATCAGGCTTGATGGCGGCATAGAGTTTAAGCCGGAAAATATCGTCTTCGCCCAAAGTGTTGGCGCGAGACGATAGATACGCAAAATCGCCGGAGGCCGGAATCGTGAAATA
>JBBRUV010000359.1:0-4780 GCA_038247465.1 Cytophagales bacterium
CACCGCTACTTTAGATGAATCAAAAATGCCTTCGACAATGGTTTTGAAGACTTCGACATCGCCGAAAAAAATCAGTTTGGTGAGTGCGACAATGAACGCTACCACGAAAAAGCCAAGCCAGATGTAATTGAGGGTCATATTACGGTTTGTAGTTAGTGGTTTGTAGTTTGGGCCAATATTCACTTTTTACGGTAAAAACGATGCAAACGACGTCATTTTTTGTTGCACAGAGATACACAAAGACGCACAGAGATACACAACCATTTTTTTTTACTCTCAGTGTATCGCTGTGCGTCTTTGTGTGTCTCCGTGCAACAACCGCCTACTCCCAGCCGATAGAAACCGCCCTGATACGCCAGAAATTGGTGAATGTCCAGACGCTTGACCCCTCGATCTTAGTGGAACTGAAATACTCGACAACGGATAATTTTGTGGGGAAAGATGTCTATGACGACCTGACAACGGCGTATATGCAGCCCGTTGCGGCCCGCAAACTCGCCCAGGCCAGCCGATTGCTGCAAGCCCAAAACCCAACCTTGCGACTGTTGGTGTATGACGCGGCCCGGCCCCGAACGGCGCAGTGGAAACTTTGGAACGCCCTGACGAAATACCCCGAAACTGAACGGCAAAAATACGTGGCCGACCCTCGCAAAGGCTCCATTCACAACTACGGTTGTGCCGTTGACCTTACTTTAGCCGACAAAACCGGGAAGGCATTGGACATGGGAACGCCGTTCGATTATTTCGGGATTCTGGCCTATCCGTCCCAGGAATCTAACCTGCTGAAACGGGGAAAACTGACCCAAAATCAGGTGAAAAACAGGCAGTTACTGCGCTCGGTGATGCGCCGGGCCGGGTTCAGCCCCATCGAATTTGAGTGGTGGCACTTTAACGCCCTCCCCCGCGAAAAAGCCAAAATGATGTTCAGGATTGTGGAGTAAAGACGCATAATTGCGTCTCTGGGCAGACTATCGGTTCGCTTCGCAAAAAATCGTAAAGTCGTCTAACTCCATAGCTACATCCTCGCGTATAATCTTCCAAACTAACCCCTTTGGTAAGTCATTATTGCCATGAACAGGCACCGTTGTTACCCGTGCGTCAGGGTGTGTCAGGCGATGATGTGACCCTCTGCTGCGGACAACAACAAAGCCCATTTTTTCTAAGATTCGCATGAGCTCCCGGCCTGTGAGAACAACTTGTTTGGCCATTAGACTACGACTTCGATTTCCCGAAAGCCAACAAATTGATTCATCTCCGGCTGTTCTTTTTCATCAAGACATACCGCAATGGCTTCGCGTATATTTTCCATAGCTTCGGCAATCGTGCGCCCGTAAGAATGGCATCCTTTTAAGGTGAGGCAACTGACAATGAAAATGTTATCTTCATCTTGCTCAATAATTAATGGCAAATGGAGCGTTCTGTTTGTCATTATTTTGCTGGTTTATTCCCACTCAATCGTAGCCGGTGGTTTCGATGAAATATCATAGACCACGCGGTTTACGCCCTTTACCCGGTTGATGATTTCGTTGGACACATCGGCCAGAAACTCATACGGCAGGTGCGCCCAGTCGGCGGTCATACCATCAACGCTGGTTACGGCGCGCAGGGCCACCACGCGCTCGTAGGTGCGTTCGTCGCCCATCACGCCCACGCTCTGCACGGGTAACAACATGGCTCCGGCCTGCCACACCTGATCGTATAAGCCGCTCGTTTTCAGGCCGTTGATAAAAATAGCGTCTACCTCCTGCAAAATCTGAACCTTCTCCGGCGTGATGTCGCCGAGGATGCGGATTGCCAGGCCGGGGCCGGGGAAGGGGTGGCGTTGCAGGATGGCTTCGGGCAGGCCCAGCGACCGGCCAACGGCGCGTACTTCATCTTTGAACAGCGTTTTGAGCGGCTCTACCACGTTCAGTTTCATGAAATCGGGCAGGCCCCCAACGTTGTGGTGTGATTTGATGGTGGCAGACGGGCCTTTGACCGATACCGACTCGATTACGTCGGGGTAAATCGTTCCCTGACCAAGCCACGAGACATTCTCAATGCGGTGCGCTTCCTGATCGAAGACCTCGATAAACGTTCGGCCAATAGCTTTGCGTTTGGCTTCGGGGTCGGTTAAACCGGCGAGGGCGTTATAAAACTGATCGGTGGTATCAACGCCTTTGATGTTCAGTCCCAGCGTTTTATACGATTCTAAAACCTGCTCAAATTCGTCTTTACGAAGCAGGCCGTTATCCACAAAAATACAGAACAGGTTGTCGCCAATGGCGCGTTGCACGAGCGTGGCCGCCACCGACGAATCTACCCCGCCCGACAAGGCCATCACCACCCGGTCGGAGCCAAGCTGTTGTTTGAGGTCGGCAATGGTAGCATCCACAAATGAGTCGGCAGTCCAGTTTTGGCTGCATCCGCAAATGTCCACCACAAAATTGTGCAGGAGTTGTTTGCCTTGCAGCGAGTGCGTCACTTCGGGGTGAAACTGAATGCCGTAGGTCTGCTCGCCTTCGATCTGGAACGCGGCCACCCGAACCGTATCGGTCGAGGCAATAACAGTGAAATTGTCGGGGATACTCGTAATCGTATCGGCGTGCGACATCCAGACCTGACTATGCGGGTCAATGCCGCGCATGAGCGGATTTCTGCCGTCAACGGTACCGAGTTTAGCCCGGCCATACTCCCGGATGGCCGAAGCCTGCACCTCGCCCCCGCTGGTGTGGGCCAGCAGTTGCGCGCCGTAGCACACGCCCAAGATCGGCAATTTGTGGCGCAGGGCGGCCAAGTGAACCATCGGCGAATCGGCATCGCGGACGGAAGCCGGGCTGCCCGACAGGATAATGCCGGTTACGGATTCGAGGTGAGCGGGGAGGTGATTGTAGGGGTGGATTTCGCAGTAAACGTTCAGTTCGCGCACCCGGCGGGCAATGAGTTGGGTGTATTGCGAACCGAAATCCAGAATCAAAATTTGTTCGGTTGTCATCTAACGGGCTCTAAAATGCAAAGTTAGGGCGTTTTTCAATAGCTGATACCCGGCAGTGGGCCTTTAGTCATTGCTGAAAAACACCCGTCCAACCCATAGCACCATCAGAAAAATATAATCCACAGCACTACTAACATGATTACCAGAATGACCGAAGCCACCATGTTTTGCGTTCGGCGGGCCGGGTTCTCGTTTTTATAGGGTTCGTCGGTATTCACGTTTTTGGCGAATTTGAACGTCAGCCCGTCGAGTTTGACCTGTGCCGGGCGTTCGGTGGCCAGGCTGACCACAATCAGTAACAGCACCGACACCACGAAGAGGATGATGGCGAAGTGCATGAAATTCATCTCGATCATGGTTTTCAGGAACGGATTGGTAAACGGACTGCTCTTGTGACTGATTTCGAGGATAAACCGGAGTAGTCCCAGCGCGAAACCCGTCCACAGCACCACTTTTGCGCCCGTAGCGTTGGCGCGGGGCCAGAGCAACCCCACCAAAAACACGCACGCAATGGGTGGACTGATGTAGCCCTGAACACTTTGCAGATACACGTAAAGTTGGTCAGACAAAACGCTCACCAACGGCACCCACAACAAACTGACCGCTACCAGCACCACCGTTGATAGTTGCCCAAACCGAACCAACTGTTTTTCTGACGCTGCCGGGCGGAATTTCTGATACACATCGAGCGTCATCAGCGTACTGGCCGAGTTGAAACAAGCCGCCAATGAAGCCATTAGCGCGGCCAGCAAACTCGCCACCACTAAGCCCCGGAATCCCGACGGCAACAGCGTTTTTACCAGCACCGGATACACGTCGTTCGGGCTGAGGGGTTGGCCGGGCGCGTTGGGGTTCACCAGTAACCCTTTTTGTTGCAACGAATACGCAATCAGGCCGGGCAGCACGAGAATAAACACGGGCAAAATTTTCAGGAAAGCCGCCATGATGGTGCCAGATTTGGCGTGGTCAATGTTTTTGGCCGCCAACACGCGCTGCACAATGCTTTGATCGGTACACCAATACCAGATGCCAACGATATAGGGCGCAATGATGACACCCGTCCACGGAAAGTCGGGGTCGGTCATGGGCTTAAACATTTCGAGGTGGCCGGCGGGTACGGTGCTGACCAACTCGTCCCAGCCGCCCACTTTGTCGAGACCAATCCAGGTGAGGGCGATGGCTCCGATGAGCAGGATAAATGTCTGGATTAACTCGGTATAAATCACCGCACTCATACCCCCGGCAATGGTGTAAATGCCGGTCACGACAACGAGAATAATCGAAGAGGTGTATAAATCCCAGCCCATCACCTGTTTCAGCAAAATGCCGACGGCGAAGAGGTGAACCGAGATTTTGGTGAGGATGTAGGCGATAATCGAAACCGAACTCAGATACCACCGGCTGGCCGACGAGTAGCGACGTTCCAGAAATTCGGGCATTGTGAACACCCCCGATTTTAGGTAAAACGGGACAAATACCCACCCCAGAATCAGCAAACAAATACTGGCCGACCACTCGAAATTGCCGACCGCCAGGCCCGACGTAAACCCCGACCCCGACAGGCCGATGAAGTGTTCGGTGGAAATATTGGAAGCAAACAGCGACGCGCCGACGGCAAACCAGCCCACGTGCCGACCGGCCAGAAAATACTCGGTGCTGCTGCGCTCCTGCCGGGCAAAATAAAAGCCAATGGCAAACACAATCACGAAATAGCCCGCAATGATGGCGTAGTCGAGGGTACTGAATTCAAGATTCATACAAAATAGCCAGTAAGGTAGGTTTAGGAAAAAGGTAAGCGTTGACATC
>JBBRUV010000360.1:0-4766 GCA_038247465.1 Cytophagales bacterium
TTTCGTAAGCTATGATTATCGCTTTTTTTAAAGAGTGTTTCTAACTCTGTTCGTTCTGATTCTTTCAGAACTGGTGTATTGACTCGGCCCATGAAGGCGAAAGTACAAAATAATGCAGACTATTTGTAGTGAAGTACTTACCCAAAAAGAAATGAAAAATAAATTTCGGCTCTACGAAGAAGCGGGTGTGCCGGAATACTGGCTCGTAGAACCAAACGACAAAGCCGTATTTGTATATATTCTGCAAGGTGATGAATATATCGGTCTGCGGCCCCAAACCGAGGACGATACCGTTATCAGCCGACGGTTTCCTGAATTAATGGTTGACCTTACCGAAGTTTTTGCCTGAAAATGAGTTATTTGTTCCGAATTAAACACTTTTCTGTTTTCTGGGTGCGCGTGAAGTGTGAGGTGCGTTTTTTCTCCTACCGCCAAGCGGTAAACTACTTATAACATTGCCTTTCAACATTACATTTACTGGGTAAAATTTAACACAGTTTTCTTTCGTTCGGCATGAAATTCTTCACCTCGCCCCTTCGCCACACAGCCCTTGTGCTGGCCGGCGGCCTGCTCACGACAGCTGCGCTGCTCGGAGCCTACCAAAACACCAACCTCGGCGGGGCTTCGCGGCCTTATCTCACCGCGCTGTTTGCCTCGCTCGACGACGACGATAAGCACGACCCTAAGTATGGCGTTGGCGCACTCAACGTAGCCGACGGCCTGGAAGCTACGCTGTTTGCTTCGGAACCGATGCTGACCAACCCAACCAATATTGACGTTGATGCGCGGGGCCGGGTCTGGGTTTGCGAAGCCTACAACTACCGCCCCGCCATCACCGGCAATGCCACCCACCAAAATGGCGACCGAATCGTGATTTTGGAAGATACCAACGGCGATGGCAAGGCCGATGTCAGTAAGGTGTTTTATCAGGACCCGTCGCTCAACGCGCCACTCGGTATCTGGGTGCAGGGCAACCGCGTGATTGTGTCCCAAAGCCCGTTTGTGTGGGTACTCACCGACGATAACGGCGATGACAAAGCCGACCGGAAAGAGATTCTGTTTCAGGGCGTTGGCGGAGAGCAGCACGATCACGGGATGCACGCTTTTGTGTTTGGGCCGGATGGCAAGTGGTACTTTAATTTCGGCAACTCAGGCAGTCAACTTTTAGACAAAAATGGCCAGCCGGTAATTGACAAAATCACGGGCAAAGCCATTCATCACAACAATTTTAAGCAGGGCATGGTCTTTCGCTGCGATCCTGACGGCAAAAACGTGGAGATGCTCGGCCATAATTTCCGCAATAATTTTGAGGTAGCCCCCGATTCATTCGGAACGCTCTGGCAGTCAGACAACGACGACGATGGCAACAAAGGCGTTCGGATTAACTACGTGATGGAATATGGCAACTATGGCTATACTGACGAAATGACCGGCGCAGGCTGGCAGGCCAACCGCACTAACCGCGAATCTGAAATTCCAACACGGCACTGGCACCAAAACGACCCCGGCTCAATTCCGAATTTATTGCAAACCGGAGCCGGTTCGCCAACAGGGATTATCGTTTACGAAGGAACATTACTGCCACAAGCGTTTCAGAATCAGGTGATTCACTGCGATGCGGGCCCAAATGTGGTACGGGCTTACCCGGTGGAGAAAAATGGTGCGGGCTACAAAGCCACCATGCTGCCCGTAATTGAGGGAACGCGGGATCAGTGGTTCAGGCCCGCCGATGTGTGCGTGGCTCCCGATGGTTCATTGATTGTGGCCGATTGGTATGACCCCGGCGTTGGCGGACATCAGGCGGGTGATTTAGGCCGGGGCCGGATTTACCGGGTTGCTCCGCCGAAACTACCTTACACAACGCCTAAGCTGGATTTGACCACCACAACCGGGCAATTGGCAGCGTTGCAAAGCCCCAACATGAATGTTCGCTACGAAGGCTGGAACGCACTGCATAATCAGGGAACGAAAGCAGAAAAAGGCCTGGCGAAATTCTACAAAACCAGCACCGATAGCCGGATGAAGGCCCGCGCCTTATGGCTGCTCTCGAAACTACCCGGTACTGATGGACAAAAATATGTGGAAATGGGGCTGAATGATACCGACCCAAACCTGCGGATTACGGCACTTCGGGCAGCACGGCAACTGTCTAATAATCTGGCTGTTAGTTCAGTAACGAAATTAATTTTGGATAAAGACCCGCAGGTTCTCCGGGAGTGTGCTATTGCGTTGCACCGTAATTCATCGCCGGAAGCACCCGGTTTGTGGGCGCAACTCGCGCAAAAACATGACGGCGCGGACCGTTGGTATCTGGAAGCCCTCGGTGTTGGGGCCGACGGGCAGTGGGATTCGTTTTTTGCCGCTTATATGAAGCAAATCAATGCCGACCCCATCGCCAACGCGGGCGGGCGCGATGTTATCTGGCGGTCTCGGACAGCGGCTTCCGTGCCGATGCTGGCAAAATTAGCCGGCGATAAGGCCGTACCGCTTGACCAACGGCTGCGGTATTTCAGGGCGTTTGATTTTAACCCCGGTGCCACCGAAAAATCGAACGCGCTGTTGGGCATCCTGCAAAACGACAATTCGGTCGAAATCACGAAATTAGCCCTGCGCCACCTCGACCCGGCCTACGTGAAAACCAACCCGCCCGCGTTCACGGCCCTGCAAAAACTTATGGCCGACACCTACGGCACGGCGGAGTATATCGAACTCGTACAACGCTACGAACCAGTTTCAGAAAATGCCCGGCTGCAACAGTTAGCGGTAGCAAAATATATGGATGCCATGGGCCGCGATGCCGCCCGGCAATTGCTCAAACAGGGGGGCGAAGAGATGGTTTGGGCAACGGTGAATAACGCGGGTGATGGCGATACCGCATCGAAAATGCTCACGTCGCTGCGGCTGGTGGGCAGCAAACCATCGCTGGCAATTCTGAAAACCGTTGCACTGGACGAGAGCCGCCCCGTTGCGCTCCGGCGCGAGGCAACGCGAGCCATTGGCAGCAGTTCAGATGGCGAAGATATGGTGGTAGCCCTGTTGAAATCGGGACAGATTAAGGGAGATTTTAAGGCAGCCGCCGTGCAGGGAGTCTCGAACGCCTGGCGCAAAAGCATCCGGCAGGAAGCCGCCAGTTATCTCGACGGATACAGTACGAACGCAACGGCCAAAAAGCTCCCGCCGATGAGCGAACTGATTGCGATGAATGGCAACACGGCCAACGGCCTGACGGTGTTCAAAGCCAACTGTTCTGTGTGCCATCAGATCAACGGAGAAGGCATGGATTTTGGCCCGAAACTCTCGGAAATAGGCTCGAAACTGCCCAAAGAAGGCCAATACCTCGCTATTCTGCACCCAGACGCGGGCATCAGTTTTGGCTACGAAGGTTGGGAGGTGAAATTCAAAGACGGCAGCACGATGTCGGGTATTGTGTCGAGCAAAACCGAAACTGACCTGCAACTCAAATTCCCCGGTGGTGTGGTGCAGAACTACAAAATGGCCGACGTAACGTCCATGAAAAAGATGGATGCCTCGATGATGCCATCGGGTTTGCAGGATAACATGACCACGCAAGAATTGGCCGATGTAGTAGAATACCTGGCGAGTTTGAAGAAAAAATGAACCGTTGATTTTGCTGATTGAAAATTCTGATTTTCTTGATCAGAATTTTCAATCGGGTGTTACAAACCCTAAACCCTGACCCTCATGTTTCGCAGAGACTTTATCAAAGCAGCCGCCACCACCGCCGGAGCTGCTGCATCGGGCAATGCCCTGGCCGGAAACTGGCATTCGCAACCGACGCATCTGGCTAAGAATCAGTTTAAACTGCATTACGCCCCGCACGTCGGGATGTTTGAAAACTCGGCGGGAAAAGACCCAATTGACCAGATTAAGTTCATGGCCGATGTCGGTTTTACGGCTCTGGAAGACAACGGCATGATGGGCCGCGAACCGGCTTTGCAGGAGAAAATCGGGGCCGAGATGGTCCGGCTCAACATGAAAATGGGCGTGTTTGTGTTCGAGACGGGCAACAACTGGAAAGTCTCCTTTGCAACCGGCAAGAAAGAATTCACGGATAATTTTATGGACACTTGCAAAAAGGCCATCGAAACATCGAAACGCAGCAACGGCAAGTTAGCAACGGTAGTGCCGGGCTATTTTGAGCGGAATTTACCCATCGGGATTCAAACCGGCCACGTAATTGATGTACTGCGCCGGGGTGCCGACGTGCTGGCAAAAGAAGGAATTGTGATGGTGCTGGAACCGCTCTCCGACAACCCCGACCTGTTTCTCCGCACCTCAGACCAGAGTTACGCCATTTGCCGGGCGGTGAATAATCCGTCGTGCAAAACGCTGTTCGACATTTATCATATGCAGCGCAACGAAGGCCACATTATTCCGCATATTAACTGGGCCTGGAACGAGATTGCGTATTTCCAGATTGGCGATAACCCAGGACGGAATGAGCCGACAACGGGCGAGATCAACTACAAAAACATTTTTAAGCATATCTACGACCGCGCTAAAACCGAGAAAAAAGAATTTATCTTCGGTATGGAACACGGCAAATCGCAGCAGGGCAAAGAAGGTGAACAGGCCCTGATCCGGGCTTACGTGGAGTCGGATAGTTTTGCGGCATAAAAAAAGCGGGGCTGGCGCCCCGCTTTTTTTATAAGACTACTACTGAGTTTTCGACACCTGGTATTTCACTGGCAACGTACTTATCAGCGGCCCAGTCGTTTTCCCAGGATGTGCCATTAAGCACAAAA
>JBBRUV010000361.1:0-4737 GCA_038247465.1 Cytophagales bacterium
GGTAGTGCTGTTGGGCTGGCTACTGGTAAACCCGGTTTTTGCTCAACTCAACGTGACCTACCCCATGGAGCGGATGGTGCTCCAGCGCAACAACAGTAATCAGGCAGCAGTGCAGATTGCGGGTAGCTTTTCGGAACCGATAGGCCGGGTCGAAATCCGGTTTACGAACCGAATCAGCAACGTGCCGGGAGCTTGGCTTACGCTGCAAAACAACCCCACCAATGGGCAGTTCAACGGTTTTTTTACACTGGCCGGGGGCTGGTATCGGCTGGAGGTGCGGGGTATGAACGGCAGCACCGTTGTCGGCACCGATGCCGTTGAGCGGTTTGGCGTGGGCGAGGTATTTGCCATTTTCGGCCACTCCAACGCGCAGGGTAGTACCTGCGGTGATGGTACCTGGACCTATAACGGCCCTAACCTCTGTGCCACACTCGACGGAGCCGTTGATGACCGCGTAACCTGCGTTCGGATCAACGAAAACAACTCGGCCAATTTTGTTTCGCCCGCATTTGAGCAGTACGAAAGCACGGCCAACACCGATTATTTGCCCGGCCTGATCGGGTTCGAGCAGTTGGGGACCTACGTGGGCCTGGCGCCGTTTGCCAAATTTGCCTGGTATTGGGGCAAGCTTGGCGATCTGTTGGTGCAGCAATTGGGCGTTCCGGTGCTGTTTTACAACGCGGGTTTTGGCGGCACAAAAATGGAATACGCCTATAAATCAGCGTATGACATACCGTTTTGCCATTGGTTTGTACGCTATGACTTGCGGATGCCCTACGCCAATCTCCGCAACCTGATGAACCTCTACGTGCCAACCACGGGGTTACGGGCGGTGCTGCTGCAACACGGCGAGAACGATAATGAAAGCACAACCGAAGACCTGAAAACGTATCATTACGGCGTTATCAATAAATTTCGCACTGAATTTTCTGTACCGAATATGGCCTGGTTAGTGGCAACGTCGTCGTATCGCGGGATAAATTTTGACCATGTGCGGTCGGCGCAGTATCAGGTGTCGCACGATGCCAGCTATCCATACAATATCCCCGGCCCCGACCTTGACCTGATAAGGGATGCAGACCGGCCCGATGGTATTCACTTTTCGCCCAACGGGCAACAGCGGGTAGCGCAGGCGTGGTACACGTATATCACCGGCAATATTACGGTTCCCGGCAGTGGTACCAACGCCAATTTTCTGACCTATACCCAACCAACCGGCCCGCAGCAACAGCCCTTAGCCAGCATTGCGTGTGCGCCAAACAACCAACTTACGGTTACGCTGCCCGCCAACTACGGTGGTAGCTACTTCTGGGACACGGGTGCAACCACGCAATCGTTGACGCAGGGGGCAGGCACGTATTCGGCCCGGCTCCGCAACATTATTCAGGTCAATACAGCTGGTTATCAGCCGGGTGGGCCGGGAAATTGTACTATCGTGGCTTCTACCCGAACCATTCCCGGCAAGGTGTTTTTTCCACCCGCGATAACGGTTCCGTCCACCGTAAAGCCCGCCACGCCCACCGTTAGCCCGGTGGCGGCTTCGATCTGTGCCGGGCAAAGTGTGGTGCTTACCGTGAATGGCAGTAATCCGGTGAATTGGAATACCAATGCCAAGACCGTTACCATCACCGTGCAAAACCCCGGTATCTATTCCGTGCAGGCTGTGAATCCGGTTTATGGCTGTGAATCGAACGTGACCTCGGCAACCGTAGCCCAGAATCCGGCGGTAACGGCCTCGTTGAGCAGCGCAACGGTTTGCGCCAACGCCGGGGCAATCACGCTGCGGGCTACGGGTGGCAGCAGTTACTCGTTCAGCACCGGGCTGGTGAATACCTCCGGCGCGTTGCCGGTATCGGTTCCGGTTAATCCGGCGGCTTACTCCGTGCTGGTTGCCAATACAAGCGGCTGCACGGCTTCGGCAACGGGCAGCGTTTTCTTGATTACCGGCACCGGGCCAGCCATTAACAGTGTGCAGCCCGGTGCCTGGAACAATCCGGCCACGTGGTCGTGTGGGTGTGTGCCGGGCGGGTGCAACCCGGTGGTGATAAACCACACCGTAACCCTGGCCAATGGCTACGGAGCGCGGGCGCAGCGGATACTGTATGGCGGTGGCGTATTGCAATTTGGCACCGGGGCTTCGGTGCGCGTTGGCCAGATTGCCGACTGACCACACGGGTTCGGTCGTACCTTTGCAAACCTTTCTAAAAAAGCTATGGCAACCCAAATTGTTTACACCGATCAGGCCCCGGCACCCATTGGGCCATACAGTCAGGCCGTTAAAGCCGGCAATTTTCTGTTCGTATCGGGTCAGATTGCTGCCGAACGTGCACCCCAGGGAGACATTCGGGCCGAGACTCAACAGGTTATGGTAAACATCGGGGCCATTCTGAGTGAAGCGGGTTTTACATTCGCCAACATCGTGAAAAGTAGCATCTTCGTGAAAGACCTCAATCATTTCGGGGCCATCAACGAGGTGTACGGCACGTTTTTCCCGGATAGTCCACCAGCGCGGGAGACCGTTGAAGTAGCCCGGTTGCCCAAAGACGTTAACGTTGAAATTTCTGTTGTCGCCTGTGATTTATAGAACTGCACACCCGTGCGGTTCCATCTGAATATATGTCTGTTCGTGTTCGTTTTGCACCCAGCCCCACCGGGCCGCTGCACATTGGCGGGGTTCGCACTGCCCTCTATAATTACCTGTTTGCCCGAAAAATGGGTGGGCAGATGCTCCTTCGTATCGAAGATACGGATCAGAACCGGTTTGTGCCGGGAGCCGAAAACTACATTATCGAAGCTCTGCGCTGGGTTGGTATTCAGATTGACGAAGGCGCGGGCGTTGATTACGGCACCGGTACCGGACCCAACGGCCCGTATCGGCAGTCAGAACGCCGGGACATATACCAGCGCGAGGCCTTGCGGCTTATCGAAGAAGGTAAAGCCTACTATGCGTTCGATACCGCCGATGAGTTAGACGCGATGCGGCAACGGCTCGAAGCGGCTAACGCACCGGCGGCTCAATACAATGCCATGACGCGGTTGCAGATGAAAAACGCCCTCACGCTGCCCCCCGCCGAGGTGCAACGTCGCATCGCCAACGAAGAACCGCGCGTGATTCGGCTCAAAACCCCGCACAAAGAAGAAATCCGGCTCAACGACATCGTGCGGGGTTGGGTCACGGTTCATTCGTCGGCCATTGATGACAAGGTGCTGCTCAAATCAGACGGCCTGCCAACGTACCACCTTGCCAACATTGTTGACGATCATCTGATGGGCATCACCCACGTGATTCGGGGCGAAGAATGGTTGCCGTCGGCCCCGTTGCACGTGCTGCTGTACCGCTATCTGGGTTGGGAGGCTACCATGCCGCGTTTTGCCCACCTGCCGCTGCTGCTCAAACCCGAAGGCAACGGCAAACTCAGCAAGCGCGATGCCGACCTGGGCGGGTTCCCGATTTTTCCGTTGCAATGGACTGATCCGGTTTCGGGAATTGTGGCGCGGGGTTTCCGCGAAGATGGCTACCAGCCCGAAGCCCTCGTGAATTTTCTGGCCCTGCTGGGCTGGAACCCCGGCACTGAGCAGGAGATTTTCTCGATGGATGAACTTACCGAAGCCTTTGATATTGACAAAATTCATAAGGGTGGGGCGCGGTTCGACATTGAGAAAGCCAACTGGTTTAACCAGCATTACATCCGCCAACAGCCTGATACTGACCTGGCCCCGGTGGTGATGCAGCAGGCTATCGAAGCCGGTTTTGACTGTTCGCTCGAAAAAGCGGTCAACATTACCGCTCTTCTGAAAGGTCGCATTACCTTCGCCAACGAGTTGTTTTCTGAGGCCCGTACGATTTTTTATGCCCCAACAGACTACGACCCGGCCATTGCCCAAAGCAAATGGAACGACGATGCAAAACGGGCGGCTACCGTTTTCCGCGACGCGCTACCGACTTACGATGGATTGTTTGTGGCCGACGAGATTAAGCATTTGCTGGCCGACACGCTGCAACAGGCGGGTATTAAGCAGGGAAAAGTGATGCAGGCTATGCGGTTGGCCCTGACCGGCTCTGGCATTGGCCCCGATTTGATGCTGACGATGGAGATTATCGGGAAAGAAGAAGTGAGGGCAAGGCTGGAAAAAGCGTTGCTTAGTTTGGAATCATTAGAACGTAGATGACACCGATGTTCTGAACTGTGATTACACGGGTTAGTTGATTTACTATGATTTTGACAATCAGTGAGATTATGTTAATCAGCGTAATCACAGTTCAGAACATCTGCGTTCCAATTATTATGTATTATGGCAAAGAAAAAAATAGACGAAAACGAAAAGCCCCGCGTCCATAAAGACCTCGAAGGCTTTGATATTCAGATTAATTCGTTCGGTGAGATCACCACGAGTTTCGAAATTGACAAGATCAATCAGTTTCTAAATCGCGCCGTTGACGATAAAAAACTCCGCCACCGCGACGACCTGAAAACGCTGCGGGGCGAAAAACCCGATGAACCGGCACCGGCTGATAATGAGCCAGCCGACGCTGAACCGGACAGCAAAGAACTGCCCGAAGGAAAACTCTTCGATGAAGAACCGAACGAGAACGACCTCAAAAACTAATTTTGTACCGTTCATCCAAAAAATACCCGGCCAATTGTGCCGGGCTTTGTAGTTTTCGGCCCAACTGAAAATTTTAAACCAAAACTCAGCATGACCTCCCACGAAATTGACTACCGCATTATTGGCGAA
>JBBRUV010000362.1:0-4737 GCA_038247465.1 Cytophagales bacterium
AAATAACGGTATCCCAGTCGCGTTCCCACTTTTTACGCCACGCAAACGGGCGGTTGCAAACCGGACAGGTTTTAGTGGGTAACTCAGATTTTTTGCGCATTTTCATAGCCGGAGAACATTGCTGTTCATGCTTCGGTTTACAGAACAAAGTATATGAAAACAACCGATAAAATTCTCGTCCTGTCTGACGCCGATATTGACCGGATTATTGAGATGGCCTGGGAAGACCGTACGCCGTTCGACGCCATCGAAGCGCAGTTTGGTTTATCAGAACAGGAAGTGATTTTGGTAATGCGCCGGGAGATGAAGCCGTCTTCGTGGCGGATGTGGCGGGCGCGGGTACAGGGGCGTTCAACTAAACACCGCGCTTCGTCGATTACTGACGATGTCCGATTTAAGTCAGCACAACAACGGATTGTGGCGCATAACAAGGTGAGTAAACGGTGAGCTGGCCATTTGGCATATGACGTGTTTGACGTACTTTTGTACCGGAGAAAAAGCAGAGCAGCAATCAATATTCTGGTTTTAGAACCCTGCCAACAACTTTTTAGACTTTTTCACGTCGAAAGTTGGTAGTTTTGCCCTGCTCTGCAACCAAGTTTCAAATAGATCACCTTGCTATGTCAATCCAGAAGTTAGATCAGATAGATCGCAACGTTTTAGAGATTTTACAGGCCAACGCCAAGATTACCAACGCACAGCTTTCCAAAGAAATCGGACTATCGCCCGCACCCACGCTGGAACGGGTCAAAAAACTCGAAACGTCAGGAGTAATTCAGAGTTATCATGCTCAGATAAACCGCGACAAAATCGGGCTTGGCGTGACCACATTTGTTATGGTGACGCTGGTTGGCCATAAGAAAGACACCACGATGGACTTTGTTGCCCGTGCTAACGAAATCCCGGAAATTATTGAGTGTCACCACATTACCGGCTCCGGCGATTTTTTGCTGAAGGTGATTGCCAAAGACATTTCTTCGTATCAGGCTCTCATGCTGGATGTTATCAACGAAATTGACGAAGTGGCCAGCACCCAGACAATGGTTATTATGTCCACCTTCAAAGAAAGCAAAGTAATGCCTATTCCGTGAACGGGCAGCAAGCACACAAAAAAGGTTCGACGTCAGACGCCGAGCCTTTTTTTATGGAATAAAGCGCCCAATGTCGCGGTTGACCTCGTTAGTGGCAGCACTGCTACCCGCTAACTGACGAGCGGCCGACTCACTGGCCGAACCTGCCTGCACCGACGTAGTTGATTTGGTTCATGGTTTCGCGGATCAGTCAGAAAAAAGTAATTTTAGGTTAAATTCAGACGTAATGAACCAGATAACGCACCTCTCGCAACTTGACCCCAACGGAACATATTCGTACGCCGACTACCTAAGCTGGCGGTTTGAGCAGGCTCTGGAGGTGATAAAAGGCAAAATCTGGCCTATGTCGGCCCCCAGCCGGACGCACCAAAAGCTGTCGTGGCAACTCAGCGGCCTGTTTTTTAACCACTTCAAAAATCACCGCTGCGAAGCCTACGCGGCCCCGTTCGATGTGCGGCTCTACGACCGCAAAAAATCGCTGAAAGCCGACAAAGACATTTATACTGTTGTGCAGCCCGACCTCTGCATCATCTGCGATTTAGACAAGTTAGACGAACGCGGTTGTCTCGGCGCGCCCGACCTGATTGTCGAGATTCTTTCGCCGGGCAACTCCACCCGCGAGATGAAAATCAAAAAAGACCTCTACGCCGAATCGGGTGTTGGCGAATACTGGGTCGTTGACCCCTCCCACGAAACCATCACCCGGTTCAACCTCGCCCCCGACGGATTCACGTATGAACGACCGCTGATTTTCGTCAGCGACGACCCGATGCCCTCGGTTGTTTTCCCCGACTTTATTCTGCCATTGGGCGAACTATTCCCCGTACCCAATCAGGCGGTTCAGGTTTAGACGCATTCAATGTCTTTAGCGGGTAAACATGCATCACCCAGAGCCAAATCTAACCGTTGCGGCATAGGCTTCCGTTGACTTCTGCCAACGGGAAACTGGCTACCGGCATTGTTTTCGGCGTTCGTCGCGCCGGGCTTTTTTCTGCTCGTCCAGCATCTTGCGGGCTTCGTCGGCAACCCTATCGTCATCATGTATTACTGCGCTTTCCGTGAACGGGCAGCAAGCACAAAAAGAAGGTTCGGCGTCAGACGCCAAACCTTCTTTTTGGTGCAAAAACGCCCTACGGCGTTAGCCCCGCCTGCGTGATGGCACTGACGTTGCCCGTACCTATCTGGGTTACGTTGCCCATGTTGATATTCCCCACCGAACCCGTTTGCGTGACCGTCAGCGTGTTGTTGGTACCGAACTGACCCGCCGTTTGGTTTATGCCGTTCAGATCATCAACGCCTTTCAGGGTGCTATATCCGTTTTGCGATACGGTGCCTTTGTTGCCTGTACCCACCTGAATCAGGTCAGCTACGTTTACATCATTCCCCTGCGTAATGCCCGCCATGTTTCCCGTTGAGAGTACCACCGTACCCGTTGCGGGCGACACATCAAACGACCCCTGAGTTATACCGGCTCTGTTCCCCGTTGTGCTGCCCGTTGTCTGGTTCTGGCCGATGCTGGCCGAGTTGGCCCCGCCCAGCAATGTGCTCGCGCCCGCACTGCCGCCCGCGTAGGCGTTGGTCTGCACAATGGTGGCCTGGTTGTTGGTTCCTGCCGCGCCCTGCCGGATCATGGCGTCGTTGTTGGCCGACTCGTCGCGCTGGCTGATGCGGCCCACCTCGTTCACACCATTCTGCTCCAGCGTGGACCGGTTGTAGTAGCTTTCGGTACTCTGAGAAACACGCCCGAAAGCACCGATGCTCGTGCCGGTCTGGCTGATGCTGGCTTCGTTATTGCCCGATAAGCCCGATTGCGTCAGGAAAGCCGTGCCGCTGGTGCCCACCTGGCTAATCTGTCCCCGATTGTCGAGGCTCTCGATGCTCTGATCCAGTTCAGCTACCTGCCCGCTGCCTTCCTGCACAATGCCCGCTGTGTTGCGCTGGCTGTCGTCGTTTTGCAGCAGCACCGCCGTGTTCATGGTAGCACCCGACTGGCCCGTACCCTGGGCAATGCTGGCCGAGTTGCCAATGGAGAGGTTGTTCTGCTCGATTACTGTACCGCCAGGAGCCGGTGTACCCATGTCCATCTCACTGCCAACCTGCACGATGCGGGCAGCGTTGGCCTGACTCGCGCCGAGGCTCCCCCCGTTCTGCTGAATGCTGACCTGCTGGTTATCGGCCCCGGTCTGGCTAATGTCGGCCTGGTTGCCGAGGGTTGCCCCCGACGAGCCGTAGAGTCCTGTCCCGCCCGAATTGTTGTTCTGCTGGATGCTGGCCTGGTTGCCCGTGCCGCCTTTTTGCGTGATACCGCCCTGGTTGAAAAACGAGCCGTTGATCTGGTCGATAGTCGCTTGATTTTTGGCCTGAGTGCTGGAGGTTCCCGTTTGGGTTGTGATGGCGCGGTTGCCCCCGTTGGTGACCGCACTACTCCCCGTCAACTGCTGGATGATGGACTCGTTGGCCGAGCCGGTTTGCACTGCCGTTGCCGACTGCGCGTTGCCGGTCTGACTCACCACCGACGTATTGTTCTGCGCCTGAGCGGCCAAAGCCATCAGCAGGGCAACACTGGTGAAGATGCTGGTTTGTTTCATTGGTCTTGGTTTACATTGGTTAACACGATACTGACAAAACCGTCAGCAACCACACAAGCCGCTGACGGATACGTTTAAAGACTACGGTTTTATCACTTTCACGCTCCGGCTCTGCCCGCTGGCAGTGGCCCGCAGCACATACACCCCCGCTGGCCGGGTCGCTACCTCCCACTCGATCTGGTGGAGAGTCTCCGCCAGCGGCCACGCCTGCGAACGCACCACCGCCCCCCGCAAATCCACCAGCTCAACCACCAGCGGATGCCCACCAGCACCGCTCACCACCGCCCGCAGCATACCGTCAGCCAATGGGTTGGGCGTCAGCACTACGTCAAGACTAACCTCCGCCACCTCCTCCCCCGACGCTACCCGTGCGCCGGGGGGCGTACAACCGAAGTCAACCACCACCCGGAACGGACCGCCCCACACTACGCTGCCGTTGGCTCCCGTCACCTTCACGTAGTAACTCGCCGTGGTCTGCACACTCGCCAGCGTCAGGCTTGCCGTTTTGGTGCCGATCTGCCGGTTGCGCAGTTCGTCCAGCTCAAAGGCCACCGTCTGCCCGTTGATGTACCACTGGTAGCGAAGGCCCGGCAAACCCACACTCAGCACCACCCGGCTGCCCCGGCAGACCGTCTGGCTACCCGGCGGCAACACCACGACCGTGATACTGAACGGCGTGGACAGACTCACGCATCCGTTGCCATTAGTCTGACTCACCGAAAAACTCTGAATACCCCCGCTGCTGATGTCGGCCTGAGCCGGACTCAGCAAGCCCGACACACCCGAAAAACTCAGCACCCCCACTGCGCTCACAAACTGGTTCATCGGCAAGGGCGTAGGACTGGCCGTGAAGGTGCGGCTCACGCTGGTCAGCGTGGGAGCCGAGGGTAACGGATTTACCGTCAATGAGACCCCCGCCGAGGCCGTGCAGCCGTTAGCACCGCTGACAATGACCGAGTAGCTGCCCGCCTGTGAGGCCGTGGCCGTGTTGCTGGTCCCACTCTGGCTCAGGCCCGGCCCACTGAAGGCATAGCCCGTACCACTACTGGCGGTGAGGG
>JBBRUV010000363.1:0-4725 GCA_038247465.1 Cytophagales bacterium
ACCGCAACGTGGCCGTTGGATCGGTGTTGCGGTTTGCCTTTGGGGTCGGCATTTACGCATCGGTGTTTCTGTATCCGGTTTTTGTGCAGGGATTTTTGGGTTGGAACGCCACCCGAACCGGCCTGCTCATGCTGCCGTCGTCGCTGGTGACGGGTTTGCTGATGGGCGCGATGGGCGCGGCCATTGGCAAGGGTGTAAATCCCAAACTGCTGGTTATCATTGGGTTTAGCTTTGTGATTGCCTACGAAATTCTAACCTATTTCACGGCAACGCTGCAATCGGGCGAGGCCGATTTTTTCTGGCCGCAACTGATTCGGGGCATCGGCTTCGGGTTCATTTTTGTGCCGGTGGCCGGGCTGAGTTTGTCGGGATTACGCGGCAAAGACATCGCCCAGGCATCGGGTCTGACCAACATGCTGCAACTGCTGGGCGGGGCCATGGGCATTGCCATCGTAAACACGTTTGTGGCCCGCCGGATCAGCGTTCACCGCCAGGATTTATTGCCCAACATATCGCTCTCGAATCAGCCTACGTTCGAGCGTTATCAGAGCCTGACAATGGGTTTTCAGGCGGCTGGTAAATCGCTTGGCGAGGCTCAAAAGATGGCGATGGGTGCGTTGGAAGGGGCCGTTTCGACCCAGGCCGCCGTCATTGGCTACGCCGAAGGATTTATGCTTATCGGCATTATTTGCGCCGTTGTGTTGCCGTTGGTGCTGGTTGCCAGGATTGAAAAAGGCTCGGTTGTGGTTGCGTCGGCCCACTGAAAACAACCCCGAAACATGATGATAGCCCTGCCCCGATGTTCGTGGTTTGACCAGAACAACACCCTCCGCGATTTCCACGACCACGAATGGGGCGAACCCGTCACCGAAGCCGATATTCTGTTTGAATACCTGACGTTGCACACGTTTGGGGTAGGAATCGGGATGAAATTGGTGTTGCAAAAACGCGAGCATTTCCGCCAAGAACTTGCCGGATTTGACCCGGAACGGCTGGCGCGGTTTGGCCCGAATCAGGTTGAGGAATTGTTAGAAAATCCGCGTATCATTCGGAATCGGCGCAAGATAGAAGCCGCTATTGCCAACGCAAAGGCATGGCTCCAACTTGGTAATGAACTCGGCGGGGAAGCGCAAATCGTGGCGTATTTTTACGCTTTTGTAGATGGAATGCCAATTGATAATCAACGCCTTGACCATGAACCACCCCCACTAACAACGCCCGCAGCCGAAGCCATGAGTGTGGCTCTCAAAACGCGCGGTTTTTCCCTGACTGGCCCTGCCACCTGCTACGGCATCATGCAAACGGCGGGTTTAGTAAACGACCATGCCGTAACCTGTTTCCGGCATTGACTTGTACGGTTTTGTCATTCCGACGCAAGGAGGAATCTATTTGGCCCAGCGAAGTAGATTTCTCGTCCCTCGGAATGACAAACCACTGCCGGATGGCCCCGTAAACCAAATACCGTAAACCGCAGAAACATGAAACAGTCTGGCATGGCCGATGTGCCACTGTATCGGGGGCCAATACCCGGATGGCTTTTCGAGCGAATGACTTCGCTGAGTCTGGCAATCACGGAAGCGATTTTGCTCGACGCCGGCCCCGACGCGTTTCTGCGCCGATTGGCCGACCCGCTTTGGTTTCAGAGTTTCGGGGCCGTGTTGGGCATGGACTGGAACTCGTCGGGCGTGACGACGGCGGTGATGGCCGCGCTGAAACGCTCCATTAACCCGCGCTCCGATGAGTTGGGGCTATATGTCTGCGGGGGCAAAGGCAAGCAATCATTACAAACGCCCGCTGAGTTGGTGGCCGTTGGCGACCGCACCGGGCTGGACGGCCTGCTGCTGGCCCAACACAGCCGGTTGAGTGCCAAAGTGGACAATACCGCTGTGCAGGACGGTTTTCAACTCTATTTGCACAGTTTTGTGGTGGCCCGAAACGGCAACTGGAGCGTGGTGCAGCAGGGCATGAACGGCGATGCGGGCCTGGCCCGGCGGTATCACTGGCATTCGGGCGCGTTGCAATCGTTTGTAGATGAACCACATACAGGTATCTGTGGAGAATCACAGGGCGAGATTATGAATTTGGTGGCGCACGAAGCGAATCCATCGCGGACGGCCATTTTGCAAATTGCTCACGAAAACCCCGACCGGATGCTGGCCGAAATCAAGCGCGTGGTGTTGCCAACCCACCACGAGGTGAAGGCATCGGACGTGAACCTGAAACGGCTGGGAGCAATTTTGTATCTGGCGCAGGAACACCGCCCCACCGAATTTGAAGACCTGTTGCTGTTACCCGGTTTGGGACCGCGCACGTTGCAATCGCTGGCGTTAGTGAGCGAGGTGATTCACGGAACCCCATCTCGGTTCACCGATCCGGCGCGATACACCTTTGCGCATGGCGGCAAGGGCGGCAGACCCTATCCAGTGCCAGTGGCCGTTTATGACCAGACAATAGCTACGTTGCGAACCACCGTTGAACAAGCCAAAATAGGCCAGACCGACAAGCAACACGCGCTGAAAAAACTGACCGTTTTGGCACAACGTGCCGAGCAGGATTTTGTGCCGAATGAGAATTTTGAGCAAGTCCTGCAAAAAGAACGCGACGATTCGCACAAATACGGTGGCCGCACGGTCTATGGAAAAGCTACACCGCCCGCCGATAACCTAAGCCGCTAACTGGGCGATGTAGCGTAGTAATTGGGTCATTATTCGTTGGCGGGAATTAGCCTGCAACTGTCATATCCTGAAATCGTTGCTGCCGATACCGCCACCAAGCCAAACCAGCCACAACCAGACAAACCAGCACACCGATCAGGATTTTCAACGTCATCGGTTGCAATTTCACCGTTACCCACTCGCCCGCCGGGTTCAGCACCAGAAACAAACCCCAGTGTGTGGCAAATGCCTTACCGTTTTTGAATGAGCTAACCCGTTCATACTGCGTCGGGATGATTTCGTGGCCCGTTGCGTCGAGGAAGCCAAACAAGTCACCGCGCCGGACGACAACCCGGTTTTCCTGAAACGTCAGAATCGTGTCGTATTCGATGGGAGCGATAATTTCACCCGTCGTGTTAATAAGTCCCTGTTTGTCAGCCATCTGCACCACCGCCAGCCCATTCTCAAACGGACGAACATCGTCGTACCGGAACGGGATGGCAACCTTGCCCGCGTTGTTCAGGCATCCCCACCGACGGCCCTGCTTCACCCAAACTAACCCCGATTGCGACGGTTTTGAATCCTGATAGGCCAGTGGAACGGCCAACTGCCCGGTCTGGGGGTTCATAAAACCGTATCGCCCTGCCTTACCGACGCGACGCAGGTTTTGCCAGAAAAACGCGCTGTCGGCATCAATATCGTCGTATTGGAGGGCGATGGCAACGTTGGCTACTGAATCCAGAAACCCCCATTTGCCGTTTTTGCGGACGGGCCGCAGATAGCCGGGGAAATAGGGGGCAATGGTGTCGTACTTCCAGGGAATCAACAACCGGCCCTTGCGATCAATGTAATTACCTCGAACGTTAAATGGGTTACCGTTCTTGTTATCCCAAAACTCCAAAAAGCCAATATCCCGAATCCAGACATAAGAAATACCTCCCTTGAAACCTTCGGCGTGTCCCAAATGCCCCAAAGAGAGGGTTATGTTGCCTTTTTTATCAAACCAACGATGGTCGGGTAAAGAGGAAAGAAAAGCATAGCCAACCCCTTCGTTAAAGTTTTCTAATTCTTCATACATTATCGGCACCACCAACCGCCCGGCTTTGTTGAGGTAGCCGTACTTGAAATCGGCCAGTACTTTGCCAAACTGATTCACTTCGCGGTGGCCGCGCCCCACAATAGCCATGCCTTCGCTGAAATTGTAAATCGTGTCGTAGGCTAATTTCGTCAGCGATGAGCCATTGGCTGAGACCACGCCCATCTTGCCGCCTTTGCCCACGATAAACACGTTTTCTGACGGGCGAACGATGTCGTAGCGGCTGGCCCAGGCGGGCATCGGCGCGGTTTTCTGCGCGAAAACTGCCGGGATAACCAGCAGAAGAGCAATGGTACAGGCAAGTAAAAGATAGAGTTTCATGGCAATGGGTTGGTTATGGTTTTTCTGGAAATGTAGAAACTATTCACCGGGTAAATGTCCCGTGAGGGGCTTGACAGTGAAGCGTTGGTAGCAAATAAACCCGTTTTCCTCCCTATTTGACCGTGCCGTAGGTACGTTACCCGTAGCGTACCTACGGCACGCTTCTACCGACGCTTCGCTGTTAGGCTCCTATGGAGCGACGTAGCTATACAAACACTTTATCAGGAATCTGACTCCTGAATTGTCAAATACTAACCAATTTCTCAACGTGGCCCCGGCATCTGATTCATCAGTCGCTGGCGGAAATTGGCCCGCGCCTTTTGCGACTGCTCCTGAAACTCGTCGTTGGTGAGGGGTTTGGCCGTTGCCGGGGGCGTAACGAGGTCAGCGGCAACGGTTTCGGCAGTAACGCCCGTCGCTTTATACGATTCGCTGTCCGACTCGATTTGCAGCACCACGCCCTTGTCGGGGGTCAGGGCGGCAAACGGCGAATACGTAAACGGCAAGTCGGTGGTGTACCAGATGGTGTAGGCTTCCGCCGGGCCGGGTGCTGCGGGAGGCATGCTGCCACCCGAACGTCCCCCGATGCCGACTAATATTCCACGCTGATAGGTGGCGGTGGCTTTTTTGCAGACGTAGCCCGCAATTTTTTTG
>JBBRUV010000364.1:0-4673 GCA_038247465.1 Cytophagales bacterium
GATCCTAACCGTCCGCAGCAGATAAACCCCGGCGTGATGCTGGGCCAGATGCAGTACCGGATCGTGAATAATTCGATGCAATCGGCGCGGGGCCTGACCCACGAACTCATGCAGGTTGACGCGCCCCGTGCCAGTGCGGGTGGGGCCGGTGTGCATCGGTACGTGATTAACCCCGGCGCGGGCCTGTGGAGTAGTTTCTATGGCTACCTGACTGATATTCAGGATATTTATAACATTGCCGACGGCCTGAAAGAAAACAATTACAAGGCCATTGCGCTGGTGTATAAATCGTGGGCGTATTCGATTCTGACCGATTTATACGGTGATGTGCCCTACTCACAAGCCACCAAAGCCACCGAAGGCGTGGTGAAACCGACGTTCGACAAGCAGTCAGCCATTTACGTCCAGATTCTGAAAGACCTCGAAACGGCCAACACCCTTTTCGACGATACCAAAGTGCTGACCTACGGGGGTGATCTGGTGTTTGCCACGAGCGCACTCACCAGCGGCAAAAACATCGGTATTCAACGCTGGAAAAAATTTGGCAATTCGCTGCGCCTGCGGCTGTTGCTGCGGGTGTTGAAACGCGACGGTGAGATTAACGCTAAAGAGCAGATTACGAGCATCTTAGCCGATCCGGTGAAGTATCCGACGATGGCCGCCAACGCCGACGATGCCATTTTTCGGTATCCCGGCACGTTCCCGTTTTTTAACCCGTATTTCAACGCCCGCACCCTCGACTGGCGCGAAGGCACCTACTTCGCCGAGTTTTTTGTGGACCGGCTCAACGCCGATAACGATCCACGCCGGGCTATCTGGGTTATTCCGATAATGGTGGCCGGGCAACCCGTTTTTCGGGGCATTAAAAGCGGCTATCCGACTACGCAGGAATACGTGGTCGGTCAAAACTCGAGCTATACCGACGCGCTGAAGACGCTGCCGCAGATGGGTGTGATGATGCCCTTTGCCGAGGTTGAATTTATCAAGGCCGAACTTGCCCTGAAAGGCTACACCACCGGCAAAACCCCCAAACAGCATTACGACGCGGGCATCACGGCTTCGATTGTGCAGTGGGGAGCCGCCGTACCCGCCACGCACCTCGCCCAGCCAACGGTAGCCTACCCAACCACCGCAACCGCCGAGAAGCAATTAGAGCAGATTATGATACAGAAATACATTGCTTATTTCTTCGTGGATTATCAGGCCTGGTTCGAGAAACGGCGGACGGGCTACCCCGTGCTGCCACGCGGAGCCGGGATTCCGGCAGAAAATAAATTCCCGTCACGGGTTCCGTATCCGACTTATTTACAGTCGCTTAACCCCGAAGGGTTGGCATCGGGTGTGGCCTCGATGGGCGGGGATAACAGCGATCTTAAGGTGTGGTGGGATAAATAAAATACCCCAACCGACCCATCGGACTGCCCCTGTTTGGGGGCAGTCCGATGGGTCGGTTGGGGTAAACAAACAACTATGAAACAAGCCCTTCTCTTCCTCTTTTTGCCGCTGACCCTGTTGGCGCAGAAAAAAACCAGCCCTGTGCAACTCGACGCGGCCCTGGAAGCCCGGCGCGTGATGCTGCCCAACGGCTGGAGTCTGACCCCGGCGGGCCGCTCGCTCGAAGTCGGTGATCTGCCGTTGAACATTGCCGTGTCTGCATCGGGCAAACTCATGGCCGTTACCAACAACGGGCAAGGCACTCAAAGCCTGCAACTCATTAACCCGGCTACCCAAACCGTATTGCACAACGTGGTGATTCCCCGTGCGTTCTATGGCCTGACGTTCAGCCGCGACGAAAAATCGCTGTACGTGTCGGGCGGGCATGGCAATCAGGTGTTTACATACAGCATCGCCGACCAAAAACTGACCCTCACCGATAGCCTGATCTTAGGCAAACCCTGGCCCGAACGTATCTCGCCCGTTGGCCTTACCGTAGATGATGACCGGAATCTGCTCTACGTTGTGACGCGCGAAAGCAACTCGCTGTATGTGTTTGATTTAGCCACGAAAGCGATTGTGCACCAGGAAAAACTCGGCCACGAATGTTATACCGCCGTGTTGTCTCCCGACAAAAAAGAACTGTATATCTCACTGTGGGGCGGCAAAAAGGTGGCGGTTTTCAATACCGAAACCCGTACCGTTTCGGCCACGATTCCCGTGTCATACAATCCGAATGAGCTGATTATCAACCAGAAAGGAACAATGTTGTATGTGGCAAACGCGGGCGATAACAGCGTATCGGTGATTGACGTGCAAGCCCGGAGGGTAATCGAAGTATTAGACGCGGCCCTGTATCCAAACTCGCCCGTTGGCTCAATTACGAACGGGTTGGCATTATCTCAAAACGAAAAAACACTCTACATTGCCAACGCCGATAACAACTGTCTGGCGGTGTTTAACGTCTCGGAGCGCGGCAAAAGCGTCTCACGCGGGTTTATTCCGGTGGGCTGGTTTCCGACTAACGTGCGGGTGGTAAACAAGCGCGTTTTCGTGACCAATGGCAAGGGGTTCACCTCGTTTGCCAACCCCAAGGGGCCGCAGCCCGTTGCCCGGAATGTGCGTTCTGAAACCCACGTCGGCGAGCCGGCAAACAGCCGGTTGCAGTATATCGGCGGCCTGATGCGCGGCACGATGAGCATTATTGACGAGCCAACCGAAGCCGCTTTGAGCGTCTATTCGCAGAAAGTTTACAAGAACACGCCCTATAAAAAAGCCACCGAACTCAACGCCGAAGGCGAAGCTGGCAACCCGATTCCGATGAAGGTCGGCAACCGTAACGACGGCCCGGCCAGCCCCATCAAATACGTGTTTTATGTGCTGAAAGAAAATCGCACCTACGATCAGGTTTTCGGCGACATCAAAGAAGGTAACGGCGATTCGACGCTGTGTTTGTTCGGCGAAAAAGTCACGCCCAATCAGCACAAATTGGCCCGTGATTATGTGCTGTTGGATAATTTTTACGTGGATGCCGAAGTCAGTGCCGACGGCCACAACTGGAGCATGGCTGCCCACGCCAATGACTACCTCGAAAAAACGTGGGTGTCGGGGTATTCGCGTCGCGGTGGCACCACCGAAGGCATGGGCCGGCGGCAGATTGCCAACGACAAAGACGGCTTTATCTGGGATTTCTGCAAGCAAAAGGGCGTGAGCTACCGCAGCTACGGCGTGTTTGTGGACAAAGACAAAGGCAATATTCCGGCCTTAGACGAAGCCCACGTTTGCAAAAACTTCACCACATTTTATGTGAATAAAACCAAAGACACCACCCGGTTTTATCAGTGGAAACGCGATTTCGATTCGTTAGTAGTGGCAAAGGCAGTACCGCAACTCAGTACGATCCGGCTCGGCAACGACCACACGCACGGCCTTGCCGTTGGGCAGATGACCCCGATGGCCTGCGTTGCCGACAACGATCTGGCAGTCGGGATGCTGATTGAACACATCAGCAAAAGCCCAATCTGGAATCAGTCGGCCATTTTTATTGTGGAAGACGATGCCCAAAACGGCCCCGACCATGTAGACGCGCACCGGAGTAACGCGCTGGTTATCAGTCCCTACACAAAGCGAAAATTTGTGGATCATACCATGTACTCAACATCGGGGATGCTTCGTACCATTGAACTGATTCTGGGTTTGCCGCCGATGAGCCAATACGATGCGGGGGCCACACCGATGTTTCGGAGTTTTACGGCCACGCCCGACAACACGCCGTTTGTGGCCTTACCGGCTGGCATTGACCTCGACGCGCACAACACGGCCTACACGCCGAGCGCCAGAAAATCAGAAGGTTTAGACTTTGCCGACGTTGACCGGATTGACGACAAGCTGTTCAACGAAATCCTCTGGAAAGGCATCCGGGGCGAAGATGCCGTTGTACCGGCCCCCCGCCGGAGCGCGTTTGTGCGGGTGACAACGACGGGAGATGATTAGTTGAGGGATAAGAATAATGCTATTGGACACAAGACGGTTGGTAGTTTCACTACTGACCGTTTTTGCTTTTGGGCAGGTCTCTAAACGGCTATTTCCGGGAAATGGTGGCTAACCCAATTTGGCAAAACGGGATGAATAAATTCGTAATAAGTCGCAGGATAATAGCACTCATCCGAGCGATTTTACCAAATCCCGCTTCTTCCCCAACCCCAGTAACGCATCAACACTCCATTTGCCGGAGCCGCTGAAAAAGAAAACCAACGCCAGCAACACAAATAAAAACGGGTGCTGGTCTTCGTACCAGATTTTGCCATGACCGATGAAAAAAACGATATAGACCATCGTACCGATCACAATCAGGCAGGCCACACGAGTCAATAGCCCTAAAGCCAGCATGATGCCCGCCAGAAATTCGGCTCCTTTGCCCAAATAAACCATGAATAATGGCGCAGGTGTTTGTGTGAACGAATCCCATTTGGCGTACTCATTCATTTTAGCAGCATCGAATACTTCCCACCCGTGATAGAGCAAAAACAAACCGACAATAACCCGGACAACCGCAATGCCGCCTTCCTGATAGAGACCGGCTGTTGAAAAAAATCGCTTCATAAAAGTTGAACAGTTAAAAATATGACACAAATTTAAGTGCTGGCCGTATCGTGTAGAGATAAAGGCGCACAACGGGGATTAACTTATGCGACCACACCCAGCCACTAAGATTTAAGTATAAACAAAAACGTATTTGC
>JBBRUV010000365.1:0-4654 GCA_038247465.1 Cytophagales bacterium
CGGGTGGAAACCCGCGTTCAGTGTAGCAAACGCGGGTGGAAACCCGCGTTCAGTGTAGCAAACGCGGGTGGAAACCCGCGTTCAGTGTAGCAAACGCGGGTGGAAACCCGCGTTCAGTGTAGCAAACGCGGGTTTCCACCCGCGCTACTTCAACGCTGTTCACCCCCCAATCGTTGACATTGATTCTGACACGGGCGAGCGTTTGGCTTCGGCCTCAAATCCGTTGGCGGCTCGCTGGGCAAAGGCTTTCCTGAACGCCATTTCTACGTCGAGGTCGGTAGCTTCGCTCCGCAGCAACGCGCGAACGTCAAGCACACCATCGTCATACAAACAGGTTTTGAGCGATCCCTGCGCCGTGAGCCGAATCCGGTTGCAGGTTCCGCAAAACGTCCGGCTAAAGGCAGCAATAATCCCTACGGTGCCTTGACAACCCGGAATCTGGTATTCCTGCGCGGTGGCAAACGGCTCGTTTTCAAGCGGTTGAATACCGGGAAAGTTATCCCGAAGTTCCTGAAAAATACGGCGGTACGTCCAGTTTAGCACCGGGTAATGGGTGCCTTCGCCGTTGAAGGGCATTTCTTCGATAAACCGCATCGAAATCGGGTGGTGGCGGGTGAGTTCGGCAAGTGGTATAAGGTCTTCGGTGTTTTGACCATCCATCACTACCGCGTTGATTTTCACGAAGATGCCGTGTTTTAGCAACTCGTCCAGCGTTTTCAGCACGGCGGGCAGTTCGTCGCGCCGGGTGATCTGGTGAAACCGCTCCCGGTTGAGGGTATCAATGCTGAGATTTACCGATTTTATGCCCAGTTCCACCAATTCGGGGATGTGCGGGGCAGTAAGTACGCCGTTGGTAGTCAGGCCAATTTCCCGAACGCCGGGCGTTTCAGACAGCCGGCGCATAAAGCCCATCAGGTCATTCCGAACGAATGGCTCCCCGCCCGTGATTCTGATTTTTGAGACTCCCAGAGCGGCCAGAATGCGGACAACCCGCTCCATTTCTTCATATGTAAGCAACTGACGCTTAGGCAGATACTTTACACCTTCTTCGGGCATACAGTAAAAGCAACGCAGGTTGCAGCGGTCAGTAACGGCCAGCCGCAGGTACGAAATCGGGCGATTATGGTTATCGTAGAGCATAATTTGTTTGTGGTTTGTAGTTCGTGTGATGCATAACCACGAACGGCACGGCCGCCCTGCTTGAACGTTTACAACAGTAATCCGGCCAGCGTGGCCGACATATAACTGGCTAATGTGCCGCAAATCAGGGCTTTGAAACCGAGTTTTGCCAGATCACTCCGGCGAGACGGGGCTAACTCACCGATGCCGCCCACCTGAATGGCGATGGACGAAAAATTGGCAAAGCCGCACAGCGCGAAACTCACAATAGCCACCGTTTTGGGGTCGAGCGTATCCTTGATTTTCACCAGGTCGAGGTATGCCACAAACTCATTTACCACCATTTTAGTCCCCATTAACGCCCCCGCCGTTTGGATATCTTTGCCCGGCACACCCATCGCCCACGCAAATGCCGAAAACACGCGGCCCAGCAAAAAATTCAGGCTCAGGTAATCAATCGAGAATCCGTAATACCCGATTCTGAACAGGATGCTGTTAATCAGGGCGATGAGGGCGATAAACCCAATCAGCATGGCAATCACGTTGAAGCCCACTTTCAGACCCTCGCTGGCTCCGGCGGCAATGGCATCGAGCAGGTTGGCGTGGTTTTTCTTGATTTCGACTTTCACTACGCCTTCTGTTTCTGACTTTTCTGTTTCAGGATACACGATCTTTGAGATGACCAACGCTCCCGGCGCAGCCATAATACTGGCCGCCAACAGATACGGAGCCGGTACGCCGAGGGCCACATACGTTGCTAAAACGCCACCAGCAATACAAGCAAAACTCCCTGACATCGAAGCCATTAGCTCAGATTTGGTCATGGTTTTGAGGTATGGCTTCACCATAATCTGCGCTTCAACCTGCCCCACAAACGTACTCGCCACGTTGCTCAGGGCTTCGGCCCCGCTCACGCCCATGAGCCATTTCATGCCCCGCGCCATCACCGCCACAATGCGCTGCATGATGCCGAGGTGATAGGCCATGTTTACCAGAACGGCCACAAAAATGATGGTCGGGATAATCTTGAAAAAGAAAATAAAGCTGTTGGCCGGGCCAAACGCCTTCGACAGTACGTCGGTTTTCACCAGGGGCGAGAACACGAATTCGGCCCCGGCATCGGCTTTCCGTAATAATCCCTCGACCAATGCGCCTAATGTGCGGAAAATCTGCTGCCCGATGGGTGTTTTCAGTACAAAAACGGCCAATCCAAATTGCAGAAGCAGCCCCACGCCAACGGTGCGGTAGTTGATGGCCTTTCGGTTATTCGACATCAAAAACGCGATGCCCAGTATTAAAACGATGCCAATCAGGCCAGTAAAACGCTCCATTCAGTGGTCAATAATTTGGCGAAAATACGCAAAACGGCGGGATAGGGGTGGCAACAAGGCTTAACAAACAGGTAAACTCAACTTAGCGGTACCGGAAAAGCGGGCGTTGGTGGCGTTTATGAAAGCGTTGTGAGGAGCTTCCAACAGCAGAATACCGTCGCGACAATTTCCTTATTGATTCACTTCCCGCAGCAACTTATTGGCGTAAATAAACTCGTTGAGTTCTTTTACGTCTGAGTGGGTAATGGTGGTGTTGTCTCCCTCCCAGAGTTTTTGGCCTTTGTAGAGAAACAGAATTTTCTCGCCAATCTCCATCATCGAGTTCATATCGTGCGTAATCACGATGGTTGTCATCAGAAATTCGTCGGTAATTTCTTTGATGAGCTGATCAATTTTGATGGATGTGAGCGGGTCGAGGCCGGAATTGGGTTCGTCGCAGAACAGGAACTTGGGGTTCATCACGATGGCCCGTGCAATACCGACCCGTTTTTTCATCCCGCCCGAAATTTCAGACGGCATCTGGTCACCAACATTCTCTAACCCAACCCGTTGCAGGCAAAACTCGGCGCGATCCCGTTTTTCTTCGTCGCCCATATCGGTCAGCATGTCGAGGGGGAAACGCACGTTGTCCAGCACGTTTTTAGAATCGAACAGGGCCGACCCCTGAAACAGTACGCCCATCTCGCGCCTGATGGCTTTGAGCGTGTCTTTGTCGGCATCCAGAAACTCGCGGCCATCGTAAAGTACCTGCCCGGCTTCGGGTTTAATAAGGCCAATCATGCACTTGAGCAACACACTTTTGCCGGTTCCGCTGCCGCCGATAATCAGGCTGGTATCGCCGGGGCGGAAGATACCGCTCACATCGTCCAGGATTTTTCGGTCGCCGAAGGTTTTGGATATATTTCTGATTTCGAGCATTTTAAGAGAAGTGTAAAATATGGAATTACATCCAATCTATGTCTGTCCGCAGGTGATAATTTCTTCCTTCGTAAAATGCTTTAAAATTGCCATTGTCCGATGCAGGAAATTCCGCGAGAATTTGTTCTTTCAAGATTGCCAAAACAGCACTACCAATTTCCGCGCTGAATATTCCTCTTAACGCCCTTCCGTACCAATTAACAAGCTGGCTTTGCGTGACAATACTTTGGATGCGGGATTGCCAACCAATCTGACTGAGTAAAGAAGTAATAACCTCTTGTTCAGCGTCTATACAAACAATGACAATTCTATCGGCGGTAATTGATCCAACAATGTTTTTCGCCAATTCTGGTTTTAATGTCAAGTGTTTGATTTGTATAGCCATTCCGTAATTAGCATACATATCCAAACCCCTATCTGCTGCATTGGTCAATCCAACACGGTAAATTTTGGCGGGAAGTGTTATTGATGATTTACCAATAGGAAGCCCTGTGACAGCTTCAGTAAAATCAGCAAATTCTTCTAAAATGGTTGCTTTCTCCCCCTCACTACCAATCGTGATTTTTACACCTATTCTTTCAACAAGAATAGAAAACAGAGCGTATACTACAATCTCGTAAATCTTATCAATACTTCGTCGAAGTCCCGGATTGTGCCAAAACAAATCAAGAAATTCATTGACATTAAACGTATTACAATCGTGAGCAGTACAATAGTCAAGCGCAGACGACATTTGTGAGAATCGCTCTGAAAAACGTCGGTATATGTAAGTCTCAACGACCCCTTCTTTAAGCCGATTTTCTACGCCTAATTCTGCAATTATTCGAGGTGGTATTGCATTTTCGTTAAAGACATCATCTTGATAACGAGCCGAAGAGTTGCTAATCCGGCCAACAAATCGCTCAGTGACTATATTTGGCCATGATTTAGAGGCATTGCGATAGGATTCCAAGTTCTCGAGCTTTATATCTCCCTGAACCCTATCCCGATATAGAATTTCGGCGATTTGAATTGGTTTGTAAAGATGCACTCGGCTCTTGTCTATGAGACTGTCTAAGGCAGCTTTGGTTAATTTTACACTCATACAAAGGATTCTAAGAGTGATAATTGCTTCATACGCTTTCTGATAACTCCTGACTCAATTGCTAACATCATTTGTTTAGCTACTGCTTTCATAACCGATACCGCAACACTGTTCCCGGTAAGCTTCCGCATGGCTTGATAATTCACCGCGATCTTAAAATCTTCAGGAAAGCCTTGCAAACGTAACATCTCGCGGGGAGTTA
>JBBRUV010000366.1:0-4654 GCA_038247465.1 Cytophagales bacterium
AGATTATATAGTGCCGCAGATTTATTTCACCACCGAGTTTGACCGCGTTCCTTACCGCACAATGGTTGACTGGTGGCAGCAAAACTGTGGCCGGGCGCACCTGTACATCGGGCATGGAGCCTACCGCGTGGGCAACCCCCGTGAGCGCGATGCCACCTGGCGAGACCCGGCGCAGATGGCAACGCAGGTGCGCTATAACCGGCAGGTGTCAGAAACGGCCTCGTTATCAAACAAACAACCCGTACTGGGCAGCGTTTATTTTTCAGCAAAGTCGCTGGTAGCGAACCCGTTAGGTATTCGTGATTCATTGCAGACGGGTGCGTATCGGTTGCCCGCATTAGTGCCGCAAATGCCCTGGATAGACAGCCTACCACCGCTGCCGGTGCAAAACCTGACGCTGACAATTGTTCCGGGCGGCAATACCATCACGTGGCGATCGGGTTTGCCCGCTATTGACGGCAACACGGCCCGGTGTTTTACCATTTATCGGGTAGAAGGCCGCCGGGCGACGGTTAACCTGGCCGACCCACGTAATATGCTCACGGTTTCGCCCTGGAACCGGGCCGTGACTCAATTCACCGACCGCACCGCCGATCCCAAAAAACGCTATACCTACGCCGTAACTGCTCTGGATCGGCTGCACAACGAGAGCAGGGCGGTTGTTGTGCGAGTGAGATAGGGCTAAAGCAGAGGGCAAAAGGTTTCTCTAACCGGGTTTAAAATCCATTGCCCCTTTAGCAAGAGGTTTTGTTATACAAAATTAGCAATCACCTCATCGGCTGATTTTGCATCAGGGAAATAGCTGACCAGTTTCAGCAGGATGCCTTCTACAACGGCATCGGGGCACGAGGCTCCGCAAGTGAGCATGATGGTTAGTGGACGTTGGGGGGGCAAAAAATTGTCGGTTACAGTCTCTTCTTTGGTGTGCAGATCAAAATGACGAATGAGCCGCTCTGACAGGATTTTTTGCTCTGATTCGATAAAATACGTCGGTAGCTTTTGGGCGCAGAGTTCAACTAAGTGCGACGTGTTTGAGGAATTATACCCGCCAGCCACCACCGCTAAATCTGCCGGGGCTTCAAGTAGTGCGTAGGTCGCATCCTGATTATCGTTGGTGGCGTAGCAAAGCGTGTCGCGGGTGCTGGCAAAGTGGCTGTCAATTGTGGCATCGGTCAGGCCATAATGCCGAATCATCACCTGTTTCAAATAATCAGCAATTCCCTGGGTGTCAGAAGCTAACATAGTGGTTTGGTTCACCACGCCAATCCGTGCCAGGTCGTGGGCGGGGTCGAAACCGTCGGAATATTGGTTAACGAACTCGGTAAAAAACTGCTCACGGGGGAGTTCATTGGTGATGTATCCGGCCAATCGCTCGGCTTGCGCCATATTTTTTACGACAACCGTTGGCGTGGTTTCTTTGCTGTGCGAAAACGTAGCGCGGGTTTCTTCGTGGGTTGGTTTGCCATGTACCACCACCGTATAGTTCAGCTTGCCAATTTGCGTGGCCTTGTTCCATACTTTCTCGACAAAGGGGCAGGTGGTATCGTATTTTTCGACGTTCAGGCCAATATCAGTCAGTTTTTTATGCGTTTCAACAGTCGTACCAAAAGCCGGAATAATCACCACGTCTTCGGGCGTAAGCTCCTGCCAGTCAATTAGTTGATTGCCCGATGTATCCAGTAAAAATCGAACGCCCCGGCCCAGCAGGTCAGCGTTTACGTCGGGGTTATGAATTATTTCGCTCAACAGAAAAATCCGTTTGTCGGGGTTTTCGACAATGGCTTTGTAAGCAATTTCAACCGCGTTTTCGACTCCGTAGCAGAACCCAAAGTGCCGGGCAATCAAAAACCGCACCGGCCCGAAATCGAGCACTGTCGGCGAGTGATCGCGTTTGAGTTTGTCGGCTTTGCGCCGAAATTCTTTCAACGGCGTGATAATCCGGCTGCGGTAATATGCGGGTATGTCGAATGATTTCATTGGTCCGAGGGGGCTGGTTGGTGGCTAGTTTAGCCTACTTGAAAACAGAACCTTGCGCGGCTTTGTTCGCTGTAAAACTAATCACGTATCACTTGCCACTGACCACCGGAATGAAACGCCTGCTCAAATACAAAAACTACGATGTTCATAGCATCAGCACTGCCACCGCCGATGGCCGCATGAACGCCAACATTGCTACGTGGGTGATGCAAACGGCTCTTGGCGGCAAAATGCTGGCCATTGCCCTCTACCAGATTGATTACACGATTGAACTCGTTCGGGAATCAAACATACTGAATGTCAACTTGTTGGCTACTGACCAAACCGCACTCATCCGCAAATTGGGTCGCCAAACCGGGCGTGACATTAACAAATTCAAAAACCTACCCTACGTCCTCGACGAGCGCGGTTGCCCCTACCTGACCGAAGCCGTCGGCTATGCCCAATGCCGGGTCGTGAGCAGTGTTCCGGCGGGTGACCATGATTTATTTATCTGCGAAGTGCTGAAACAGGTGGTGCTGCATCCCGAAAAAACGGTGATGACCAATGATTTTCTGCGCGAGAAAGGGTTGGTCAGAAGTTGATTTATCGCACCGTTTGCCGATACCGCAAACTCTCGTTCATGGGGCTTCCACGCAGGATAAACCACGCCAATCGGCCAAAAATCGGGTCTCTGAACAGTTTTTTAGCGTTTTTGATCGTGTAATACAGCCGAAATAAGGCCCGCTCCGGCCACGAATGAAACCGGCGGAAGTAGTGAAAAATAGAGATGTAATATTCTTTCTCAACGTCGAAATTGTACCGGGTGCTTTGGCCGGTGAAGTGCGTAAACTCGGCCTGCGGCACAAACCAAGCCGACCAACCCGCTAACGCAAATTGTTTTGAGAGACTTTCTTCTTCGTAATACAGAAAATGCGCCGTATCAAACCCGCCAACAGTATTAAAAGCGGTGGCCCGGCAAAACAATGTGCTACCCGCAATCACCGGCACCGGCACCGGCTTGGTATAGGTCTGTTTGGCTGACGGATACGCGCCGGGCCGAAACAACCGCGCCACCCCATGCCCAAGCAGTTTACTCGTCACCGTTGGCAGGTAAAAAAACGATTGCTGCTGCCGGCCGTCGCCATCAAACATTTGCGCTCCGCACAGACCCGCGCCGGGGTTTTGGTTCAGAAAATCAGAGAGTTGAGCCAGTACGTCGGTGCGGAGCAGGGTATCGTTATTCAGGAAATAATAAAAATCGGCGCGGGGATTGGCGTGTTGCACGCCGAGCATAAGGCCACCCGCAAAACCGAGGTTCAGCCGACTCTGCACGAGGGTCAGGCGCGGAAGTTGCGCGAGGGGCAACAGAGCAGAAAAATCGTCAGGGGCAGAATTATTATCAACCACAACAACCTCATAATCAGCTGACTGCGTTTTTTCAATAATCGAATCTACGCAATTAAGCGTGAAGCGGCTGGAGTTGTAATTGAGGAGAATAACGGAAATCATGGTCCTATTTATCAGTAGCTTATACACTACTTTATTTGACTACTTTTATCTACCGTTCCGCCGTAATATGACCGAAACACCTTATTTATTTTCTGCCCAACTGGTCGAGATTTGTTACAACTTCGAGAGCGTAAGCGATTTAAAAGGTGTCAAAAAGATCGTAAAATTCACCGAGACAGCCTTGCCGCGAATCTACAATCTGGCTTTATTAGATTTACTGGAAGATGGCGAAGAAAGTGATTCAAGCGTTACCAACAATGATGACCTGCAAACCGTTTTAGCTACTGCTATTCGAATAATTGGCAGTTTTCTGACCAAATTTCCAGATAGAATTGTTGTGTTTACTGGCAGTAATGCTCGCAGAACGCGTCCATATCGGATTGTTATTGGCCGCGAATTACCCCTGATTCAGCAACGTTTCGTAGTGTTTGGTGGTATCGGCGAAAAACATATCGAAGCGTTTCGGCCAAATACGGCGTATGACAAATTCTTCATTTTCTTAAAGCAATAATTTAATGGAAAAAACCAACGAAAAGGCAGACATAGTCAGTCCTGTGGTGACTAAAAAACTGTCGCCCTCCCAGCAGAAGTTGGCCGAAATGAATGCGTACCTCGCCAAAACAGACACGGCTCAATTATTTCGGCTGATTGACGAAATCAGGGACGATGAGCGTACAAAACAACGTGACAAGCAATAAATCACTCCACATCCTCGGCCCTCAGCACCGAAAAAATTAGCTCCGATTCATAGCCTTTGCTCAGGGCGTAGCGCACTAATTTCTGCTTGATTACCAACGGGTTATCATCGCGCAGCATCCGACGTTTCTTGTCTAAGAGATCGGTGAGGGTGGCTCGGTAATCGGTCGGCGCGATCTCGGCCATCGCCTGATTGAGGTTGTGGCCGCTGATGCCGCGCTGTTTGAGGTGCTGCTGAATTTTACGTTTCCCCCAGCCTTTAACCCTGAATTTCCCGCCGGCAAATGTTTTGGCAAAGCGTTCTTCGTTGAGGTAATTCTGCCCGATGAGTTCGGCAATGATTTCTTCGGCATCGTCGCTGGCGATGTCCCAGGCCGCCAATCGGTCTCGTACTTCCTGCTGGGTTCGTTCCTGATAAGCGCAAAACGACGCGGCTTTTCGGAGGGCATCGGCCAGGTATTCAGTCATTCAGTGAACAGTTATCAGTGAA
>JBBRUV010000367.1:0-4602 GCA_038247465.1 Cytophagales bacterium
TCCATAGGCACACAAAATTAAGAGAGTTTTGTGTGCGGGAAAATTAGACAACCTCATCCTTTGATCAGCAGGAGATGACGATTTTTTTGTTTTTCCCGAATTACTTTTTCTTCAATTGCTTCACGAGCAAAAACGTCTTCCTGTTTCGATAGGGAGTGGATAAAATTGACAATTGGACCGGGGAAATCGAGGTGTATCGTTTCAACCCTATGCCTGCGCCGTCCGCAACCTAACAAACCGTTGTTGCAACAATGCGTAACCGCCGAAGAGCAGGCCGCTGAAAAAGAGATCGCCAGCCACGCCGTTCAGGAAAAACGATTGACCGTTGTAGAACGCCAATCCCGCCAGGTAGCAACCCACTAATCCGGCTGGCGTTTGCGGATAAAACGTACTGCCAAACCACACGGCGAAGTTAGTAATCAGGAAAAACAGCACCGACGATGCCAGTGCAGCCCCGGCAATTTTGGCGGCAGTCGGCTGGCGCAGGGCGTATAATCCCAGCAACCACGTCAGCCCGAAAGCAGCATAAACGGCCCCCATTGACCCGTGAAAACCGATGATGGCATCGCTTAACAGCATGGCGGCAACGGGTACGGCCAAACCAAGCCATTTCCGCTCGAAATGAGCCGCGCCAAACAAGGCGATGGCGGCAATGGGCGTAAAATTGGGCCAATGCGGAATAAGCCGGAACAGAGCCGCACCAAGAACAATAATCGAGAGGGAAAGGAGACGGAGTTTCATGAAGTCGTTTAAAGTTTAAAGTTCAACGTTTAACGCCCGACCGTTTTGCAACCTTAGGCATTTATTTTTATACGTTAAACGATTTACTATCGGTTGATAAATTGAATCGTGTAAAAATGCCCGTTGGTAGTCAGTTTCGAGACCGCGCCGTAGTCTAAACTCAGGCGGTAGGCGTTTTGCAAAGGTACTTCCATAAACAAACACAGCAAAGCCCGAATTACGCCACCATGCGCCACAATGTAGGCTGATTCGTGGCCCGTTAGCTGCGTTGCCAACGGTACAATCTGCTCCTGCCAAAACGCCCCGACGCGCTCGTAAACCTGCAAAAACGTTTCGCCATTCGGGGGCGGGTTATGCACAAAATCAGCCATCCAGACATCCAGCGCGGCCTGGTCGAGGGTAGCCCAGGGTTGGTTTTCCCAATCGCCAAAGTGATACTCGCGAAGCCGGTCATCATATAAAACCACGTCGGCAGGCGTGGCGTGGCTCGCGGCCAGTTCTTCGGCTAATGTTCGGCACCGGGTGAGCGGACTGCTGAAAATCAGGGCCGGGGGGTCGGCGGGCAGGTGTTGCCGGAGCCGGTCGCGTTGTTCGGGGTAGTTGTCGGCCAGGGCAACGTCTGAACTGCCGTAGCAGATTGCCCGGCCAACGGCGACTTCGGTATGGCGGATGAGGTAAATGTTCAAAGTCGTATGCTGATAATCATCGTCAGATAAATTGCTATTTCAACCAATTGTTGGGTGGCACCGAGGCAGTCGCCGGTGTAGCCGCCGAGTTTTTTGCGGAACAGCCACACCAGCCGCCAGCGCACGGCGGCAACCACCGGCAAGACCAATAACCACCAAATGTTGGTTGTGAAGACCACCAATGCCAGCAACGGAATCAGGCCAAATACGCCCGCAACGGCCAACTGCGCGGTCGAGATTCCCTGTGCAACGGGCTTTGCTTTTGCGTCTAAATCCTCGCGGGCGTAGGGCAGCGCGGCAATCACGGTGGCGGCCACAAACCGGCTCAGGCTGTGGGCAGTCACGTATTGCAGGGCCAGAATCAACCCTACTTCACTCAAAATCAAGAGATTAATTAATGAAAAGAATTTCACGGCCAATAGCAAGCCTAAGCCCGTTACGCCGTAGGTGCCGAGCCGACTGTCTTTCATGATGGTCAGAATCTGAACTTTTGTCCAGCCCCCGCCGAAACCGTCGCACATATCGGCAAAGCCATCTTCATGAAAAGCCCCGGTGGCATAGATGGTAGCAATCATGCTCAACAGAACGGCTAATTCGGGCGAGAAAACCAACGAACTTACCCAAAGCGTGGCCGCGCCGGTACCGCCGATAATCCAGCCGATGAGCGGAAAAAACTGAGTGGCCCGGCTCAACGCGGTGCCGTTATGGCCGATATTGGCCGGAACGGGCAGGCGCGTGTAAAACATTAACGCGATGAAAAACAGGTTCATTGGCGGGTCTGAGTCCGGGGGTTTGATTAACGGGTGCTGGTTCTGATGGGTAAAATCAGTAGCTTCGTTGCGTTCTGGCAACAGACGACGAGCAAAAACCATTCATCCCGAATTTGCCATGAAATTACTGCTTCTCTTCCTGTTTACGGCTTCTGTCGCCGTTGCCCAAACCACCACACCCGGTCAATTGTCGGTGATTGTTACGGCCTGGCAAACGTTCGACGAAACCGAATCTCCGCGTCAGCCAACGGCTCAAACCGCGAATCCACTCGGTTCCTACGCCGAGGCCGATTTTAAACGCCGGGCCGATTTTGCCGCCGATAAACTCCGCCAGCTCGACGCGCTGGATACGCAAATGCTCTTGCCCGAAGACCGCGTTACCCGCGATCTGCTGCGGTTTGTGCTGGATAACGAAGTGGCCGAATACCAGTATAAAACGCACCTGAACCCGATTCTGGCCGACGACGGCTTTCATATCAGTTTTGCCAGCCAGAGCAGCACCCGCCCCGGCAACCTGGCCGAAGCCGAAGCGTACCTGCACAAACTGCGGGCGTTTCCGCAGTTTGTCCGGCAGCATCTCGCTCTGATGCGCCGGGGTTTGGCCATCGGTATTGCCCAGCCTAAGGTTATTCTGGAAGGCTATGAATCAACCTACGACCCGCACATCGTCAAAAACGTGGAGCAAAGCATTTTCTGGATGCCCATGGAACGGCTCCCGGCCACACTCGCGGCCACCGACACGGCCCGGCTGCGGACTGCCGCCCGGCGCGTGATTCAGGATAGCGTGGTGGCGGGGTATCAACTCGTGAAAACGTTTTTTGATACCGAATACCTGCCAAACGCGCCCACCAAAACTGGTGTATCAAACTGGCCCGACGGCGTGGCTTATTACGAGCAGCGTGTTCGGTATTACAGCACCCAAAACCTGACCGCCCGCGCCGTGCATGACCTCGGTTTGCGCGAGGTGGCGCGTATCCGGGCCGAGATGGACACGCTTATCCGTAAGACGGGCTTCACCGGCACCTTCGCCGAGTTTCTGGCTTTTTTGCGAACTGACCCGCGTTTCTACCCCAAAACGGCCAAAGACTTGCTGAAAGAAGCGGCTTATCTGGCCAAGGAAGCGGAGGCTCAACTGCCCGCTTTTTTCGGGAAATTGCCCCGGCAACCGTTTGGCGTGGCTCCGGTGCCGGATTATCTGGCGCCTAAATACACCATCGGGCGATACAGCGGGGCATCTATCCGCAGCCGCAACGCCGGGTTTTACTGGGTCAATACCTACAACCTCAAAAGCCGACCGCTGTATGTGCTGGAATCGCTTACGCTGCACGAGGCCGTGCCGGGCCATCACCTGCAAACGTCACTCACTCAGGAACTTACGCATTTGCCAAAGTTCCGTCAGAGCCTGTATGTGAATGCGTTTGGCGAAGGCTGGGCGTTGTATGCCGAACGGTTGGGCCGCGAAATGGGCTTTTATCAGGACCCATACAGCGATTTCGGGCGGCTGACGTATGAGATGTGGCGGGCGTGCCGACTCGTGACCGACACCGGGCTGCACGTTTTCGGCTGGAGCCGCGACCGCGCCATTCAGTACATGGCTGACAACACCGCGCTCTCGCTGCACGGGTGCCGCACCGAAACCGACCGCTACATTGCCTGGCCGGGGCAGGCGTTATCGTACAAAATCGGTGAACTGAAAATCAGAGAATTACGCAAAAAAGCGGAAGTTGCTCTTGGTCCCAAATTTGATATTCGGGCATTTCATGACGCGCTGCTGGCCCAGGGAACCGTAACGATGCCCGTTTTAGAAACCATCGTGGACGATTTTATTCGGGCAGCATCTAAACCGTAGCACAGATGGCTTTACCGCCAACTCAGCCACCCGGCAATGCGTCTGCCGGTCAACGGGCAGATACCTTACGCGCAATTTTGGACAACATGCCGGCGGGCGTGTTTGTGTCGGAAGCCGTGCCTGACGAGAGTGGTTTATTTGCCGGGAGTTGCTGCCGGGGTCAACATTCTCAATGAGCAGTTATCAATGAGCAAATTCCGATGGCAATTGGTCATTGCTCACCGATGATTGATAATTGCACGGTGTCAATCCGGGTTTCGTCCATGCTTTCGATGCTGAACGTAAAGGGCGGCAACGTAATCTGCTCGCCTTCGGTGGGGAGTTCTTCATGAATGGCCAGAATCAGCCCGCCGAGGGTATCATAATCACCTTCGGGCAGTTGCCAGCCATGCTTTTTGTTGAGGTAGTCAATCTCATGACGAGCCGAGAGCAGCCACGTCTGCGGATCAATCTGACGTTCTACCCAGTCTTCGTTGGTGTCGTATTCGTCCTGAATTTCACCAAAAATCTGCTCCACCATGTCTTCTACGCTTACCAGACCCGCCGTGCCGCCAAA
>JBBRUV010000368.1:0-4576 GCA_038247465.1 Cytophagales bacterium
AGAAGAGTATGAAAAAGAAAAGAAGAAAATTTTAGAAGAAGACGAAAAGTAAACGTTGCATAACAGCACCTACAAGAAATTGGCGGTTCAGTGGTTAAATGAAGCTTTGTGCTTCGTATTAACTTTTGTGGTGGCAGACAGTTTAGTGCTTCGAAATCGCCAACTTCTTGTAGCTGCAAACCGTTACCCTCAAAATTCCCATCACCCTACCCACGTCCCACCACAACCCCTCTCGGTCTGACCTGTTCCATCGGCTATGATTTTTACACCCACCGATCATTCGTTCAGGTTGGTAGCTAGCGTTTGTAGAGAAAAATCATCAGCGATAAACAGAGACCCAAGCGGCTGGGAAACAATCGTATTTGGTATTTTTGTAGAAATCTGATCAGTTTTGATGATGGAAACCGTTGCCACCCCCAAAATTCCCGTCCCCGTCGCCGAACGCGCTAAAGGCCCCGAACTGCTCCGGGTTGAGGCTACATGGGCCGAATACATTGACCTGCTCAACGAGGTGGATTATCCGATTTTTTACCTCAACCAAACCATCATTTCTATTACAGGGCAGGCCAGCATTCCGCATGAGGTATTAGTCAGTACGCTCACTTACTTGCTCAATCGTCATTATTTCAACTTGCCTGATTATGCCGTGATGGGTAGTAACGCGCTGATTTTTGCGTACCGAAAAAGCCGGGCAGTGGTTAGATACCCGCTTCACCGCGCTCGATGATGTTGTTGTGCTTGACGGGCTGACGCTATCGGTGCGCGATATTTATCACAAAACCCTATTTGCCCCGGCTCAATAATTCGGTAACTTTGTCATTGGCCGCCAGCCCAATACCATGACAAATCCGGCGCGGCCCGTTACCTGACCATGAACACAGTTCGTATCAATTACTCGCTCACCGGCTCGCTGCTCACCGCCTTCGCGTTGCTGATTCTGGCCGGTTGCCAACCCCCGGCTACACCCGCCGAATACAACGCAAAAGCCGCCAACCCCGAACGCTATAATGCGGCCCTGAATAAGCTGACGCAGGTAGTGATTCACGATATTTTTTCACCCCCCGTTGCCAGCCGGATTTATGCCTACGCGAATCTCGCTGGTTATGAAGCACTTGTACCATTCGATGCCCGCTACGAATCATTGGCGGGCAAAACCAAACGCTTCACACCCGGCCCAAAACCCGAACCCGGCAAAGAGTATTGTTTTCCGTTGGCCAGCGTCCGGGCATTTATGAATGTTTCCCGCGCTCTGACGTTTTCGATGGATTTTTACGACGAGTTTGAGCCGCCGTTTTACGAACAATTCAAGAAAGACGGTGTACCAGCGGAGGTTTATGACCGCTCGATGGCCTACGGAGAAGCCGTTGCCAAACACATTCTCGACTATGCCTCAAAAGACAGCTACAAGCAAACGCGCGGTTTTAAACATACCGTCACCAACGAAGACGGAACGTGGGTGCCAACGCCCCCGGCTTACATGGATGCCGCCGAACCGCAGTGGAATAAAATCCGGTGCTGGGCTTTAGACACCTGCAATCAGTTTATGCCGCCCCGCCCGTTTCCGTTTTCGATGGCCGCGAGTAGTCCGTATCAAAAAGAAGTGAACGAGGTATATGAACTGGGCAAATCGCTCACGCCTGAACAGCGCGACATTGCCTACTTCTGGGACGATAACGCTTTTGTGATGAACGTGGCCGGTCACGTGTCGTATGCCTCCAAAAAAATGACTCCCGGCGGGCATTGGTTAGCCATAACCCAAACCGTTGCCCGCAAGCAAAAACTGACCCTGATGCCCACCGTTGAAGCCTACGTGCTGACTTCGCTGGCCCTCGCCGATGGGTTTATTGCGTGCTGGGACGAGAAATATCGGAGCAAAACCGTTCGGCCCGAAACGGTGATTAACAAAGACTTAGACCCCAAGTGGGCTCCGTTTTTGCAAACCCCACCCTTCCCCGAATACCCCAGCGGCCACAGTACAATTACGGCAGCGGCAGCAGCGGTGCTGACTCAGTTGATGGGCGATAATATTGCTTTTATTGACTCAACAGAATACCAGTATGGCCATGGCGTTCGGTCATTTAAGTCGTTTAAGGAAGCGGCTCAACAGGCATCAATCAGCCGCTTGTACGGCGGCATTCACTACAAATCAGCCATCGACAACGGCGCCATTATGGGCGAAAAAATAGGGCTGTGGGTACTGCAAAAAGCCAAAACCCGCAAGAATGCGGTGGCGGAGAAATAGGATCACCCCGCTTCGTTCTGCATCAGCAACTCGTTGGCAACGGTGTCGCCTTTTTTGATGAAGGGCCTGATAATCAGCCGTGTTCCCCGGTCGTAGGTCACGAAACGGTACATCCAGTTGGCAAACACAATCAGTTTGTTACGGAACCCAACTAAATACGCAATGTGGATAAACAGCCACGCAAACCACGCCAGCAAACCGCCGAGATGAATGTTTCCCGGTAAATCGGCAACGGCGCGGCCCCGGCCCACAATCGCCAAAGAGCCTTTGTCGAAGTACTCAAACGGCACGAGGGCTTTGTTTTTCAGAATGTGGCGGATGTTTTTGGCCAAGTGGTCGCCCTGCTGAATAGCGGGCTGAGCCACGCCGGGGTGTCCTTTCGGCCATTTTTCTGACTTCATGGCGGCAATGTCTCCGATGGCAAAAAAGTTGGTGAAGCCCTGCACCTGATTAAACCCGTTGACCAAAATCCGGCCTTTTTCGATGGTCTCGGTCGGGATTCCATCAATCATGGCACCCGTTACGCCAGCGGCCCAGATCAGGGTTTGGGTTTTGATCTGCTCCCCGCCTTTGAACGTCACGGTTTCGCCGTCGTAACTTTCGACCATTGTTTTAGTCTTCACAATCACGTTCAGTTCGTTCAGATAACCCCCGGCTTTCTCACCGGCTTCGGGCGACATCGACGGCAGCATGCGGTCGAGACCTTCGACGAGATAGACGTTCATCTTCGAGAAATCCAGCCCCGGATAATCATTTGGCAGCACGTGTTTTCGCATTTCGGCAATCGAACCTGCCGTTTCTACGCCCGTTGGCCCACCGCCCACCACCACAAAATTGAGCAGCATCTGCCGGGCATCGGCATCGGTTGTGATACTGGCCTGCTCAAAACACTGCAACAGTTGCGAGCGCAGGTTGAGCGCGTCGGGGATGGTTTTGAGCGGAAACGAATGCTGCTGAATCTGCTGATTACCAAAGTAGTTAGACTTGGTGCCGGTGGCAATCACCAGAAAATCGTAGTGCAGATCGCCGATGAGCGTTGAGACGGTTTTCTGCGCCGGGTCAATTTTGGTGACGCGCACGAGCCGGAAATGGAAATCATCGAACCCGTCGAATACTTTTCGGAACGGCTCGGCAATAGAATCGGCTTCGAGCCCCGCCGTTGCCACCTGATACAGCAAGGGCCAAAACGCATTGTAGTTCTGTTTATCAAACAAGACTACCTGCACATCATCGCGTTTCAGGCTCTTGGCGAGGTTGATACCGCCAAATCCTCCGCCGATAATCACGACGCGGGGTTTATTGGTGTTGGGGATATTGAGCGATAATTTATCGTATTGCAGCATAATATTGAGTACGTTGAGTCTGTTAATTACCCCACATTTGGGCGTTTTGTTTGTGAAGCCCCTGAAATCCAATCTATTGGCAGAAATGGGGTTTTGATTGGCCGGTCATACAGGTAACAAAGCCACAAATGACTTCGTTATAAACGCATTGACATAACAAACAAAGGGACTATGAAAATCCTGATTCGGACAACTCTGTTTATAGCACTGTTTATAGCGATAGCCCTTACGCTGTTTGCCGCCTGCCGCCAAAAAGAAGAAGTCGGTATTGTAGCGAACCCGCCCGTTACGACCCCGGTCGGCACCGCCGGTGAGCCAACAATTACCACAAAAACGATAGTTACCGGCTACGAAATCATCTGGGGAATGGATTTTTTGCCCAACGGCGATTTACTCTTTACCGAAAAACGTGGGAAACTCTACCGACACGCGGGCAGCACAACCACCGAAATCACGGGGCTGACTACCGACATCAATACCACCGGGCAGGGCGGGCTGATGGATTTACGGATACATCCCAACTATGCCAGCAACGGCTGGGTATATGCCGCGTATTCAAGTTCGCCGTCGGGTAGCCGGGCCACGCAGCTCAACCTGATTCGCTTCAAAATCAATGCTGATAAGGTCGCCGGTGCGGAGACTATTTTTCGCACCTCCGCCACCAATACCTGGCAGGGACATTATGGCGGGCGCATCGAGTTTGACCGCAACAACCTGCTGTATCTGAGCGTGGGCGAAGGCGGGTCGGGCAGCTACGGCGGGGCAACGGCTCCCAACCAAAACGGCCAGAACGTGAAAACCGAGTGGGGCAAAGTTCACCGCATGACAGACAGTGGCGGTGTTCCTGCCGATAATCCGGTGCTGCCCGGCAACACGGCGGCAACCACTATTTTCTCTTACGGCCACCGCAATCCGCAGGGATTAATCATGAACCCAACCACCAATCAACTCTGGGAAACCGAACATGGCCCACGCGGGGGCGACGAGGTGA
>JBBRUV010000369.1:0-4573 GCA_038247465.1 Cytophagales bacterium
ACAAAATTCAGGCCTATTGCTTCCGAATGTGCCTGAGTAACCATGCCGACAATCGTGTTCCTTTCGCCAAACCAGCCGGTTACGACCCGGCCCGTTATGAGTTGCTGGCGCGGGTGTACGCCAATGGCTGGACTGAAACGTTCAACAAGTACGACCCGATTCCCAACCGTAAAACTGACACTAATAATCACGGCCCGTTCAGTACCGACTACATCGGCAAAAATTACGACTACCCGGAGGCCACCTACGAACGGCGCAAGGCAATTATTAAAGACCATGAGTTGTACCAGAAAGGGCTGATGTATTTCCTGCAAAATGACTCCCACGTACCAGCCGATGTTCACGAGAAAATGCAGCAATGGGGCCTGCCCAAAGACGAATTCACAGACAATGGCGGCTGGCCGCACCAAATTTACGTGCGCGAAGCCCGGCGCATGATTGGCGAATTTGTGATGAAAGAGGCCGACGCATTGGGCAAAACCGTAGTTCCCAACCCAATCGGGATGGGTTCCTACGCCCTGGATTCGCACAATGCCCAGCGGTTCGTCACAAAAGAGGGGTCAGTGCAGAATGAGGGGGATATTGGCGTTCGCCCCAACAAACCGTATTCCATTGCCTACGGATCGATTTTACCCAAGGAGTCGGAGTGTAACAACCTGCTGGTTCCGGTCTGTATGTCGAGTTCGCACATTGCCTACGGGTCGATTCGGATGGAGCCGGTGTTTATGATTCTGGGGCAATCGGCAGCCACGGCGGCTGTTCTGGCCATTAATCGAAACGTATCACCCCAACGGTTACCCTATCGGGAACTGAGTCAGGTATTGCTCCGGGATAAGCAACAGTTAACACTATCGTCTCACTAATCAGCCTATTTTCCGCAGTCAGTATGCCTACTATAAACACCAGACAACGATTTCTTTTAATAGCTTTTGCCGGGCTGGTATCGGTCGGCCTGATGATGAAAAATCGGGTTCCCGATACCGATTGGGCCGAGTATAATGGCGATGGCGGGCGCAGTCATTACTCGCCCCTCAATCAGATTACGCCCGATAACGTACAGCAGCTCAAGGTAGCCTGGACCTATGCATCGGGCGGGGCTGATTCGGTTCGCAACAGCACCCAGATGCAGTCCAACCCCATTGTCGTTGGGGGCAGGTTACACGGTGTTTCGGCCAATACTCAGGCGTTTGCGGTTGATGCGGCCACCGGGAAAGAACGCTGGAAAACCAATCTGCCCGATACCGAGGGCACCACCAGCCGGGGGGTAACCTACTGGACCGACGGAACGGACGGACGCATTTTCTTTGGCGTTGGCAACTGGCTCTACGCCCTGGATGCCGCCACCGGAGCAGTCATCAACGGGTTTGGCCAGAACGGTCGTATTAATCTGCTGACCGGCATCACCCGTCCCGGTGCGGATCAGTATGTGCGCTCCAACACCCCCAACACCGTTTATAAGAACCTGCTCATTGTTGGCGCACGGGTTTCGGAAGGAGAAACGGCCCTGCTGGGCGACATTCGGGCGTACGATGTACGGACAGGCCAAAAAATATGGACGTTTCACACCATTCCCCAGCCCGGTGAGCCGGGTTATTCAACCTGGTCACCGGCCAATCCGCGCGAACGGCTGGGCGGAGCCAATGCCTGGGCGGGAATGGCCATCGACCGGCAGCGCGGCATTGTTTACGTACCCACTGGCTCGGCAGCGTTTGATTTCTATGGCGGCAATCGGAAAGGCGATAACCTCTACGCCAACTGCCTGCTGGCCTTAGATGCGGCCACGGGCAAACGGCTGTGGCATTTTCAGTTTGTGCACCACGACATCTGGGACCGTGACCCGCCCGCGCCACCCAACCTGTTGACCGTTACTCAAGGGGGGAAACGTATTGATGCAGTGGCGCAGATTACCAAGCAGGGGCAGGTATTTATCTTTGACCGGGTGACGGGTAAGCCGCTGTTTCCGGTGGTCGAAAAAGCCGTGGCAACCGACGGTGTAGCTGGTGAGCAACCCAGCCGCACACAACCCTTTCCGCTCAAACCAGCCCCCTTTACCCGGCAGACGTTTACTGAAAAAGACATCAATCCGTGGGCGGGTAACCGGGACGAGATCGTGGCCAGTTTGAAAAAGGCCCGCACGGGCAGCGCTTACATTCCGCTCAACTCGGCCATGACCATTTTCTTTCCCGGTACGGATGGTGGCGCGCAGTGGGGCGGAGCGGCCACCGATCCCGACGGGACGATTTACATCCCGGCCAAGCAGAACCCGTGCTATTCGACGCTGATCCCCAGCGAACAACCGCTGGCTACCACGGGTAAGGCATCCGTTACGGGCGCAAACTTATACGCCCTGAATTGTAAAGCCTGCCACGGAGCGGACCGCCGGGGCAACCATGACGGTTCGTATCCGTCCCTCTTGGGTGTAGAGGCCCGGCTGTCGACCGATGCCCTGCATCAGGTGCTGGCCAAAGGGCGGGGCATGATGCCTTCCTTTGCGCACCTGTCCGAAGCCGAACGGAACGCCATCATTGATTTTCTCCAAAATAAAACAACGTCGGCCCAGCCTATCAGTACCAGAAAGGGCGGGTTGCCTTATCAGCATACCGGCTACAATCGCTGGTACGACAGCAATGGCTATCCGGTGAGTGCGCCACCGTGGGGTACGTTAACGGCTATTGACCTCAACACCGGCGATCACCGCTGGCAAGTCCCTTTGGGTGAATACCCGGAACTGACTGCCAAAGGCATTGCTCCAACCGGCACCGACAATTACGGAGGACCGTTAGTGACGGGAAGCGGCCTGCTGTTCATTGCTGCCAGCCGGGATAGCCAACTGCGGGCTATCGACAAAAAAACAGGCAAAATCCTTTGGCAGGCACCCCTGCCGGCTGCGGGCTTTGCCAGTCCGACCACCTATTCGGTAGGCGGCAAACAGTATGTCGTGATTGCCTGCGGGGGTGGTAAACTGGGCCGAAAATCGGGAGATCGCTACGTGTCGTTTGCCTTAGAACCTTAATAATCAGTAACTTATTTTATAATTACCATGTCCCCAAATGTGCTCAAAGTTGGGTTGATTGGCTTTGGTTTATCAGGTAACCAGGCTTCAGTCGGTGGGCAGCGACACGACGGTAAAAAAACACTTCGGTATAGGGTTTGCCCGGTACGAATACCGACTGGGCGATGGCCTGGTCTGCACCCGCGTTGTTTCGGTACGGCGGACACCATCACAATGTCACCCAGATTACCGGTAGGTGTCGGTACTTCTCCGGTCTGTAACGTCCGATAGCGCTCGGTTGTCCGGCTAAATAATACCCGCCCGTCAACCTCGTCGGGCAGGAACGTTGGCTCGGTGAGCGTCGCCCAGACGGTTTGGGCAACCCGCGAGACTTCGGCCAGAATATGAACACCTGGATTGCCACCCCCACGATCAACACCCGCTGGTCAGCCATCCCATCCGGCGACCGGTACTGGGCCGAATGGAGCTGTGTTCCGGTGTAGTCAGCCAGGTCCGGATAAGGCGGGAGAACCGGATGACTGGCTGTTCCGGTCGTATTAACTACGACGCTGGTGTGCCAGATGCCCCGATCCATTCTAATTTCGTAGCCATTCTCCACGGCGGTGTCCCGTTCGACCCGGATCGGTCGCTGAATGGGTAATGTATACCGGCTTTCATATTTGGTCAGGTAATCGACCACCTGCTGCCGGCTGGAAAATTCACCCGTGTCGTTCATGCCCGTTGGTCGTTGCATTAGCCAGCCGGGTAACGAGGAGGCTTCGGCCGGGGAGAAGAGTCTCAGCGAGTCCCAACCCTGATTCCCGGCTCCCCCCGGCGCGGTTCCGGCATCTAAGAGGTTGTTTAAAGTTTCACGAGAAGTGAGAGCCGGTCAGGTAGTTTTGTAGTGCAAACGCACAAACCTACCCTGATGATCTACCCGACCAATCTGACCGACGCTCAATGCGGTTCCCCGCCGGGACAAGCTATCAAACTTTTGCTACCCGCCAAAATCTGGCAACGAAAACGCAGGCACTCCATCCGCACCATCATCAATGCCATTCTCTACGTAGTCAAGGGCGGTATTCAGTGGCGGATGATGCCCAATGATCTGCCCGATTGGCGGCTGGTTTACTATTACTTCAGGCAGTGGTCTGAGCAGGGACTGGTTCGACAAATCCATGACAAACTCGTTACAAACGTACGCCTGCAAGCCGGGCGGGAGGCCTCGCCCAGCCTGGGACTCATTGATAGTCAATCGGTTAAAACCATGTCGGTGACTGCCTTGAAAGGCTATGACGGCAATAAAAAATTCACGGGCCGCAAACGCTTTATTATCGTGGATGTCCTGGGTTTGGTGCTGGCCTTACGGCTCACATCGGCCAATATTGGTGAGCGGGCGGGGGCTTTATTGCTCTTCAAGGTGGGGCAGCGGTTCACGCGGTTGAAGACGATTTTGGCTGATCAAGGCTTTACTGGGGTCGATTTTTGGGCCACCGTCAAAGCAACTTATCAACTGACAATGGACGTGGTTTGTGGTGTGCCGGGGGTGAAAGGCTTCCAGGTTCTACCCAAGCCGCACCG
>JBBRUV010000370.1:0-4555 GCA_038247465.1 Cytophagales bacterium
GCAGGGGAGTGTCAAAAGTTTATCAATGTGCTTGGGCTTAAATTCGTCGCCTTGAGCCGGGAATAGCTGTTCCAGCTCTTTATCCAGAAACTCGAAGCCCCGCTCGATGTCGAAGAGGTCATCGGCATTCGGGATAAAGAAGCGCAAAAAATCGTCAAAAATATCTTCCAGAATGGCCTTCCAGAGTGAGTCGTCACGGTTCATGATTGCAAGGTAAGCGCAGGGAAGGAATTTGCCACAAACGATAACTTTTGCCGTATTTTTGGGGTTCAGTCTCAATCACGCGCTTCGCCAAATAATGAAAATAAACTTCTCAAAAACCGATTTTTTTGAAGACCGTCATAACGGTCAGTTTGATGCCGATTTCCAGGAAATGCTCCGCGCCGTTGGCGTTGATTCGATTGACGAACTGATCGAACAAACCGTACCCGCCAATATCCGGTTAGCTAGTCCGCTCGACCTTCCCGCGCCCAAAGGCGAACACAAGTTTCTGGCCGATTTTCGCAAACTCGCCAGCCAGAACAAGGTCTTCACGTCATACATCGGGCAGGGCTATTACGATACGCTCACTCCGAATGTGATTCTACGGAATATCCTCGAAAATCCGGCCTGGTACACCGCCTACACGCCCTATCAGGCCGAAATCGCGCAGGGGCGACTCGAAGCATTGCTCAATTTTCAGACCGTTGTCTGCGATTTGACCGGGCTTGACATCGCCAACGCATCTCTTCTCGACGAAGCAACCGCAGCCGCCGAAGCCATGCACCTGTTGCACGCTACCAAGCCTAACGGCAAAAAAACGGCCAACACATTTTTCGTTTCGGAACATTGCCACCCGCAAACCATTGACCTGATTATCACCCGCGCCACGCCCGTTAACATTACTGTGTTGATTGGCGACCACCGCAACGTTGACATCACTAATCCTGACCTCTTCGGCATGTTGCTGCAATACCCCGCCACCGACGGCGAGGTATTTGATTACACCGATTTGATTGCCTCAGCCCACGAACTGGGCATCACCGTTGCCGTTGCCACCGATTTACTGGCCCTAACGATGCTCACCGCTCCCGGTGAGATGGGTGCCGATGTCGTGGTTGGTTCGGCGCAGCGGTTCGGCGTACCAATGGGTTTCGGCGGGCCACACGCGGCTTTTTTTGCTACCCGCGATGCCTACAAACGCCAGATTCCGGGCCGGCTGATTGGCGTTTCTGTTGATGCCGAGGGGAACCCCGCCCTCCGAATGGCACTGCAAACCCGCGAGCAGCACATCCGGCGCGAAAAAGCCACGAGCAATATCTGCACGGCGCAGGTTTTGCTGTCTGTGATGGCCAGTAGCTACGCCGTATATCATGGCCCGGAGCGGCTCCGTGCCATTGCCGAACGGACGCACGGGCTAACCAAACTCTTCGCTGCGGCCCTACGCTGGAAAGGCCACGAGGTGCTGACCGAGAACTTTTTCGATACCGTCACCATCCGCGTTGATGATGTAGAATCGCTGAAAAAATCGGCCCGCGCCAGTGAAATTAACCTGCGCTATTACGGGGATGAAACCCGCGTCGGCGTATCGTTTGACGAGACCAAAACAATGGCCGATGTCGACAACCTGCTCGACTTATTCGGCATAAACGTTGATCTCGAAGCCATTGCCGACACCCTCGAAATCACGTGGCCGGAACGACTGATTCGGCAAACGCCGTATTTGACGCACCCCGTTTTCAACACCCACCACACCGAACACGGGATGTTGCGCTACCTGAAATCGCTCGAAGAAAAAGACCTCTCGCTAGTTCATTCGATGATCGCGCTGGGCAGTTGCACCATGAAACTCAACGCCACCGCCGAGATGATTCCGGTAACGTGGCCCGAATTTGGCCGGATGCACCCCTTCGCGCCAAAATCGCAAACAGGTGGTTATCAGCAAATTTTTTCCGACCTGCACACGTGGCTTTGCGAGATTACGGGTTTTGCGGCCATGTCTCTCCAACCCAACTCCGGCGCGCAAGGCGAATATGCCGGGTTGATGACGATTCGGAATTATCACCTCAACCGGGGCGACAACCACCGCAATGTGGCCCTGATTCCGCAATCGGCACACGGCACTAACCCAGCCAGCGCGGTGATGGCGGGCATGAAAGTCGTGATCGTGAACTGCGACGAACGCGGCAATATTGACGTGACCGACCTCCGCACCAAAGCCGAACTACACAGCGCGAACTTGTCGGCCTTGATGGTCACGTATCCATCCACGCACGGCGTTTTTGAAGAGAGTATTCAGGAAATCTGCGCCGTGATTCACCGGCACGGCGGGCAGGTATACATGGACGGGGCCAACATGAACGCCCAGGTTGGGCTGACTTCCCCGGCGGCTATCGGGGCCGACGTGTGCCATCTGAACCTGCACAAAACGTTCTGCATTCCGCACGGCGGGGGCGGGCCGGGCATGGGGCCAATCGGCGTGGTAGCGCATCTGGCCGAATTTTTACCCGGCCATATTACTGAAGCGAAACCGGGGAAGGGGGCAACCGGACAAACTGGTTTCGGTGCGGTGTCGGCGGCTCCCTACGGCTCGGCCAGCATCCTGACTATTTCATACGCCTACATCGCCATGATGGGTGGCGACGGGCTGACTAACGCCACAAAACGGGCCATTTTGAACGCCAATTACATTAAATCGCGGCTCGACGGGCATTTCGATACGCTCTATACTGGCACCAACGGCCGGGCCGCCCACGAAATGATTATTGACTGCCGTCCGTTTAAAACCAACGCCGGTATCGAGGTCGAAGACATCGCTAAACGCCTGATGGACTACGGGTTCCACGCGCCAACGGTGTCGTTTCCGGTGGCTGGCACGATGATGATCGAGCCGACCGAATCTGAATCGAAACCCGAACTCGACCGTTTTTGTGATGCCATGCTGGCAATCCGCGACGAAATTCGGGAGGTAGAAACCGGCGCGGCAGACCGCCAGAACAACGTGCTGAAACACGCGCCACACACGGCCACCGTTGCCTTGTCTGATACCTGGAACCGTCCGTATAGCCGCGAGAAAGCCGTTTATCCGCTACCCGCCGTACGGAACCGGAAATTCTGGCCGAGCGTGAGCCGGATTGATTCGGCCTACGGCGACCGGAACCTGGTTTGCTCGTGCGTCCCGACCGATGCGTACGCCGAGGTAGTGGCAGAAGCGGTGGCATAACCGTTCTCGATTATTACTGATTTGATAGCGCGGAAACCAGTTTCCGCGCTATTTTTATGGCTTCTCCCCAAGATATCGATGAAAAACGCCTTCCTCCTCCTCTTTACCTTGCTCTTTTCCGGTGCGGCCTTCGCCCAGACATACGACCTTGTTATCAAAAATGGCCGCGTGATTGACGGTTCCGGCAAGGCCCGGCAACGCGCCGATGTCGCTATTGCTGCCGAGCGCATTGTCAAAATTGGTACCATTGCGTCCACCGAAGCCCGGCGCGTGATTGATGCCAACGGCCAGATTGTAGCCCCCGGTTTTATTGACGTTCACGCTCACGTAGAAACTGACTTGGAAGAACAACCCGACGCGCCGAATTTTATTTTTGATGGCGTAACCACCTTAATAACAGGCAACTGCGGTGGTTCGAACATCAACATGAAAGCCTATTTCGACACGTTGCGCCGGGGCGGAATGTCATTAAACCTTGGCTCGCTGATTGGGCATAACTCGGTCAGGATGCGGGTGCTAAAAACCGCTTTCCGCGAACCCACCGCCCGCGAACAGGCCGAGATGGAACGGCTTGTGGAACAGGCTATGAAAGACGGAGCCGTTGGCCTGTCAACCGGCCTGATTTATACGCCCGGTACCTACGCCAAAACGCCCGAAGTGGTTGGGTTGGCCCGCAAAGCCGCGCAATACGGGGGCGTGTATGCATCGCACATCCGCAACGAGGGGCAGGAAGTCAAAAAAGCGATTCTGGAAGCAATTCAGATTGGCCGCGAAGCCCAGATTCCGGTCGAGATTTCGCATTTCAAAGTCGCCAGCAAACCGCTTTGGGGTAGCAGCGTCGAAACGATTGCGTTGGTGGAAGCGGCCCGACGCGACGGCGTTGACGTGATGGTTGACCAATATCCGTACACGGCATCGAGTACGTCGTTACAAAGCATTGTGCCGTCGTGGGCCTTGGCCGACAGCGACAGCACCGTACAGGCCCGCTTCCGCGACCCGGTTAGCCGCGCCAAAATCAAGGCCGAAATGCTGGAGAGTCTCGCCAAAAACGGACGCACCGATTATGACTACGCCGTGGTCTCGAATTATCGCGCCGACACAACTTACAACGGCATGAGTATCAGCAAAATAAATCAGAAATTAAACCGCCCTGCCACCGCCGACAGCGAGACCGAATTGGTGATGGATTTGATTGACCGCAACGGTATGAAACGGGTGCAGATGGTATATCACACGATGTCGGAGCAGGACGTAGAAACCATCTTGCGCTACCCCAACACGATGGTTGCTTCGGATGCGGGCGTGGCAACGTTCGGCTCGGCCATGCCCCACCCCCGCGCCTACGGAACCAAC
>JBBRUV010000371.1:0-4553 GCA_038247465.1 Cytophagales bacterium
TATGGTTAGCTACGGGCAATCAGGCGGGCTGCGAAACCGGGTTTCGTTTGGTACGTCGGGGCCGGGTCGCTCGTCCGCTGACACCTCGTATCTCGATGTAGATCAGGACATTGCGGGCCAACTGCTGCCCTTTGACGAACTCATGAAAGTGGCCGTAATTTATTCGCCCCTGCTCAAATATCAGAACGAACTCATAAACGGACTAAGCGCATCTTACGACGTTACCAAAGCTCAGATTCTACAAAACGTCGGCGCTTCGGTCAATTATTCGGGCGGCAACCAATCCATCATCTCGACGGGTGGCCCAATCACCAGCCGCGACCCCATCGGGCAGATTGCCAACGGCTTCCGGGCCGGCATTGATGTACGAATCTCGCTCTTCGACATTGTGGGGCGCAAACACCTCCTTCGGCAAGCATACAGCAATCAACGGGCCGCTATCGTGCAGAAAGACATAATCGGGATGCAGATTCGGCGCGAACTCATTACCGTGTATCAGGACATGATTACGGCCCAGCAAATCCTGAAAATCAGGCTTGCCGACGAACAGGCATCACTCGCGAGCCTGCGGATTGCCGAAGCCGAAAATCAGAAAGGCCGCATCACCCCCGAAGCCCTGGCTGCTGCCAACAGCCGCTACATCGAAACCCGCGCCATTACCGAGCAGATAAAAGGCGAGTTTCTGAAAAATGTGTATTTCTTCGAGACCCTGATGGGGGTGCCGATGCAACGGTTAAAACGTAGATAATCAGCATGGACAAACTAAACATCGAGGGGTTTCTGAACCTCCTGAAACGACACCTGCTCTGGTTTATCCTGCTGCCCGTCATCACCGGCGGCACGGCCTGGTATGTAACCCGCAACGAAGCCAAAACCTATAAATCACAGGCCACACTCTACACCGGCTTGGTATCGGGTTATACCTTGCTAACCGACAAACAAAATAGTTTCTCCGATCAATCGGCCAGCGCGTTCGATAACATCCTGACAACGCTCTTTTCTAAAGAAACACTGCTGCAAATCGGCTCCGGGCTGCTCACCGAACACCTCCTGTTGCAACAACCCGACAGCATCGTGCTGGGCGGCACCGCTTTTCAGCAACTCCGGCAGGCCATTACGCCCGGCGTTCGCGCCCGGTTGCTGGGTGGTGCTACCGACTCGACGGCGACGCGGGCCGCTATTGACAGCCTGGCCAAAATGCCCGGCGATAACCCCGTCAAAACGCTGCTTATCAAGTCTGATTCGTATTATTCGGTGCGCCTACTGACCGACAAGCTCAAAGCGTCGGCCCGCAAAAACACCAACGATGTGCTGCTCATGGACTACGAAGCCAATGACCCCGCCGTGGCCCGCCAAACGCTCAATTACGCCATTCAGGTGCTCAACAAACGGTATGCATTCTTCAAAACCTCCGAAACCAACTCGGTTGTTACCTACTACGAAGCCAAACTGAAACAGGCCCGGCAAGCCCTCGATGCCGCCGAAACCAACCTCCGCAACTTCAATGTCGAGAATCAGGTACTTGATTTTGGCGAAGAATCGCGGAACGTGGCCTCGTCGCGGGAGGCCCTGCTGAACGAATACAACGAAGAGTTGATGCGCCGAAATGCGGCTAAAGCGGCCATGGACGCCCTCAGCGAGCGCACCGGCCAGCAAAGCAGCGTCCGCACGGCGGGTAGTGATCTGGCCGAAAAACAGAAAAAACTCACCGAAGCCGAGCGTAAATTAGCCAACGCCCGCGCCTACGGGCAGTCTCAACCTGTGATCACGCGCTTGCAGACGGCTGTTACGCAGGCGGCTAACGAGTTAAAAACCAGCGCACAGCGCTACGATGCCACCGCCAACACCAGTGATGCCGTGCCGCAAGCCACCATCGCAACGGATCGTTTGGCAAAACAGGTGGAGTTTGAAGAATCATCGGCGCGGCTCAAACTCTACAAAAACCGGATTGATGCCTTTGAAGCCAAAACGCAACAATACAGCCCGTTATCATCGCGATTGCGCGAGCTGGAGCGGGCCCTGAGCCTGTCTGAAAAAGAGTATCTGAGCCTGTTGGAACAAGTCGAACAATCGCGCACCCGGCGGCAGGACGTGACCGTTGGCGGGCAGTTGGAAATCTTGGACGCACCCGATTTTCCGGCCGCTCCCATTGCCTCCAAACGGACGCAGTTAATCATCATCGGCGTTGGCGTTGGGCTGTTTCTGGCCCTGTTGCTTACGGCGTTGCGGTTTTGGCTCAACAAGCAGATCGGCTCACCGGAGCAGGCCGAACAGCTCACCGGACTGCCCATAACAGCCCTGTTTCCGACGGTCAAAAACCCGCGTGTGTTCTCCAAAGCCGGGTTAGCGGCCCGCTCCATGTTTGAGCAGTTGCTGAACGCTATCAACATCGAAGTCACACAAGACACCACCCGCCCCTACCCATCGATTATCAGCCTGTTCAGCATCCGGCCCAAGCAGGGCAAAACGTGGGTTATCAACGGCCTCAACCGGCTCTATGCCGATGCCGACCAGCAGGTGGCTTATTGTTACCCCCGGCAAACGGGCAAAGAAAACCGGGAATACAAAAACGGAGTGACCCTGTTTCCGTACACGATCAGGCCCGATTTTATGAACGTAACCGGCATGGAGTACCTGATTGATGCCGATCAGGCGTTTGATGCCCGGCAGTATGACCGCATTATGCTCGAACTCCCCCCCCTGATTAGCAACCAGATTCCGGTATTTTTGCTCAAAGCCAGCGCGTTGTCTATTTTGGTGATTGATGCGTCGAGTGCCTGGGCGCGGGCCGAGAAACAACTCCTAACGTTGTACCAGCGGGTTGTGCCAACGCAGCCGTTGCTCACGGTGCTGAACCGCGTGGGTGGTGATTACATCGAAACCCGCAGCCGGGCCGATGTCCGGGTCGAATCCAGACCCGCACCCCGGCCCTTGCAACCGCAACGAGACACCCAATAACCCCCTCAATACCATTCTGTTATGAACGATTTTGAGATAACACCTGACCAATCACTACCGGCTGTTCTGGAGGCCGTGGCCCGGCTGTTTCCCGATAAAACAGCAGTCCGGTTCAGAAGCCGGACACTGACCTATCAGGCCCTGAACGAGCAGGCTAACCAATTGGCCCGGCTACTGATTGGCGCAGGCGTGCAGCCGGGCCACCGCGTGGGGCTGCTACTCGACCGATCGCCGGAACTGATTATCAGCCTGATTGCCATCATCAAAACCGGCGCGGCTTATGTGCCGGTTGACCCCCGGTTTCCTGCCGAACGAATTGCGTTTATGCTGACCGACTCGGACTGCCGTGTGCTGCTCACTTCAGAACTGTATGCAGGTAAGACCGGCCTGCTCATCGAGGAACTTATTCTGGCTGATTTATGGCCGACTCTGCCCCAATTTCAACGCCATAACCTGCCCCTGATGGCAACCGGGCAAACGCTGCTCTATGTGTTGTACACGTCTGGCACTACCGGCAGGCCCAAAGGTGTGCAGATCAGCCATCGCAGCGTGGTGAATGTATTACTGAGTATGCAGCAGCAACCCGGCCTGACCGATGCCGACAAAACAGTGACCCTGGCAACGATCTCGTTTGATGTGGCGATGGCCGAGATCTATCTGCCGCTCATCTCTGGGGCCGAACTGGTGGTTGTGGACGACAACACGACCCGCAACGGCCCGGCCCTGGCCGAATTACTGCGTACCGAAGCCATCACGTTTGTGCAGGCCACGCCCGCTACTTGGCGGATGTTGCTTGATGCGGGCTGGCGTGGCAATTCCCGGCTTCGCATTATCTCGACCGCCGAAGCCCTGCCCCTCGATTTGGCCCGGGATCTCCTGCCCTGCTGCGCCCAACTCTGGAATTTCTACGGCCCCACAGAAACCACAATCTATGCCACCAGCATCCGAATCCGGCCCGATGACACCCGCATTACCATCGGCAAACCAATTCGGAACACGGTTGTATTTATTACCGATGAGCAACTCACGCTCTTGCCAGACGGCGAACCGGGCGAACTCTGCATCGGAGGTGATGGCCTGGCGATGGGCTACCTGAACCGGCCCGAACTCACCACCGAAAAATTCACCACCCTCACCACGCCCAACGGACGCACCCAGCGCGTTTATCGTACCGGCGATCTGGCCCGTATCCTGCCCGACGGCACTATTGAGTATCGCGGTCGGCGCGACGATCAGGTGAAGATTCGCGGTCACCGAATCGAGTTGGGCGAGATTGAGGTGACACTCCGGCAACTACCGGGTGTTGGGCAGGCTGTTGTAGTGGCCCTGGATGATACCATCGGCCAAAAGCAGTTGGTAGCTTATTTGGTGGCATCGGTGGGACATGAGCAAAATACCCGGTTGGTTCGGGACACGATTGAGCAACAATTACCCGCCTACATGATGCCCGCCGTGTTTATCTGGCTCGACAAACTGCCCATTAATGCCAACGGCAAAATAGACAAAAAACAACTGCCCGCCCCCGAACGAAACCGACCGTCTGCGTCAGAAAGTGCGGTTCTGGGTGCATTTCAACGACCCAAAACCGCACTCGA
>JBBRUV010000372.1:0-4547 GCA_038247465.1 Cytophagales bacterium
CATTGCCCAAACCCTGCGGCAGGGCTACCGCACCGGCGACATTGCCGATGCCACCACGCCCGCCGATAAACGGATAGGAACCAGTGCAATAGGGGAGAAAATTTTAGCAAACTTTTTGTAATTTTAAAAGCATCTCGTTTTTTGTCGTGCAGGATAATCAGCTATTAGAGCGAATTGAACTAAACCCGGAAATACTCGCAGGCAAACCAGTCATCCGGGGAACACGCCTGTCAGTCCAGTTTATTTTGAATCTGATGGGACATGGCGAAAGCCCGAAGTCAATACTGGATGAGTATTCTTATCTTACCCATGAGGATATTCAGGCTTGTATCTTATTTGCAAACCGGGTTCTGGCTGATAATTCGTTCGTACCCTTAGCACAGGCAGCCTGATGCGGTTTGTGGTAGACGAATGTACAGGCTCTGCTGTGGCTGTTTGGCTCGTTGAGCAGGAGCATGATGTGTATGCCGTCTCGTTGAGTTCGCCTGGTTGGAAAGATACCGACGTGTTGGCGAAAGCAGTTGCTGAACGGCGAATTGTAATCACCAACGACCGCGATTTTGGCGAACTAATCTTTAAGAACCGCTTGCCCCATGAAGGAGTCATTTATCTGCGGTTGAGTGATGAGACCTCCCAAAATAAAATAGCGGTTCTTCGTCGTTTGTTGGCTGCTGAAAACATCATCATAAACCATGATACGTTTTTTACAGTTACCGAAGATTCTGTTCGTGTAAGACCTAAATAACACGATAGAAAACCTCGCAAAGTGTTCAAAATCAGTAAACTAAACCCCGCAATGAGCCAACGCATTTATATATTCGATACTACCCTGCGCGACGGTGAGCAGGTGCCGGGCTGCCAACTGACCACCGACGAGAAAGTGATCGTTGCGCTCGAACTCGAACGGATGGGCGTGGATATTATCGAAGCGGGATTTCCGATTTCCAGCCCCGGCGATTTCCGGTCGGTCGAGGCCATCTGCAAAGCCGTAACCAATCCCACTATCTGCGCCCTCAGCCGGGCTGTTCGGGGTGATATCGATGCGGCTGGGCAAGCCCTCAAATACGCCAAACGGGGCCGGATTCATACCGGTATTGGCTCGTCGGATATCCATATCCGCAACAAATTCAACAGCAACCGCGATGCCATTCTCGAACAGGCCGTTGATGCCGTGAAACACGCCCGCAGCTACGTGGACGACGTGGAATTTTATGCCGAAGACGCAGGCCGCGCCGACCTCGATTTTCTGTGTCGCCTGACCGAAGCCGTAATTTCAGCCGGGGCAACGGTGGTCAACATTCCTGACACGACCGGATACTGCCTGCCGGGTGAATACGGCGAAAAAATCAAATACATATACAATAATGTACCGAACGTGGATAAAGCCACGATCTCGATTCACTGCCATAACGATCTTGGTTTGGCAACGGCCAACACCTTAGCCGGGATTATGAACGGGGCGCGGCAGGTAGAAGTGACCGTGAACGGCATCGGCGAACGGGCGGGCAACACCTCGCTCGAAGAAGTAGTCATGGCCCTGAAAGTGCATAAAGAACTCGGTTTCGAGACCGGCATTGATGCCACGCGGCTGTTTCCGGTGAGTCAACTCGTGTCGGGATTGATGCGAATGCCGGTGCAAGCCAACAAAGCCATCGTGGGCCGCAACGCCTTCGCCCATTCGTCAGGCATTCATCAGGATGGCTTTTTGAAGCACTCTGAGAACTACGAAATCATGAACCCGCACGACGTAGGCGTTGATAAATCCATGATTGTGCTAACGGCCCGCTCCGGGCGGCACGCCCTCAAACACCGGCTCGAACTGCTCGGCTTTCGGTACGATAAACTCACACTCGACGGGATTTACACTCTGTTTCTGGATATGGCCGATATCCGTAAAGAGGTGAACGACAAAGATTTGATGGAATTAGTGCGGTGATTTTACCAACTCCAACGCCTTCTCCATATCCAGATCAGTCTTTTTCAAGACCTGCTGAATGGTATAATCCACCGGAAAATCAGGCATAACACCCCGGCCTTCGTCGGTGCCGGAGACGGGTAGCGAGATTTTATAGAGCGGAAACCGGAGCCTTACGCCGGTTTCGGGCAGGCGCAGAAAGGGAGTCACGAATGCGCTGCACCCGTAGCGACCACCACCCGTTTCGCGGCCAATGAACGTAATACGTTCACGCTCATTGAGTTGCAGGAGTGAAGCCGTGATTGCCCCCGCCGAGAAGGTATTGCCGCTCGTTAAAACGAAAATTTTCTCGCGAAACCCGGCGCTTGCCATTGGCTGATACACTTTCCCTACGCCCCGTCGCCGGTAGGTTCCCTGCGGTGTTTTGACGTTGGCAACGAGCCGCCCGACAAATCGGTCAAATCGTTCGTTCAGGTGTTTGTTAAACGATACATTTCGCAGGGGAGCATCGCCCTCGGCGTAAGGCTGAAACGGGTGAGCAATCAGATACCGGAGCAGCCGGATACAGGCATCCGACGAGCCACCACCGTTGGTTCTCAGGTCAAGAACCAGGGTTTTGATACGCGGCTTTTGGGTAAGATCTCGGAAACTGCGCCGGAAAAACCGATTCTGCCCCCCGCCCGAAAACGTGTTCAGCGTCAACACTGCCACCGTCGAATCGCGCTCCGAAAAGGTGAGCGTCCGTTTCCGGGGCTTTTGCTGTTTGGTGAGTTTCGCGCCCGGCTTCGGGGTAGATGTTGTATCTTTCTTGAGTTTCTTCACGGGTTTAAGCCGCAACAGCACGTCATGAACAGTCTCCAGAGAATCGCGGATGGTAACGGCCAATGAATCACCTTCGTAGCCCGTCACGTACCGAAAATACCGATCAAAACGCAGGTTAGCGACCAACCGCTTGAACGTTTCATTGTAGCCATCAGACGACACGCGGCTGTAAATCCCCTCCTGAATAACGCGAATTGGCTGACCGTTTAGCTGCAAAATTTCGCTACCCGGCGCGGCCACTGCACTCATGCTGTTGTTGGCCCTGATAAACAGCCGGTTGTCGGTAGCCAGAAACGTAGTAATTGGCAAGGGCTTGGTTAGGTGTTTTTTACGCCATTTTGCAAACGGTTTTGAGTATTCCAAACTGGTGTGGCCGCAACCGATTCGGGTGATGGCGGGATGAATCAGGCGCCGAAATTCTGACTCGGTCATTGGTCGGTTTAGTTGCTGCTCAATGGCATCGAAGGCCCGGTTGGCGCTGTCTCGTGTCTGATACCGATACAGCGCGGGGTGGCCTTCTTCGAGCGCGTGGCGCATAAACAGAAAATCACCGAGGAGTTTATCCGCAGAAAAAACACGGTCGGCGGGGGTTTGGGCAAAAGCGGCAGAAATACCAGTCAGGCCAATCAGAAACAAACTGGCAAAGCCCACAAAAAGGGGACGAATACATGTAAACTTCACAGGTAAAATACGTTATAAAGTGAGCGAATGGGTCTGAACCGAAATCACAAAGCTATGAGTTTTGCCCAAACGCCCGCAACCGAACAAAACCAACTCACAACCCGTTACGCCCACACAAAGGTCATTGATAACTGATCACTGTTAACTGCTAACTGACTATGGCACGGCCAACACCCGAACTCATCGAAGCCCTCCGCCGAACCGCCCGGAGCCTAAAAAACGGCGCACATTATCAGTGGGGCAACATGGGCGGCTGCAACTGCGGAAACCTCGCTCAGGAACTCACCAAACTCACCAAAGACGACATTCACCGCTATGCCATGCAGGGCTACGGTGACTGGAGCGAGCAGGTTGAAGGCTACTGCGACACCAGCTTTATGCCCATTGATCTGGTTATTAGCGAAATGCTCGGCGCGGGCCTGACCATCGAAGACCTGCAAAACCTCGAACGGCTGGCCGATAAAGAAGTGCTGTCGCGCTTCCCGACCGACATTCGCCAACACCTGAAACACAACAATCGCGCCGACGTTATCGCCTACATGAACGCCTGGGCCGAAATGCTGGAAGAACAGTTTCTGGAAAAAATTACCCTGTCCGATTTTGCTGAATTAGAATTGGCATAAGTTTCGTTCTTTCCCTCCCCTGTTTTCAGGGGAGGGGGCAGGGTCAATAAAACGCATCTTCAACGTGGTTTATCCGCGTTTCACCCCCGGCCAGGGTCACGGCCACAATGTCGAACCGGATATCGTGTTGCCAGTCTTTGGCGAAGATGTAATGCTCGGCGGCTTTCATCACCAACTTGGCTTTGGAGTAGTTCACAAATTCTTCGGGGTTGCCAAAGCTGACATTGCTGCGCGTCTTGACCTCCACAAATACCAGCGTTTTGCCGTGTTGCGCCACGAGGTCAATCTCGGCGTGTTGGTGGCGGTAGTTGCGTTCCAGAATCTGATAGCCTTTGCCTTGCAGGTAGGTTACGGCCTGGTCTTCGCCAAGTTTGCCAGTGTCGTTGTGTTGCGCCATATCGAACGTTTTCAGGGGTTTACGGTGTTAATCGGGCAGTATTGTGTAAAAGAATGAACACCCACCCAAATAAACAAGTAATGGTGCAGTCGTTAGGATTGGTTGACTA
>JBBRUV010000373.1:0-4527 GCA_038247465.1 Cytophagales bacterium
CCGGCTCCCCCTAATACCTCCCGGGGGTGTTTTTGATATTGGGGGTGGGTTTTTTTTTAATACGGCCACAGCTTTTTCGCCTTAAACATCTTTCCCGTGGGTAATTGGGGCTGGCCACTTCTTCGCATTTGCCTGAAACTACCCCCAACCCCCTGCACAGGGGGCTTTAGTCGCGAATTAACAACGGTTTTCGCCCCTGTTTACCGGGTGAAAGCCCCCTGGATAGGGGGTTGGGGGTAGTTTCAGACAAACCTACCGATTCATCGAAATCAAAAATTCTTCGTTGTTGCGGGTGCCTTTCATCCGGTCGAGCAAAAAATCCATTGCTTCCGTTGCGTTCATGTCTGAGAGGTGTTTCCGCAAAATCCAGACGCGCTGCAGGCTTTCTTTGTCCATCAGCAAATCTTCCCGGCGCGTACCGGAAGTGAGTACGTCCATAGCCGGGTAAATTCGTTTGTTGGCGAGTTTCCGGTCGAGTACTAATTCCATGTTACCGGTGCCTTTGAATTCCTCAAAAATCACCTCGTCCATTTTCGAGCCGGTGTCAATCAGGGCCGTAGCGATGATTGTCAGCGACCCGCCATTTTCTACGTTGCGGGCCGCGCCGAAGAACCGCTTGGGTTTGTGCAACGCGTTAGCATCTACCCCGCCCGACAGAATCTTGCCCGACGATGGCACCACCGTGTTGTAGGCCCGTGCCAGGCGCGTGATCGAGTCCAGTAAAATCACTACGTCATGCCCGCACTCAACCATGCGTTTGGCTTTTTCCAGCACCATATTGGCGACCTTCACGTGCCGTTCGGCCTGCTCATCGAAGGTACTCGAAATTACCTCGGCGTTCACGCTACGGGCCATGTCTGTCACTTCTTCGGGCCTCTCATCAATCAACAGGATAATAAGATGAACTTCCGGGTGATTTTTGGTAATCGCGTTGGCAATCTCTTTCAGCAGCACCGTTTTCCCTGTTTTGGGCTGGGCCACAATCATGCCCCGCTGTCCTTTACCGATGGGTGCAAACAAATCAAGCACCCGCGTCGAGTAGTTGTCGGGCCGGTTGCTGAGTTTGAGTTGCTCTTCGGGGAAAAGCGGAGTGAGGTATTCAAACGGAATCCGGTCGCGGATTTCTTCGGTTGTTTTGCCGTTTACGGTTGTCACGCGCAGCAGGGCAAAATATTTCTCGCCTTCTTTTGGCGGGCGAATAGCGCCTTTCACGGTGTCGCCGGTTTTCAAGCCAAACAGTTTAATCTGCGACGGTGAAACGTAAATATCATCCGGCGAGGCTAAATAATTGTAGTCGGCAGCCCGCAAAAACCCGTAGCCCCCGTCCTGCATAATTTCCAGAACCCCCTCATTATCAATGATTCCGTCAAATTCCCGGATGTGCTGATTGTATTGCCTGCGGATCCGATTTTGGTACTCCTGGGCTTCGCGGTTGGGTTGCGCGGCTGGTTGCAACGATTGCTGGGTTGCTTGTGGTTGCGGAGCCTGTTCGGGTTCGGTGCTTTCCTGATCAGAGCCGTCAGCGGTTGAGTCGGTATTGACAAACGACGCGTCGGCATCACCGTTACTGTAACCCTCATTTTCGGTCATCCGTTGCTGATCGGTGGCTGGTTGTTCGAGTACGGTTGGCGTAAAAAACTCATCTTCGGAGTCAGTAGCGAAAGCGGGCGGCAGGTCATTGGCGGGTTCGTTCCGGCGATCCTGAAAACGGTTCCGCCGGTCGTCGGCAGCTGGCCGGGGCGCATTCACATCCCGACGCGGACGGTCAGTATTCCGGCTATCCGAGGTGCGGCTATCGGGGGTGCGTTCACGGGTGCGCCGACCATTTTCATCGCGCTGGGGAGTCGTGCGGCTCTCTGGAGCGCGGTCATCCGGGGTTTGACTGGTAGCCGACTGACTTTCTTCGGGCTGTTCTTCCCCAGCCGTATCCTGATCCTGAGATTCCGTAAACAGCGACGGGGCTTCGGGTTTAGGATCGGCGGAGGTAGCATACTCTACAACCGGCGTTGCAATGTCAATGGGCCCCTCGTCAGCTTCGTCAACAATCACAGCAACTTCCTCGCGCAGTGGGCGTTGGCGGCCCCGGCCCCGTAGCGCGGCATCACTGTCGGCGGGCCGGGGTGGTTGCCGGCGGGGGCGTTCTGGGGCGGACTCAATGGTCAGGCCATCGGCAGCAACCGGCCCTTCGAGTTCAACTTCTGCGGCAGTATCCGCTGCCGTAGTGTTCATTGTGGTAGGCTCGACAACGGCAGTAGGAGCCGGGCGTACACGCCGGTTTCGGCGGGGGGCTTCTTCACTGGGGATGGGTGCTTGTTCGTCAGCCACTGGCATCCGGGCCTGTTGATCTAAAATTTTGTAAATCAGGGCGCGCTTATCAAGGCTGATGGTGTCGCTAATGCCAAATTCATTAGCCATAACCCGTAACTCCGACAGGAGTTTAAGGCTCAGTTCTTCTTTATTGTACATACTAAATAGGTTAATGGATAACCTTTACACAGGATTGTTGGGTAAAACGATGAATTGATTGCCCGATAGCAATCGGTGGCAGAAGGTAGTCAGCAACAAAAGCCAAACAGGGTATCAAACTGGAAGTGAGCGGAATAAGACCGAATTGCCGAACCGACTGACTGCGAACCGAAACACGTGGTGTGCGATGATAAGGTATCGGACTGGCCGGGTGGCTGTTGGCTGAATTGCCAAAACTCTATACAGCAAATATAGTCGGCAGTTTTGGTTTTGTTAAGATAACGCTTTCTTTTTTAAAATGTTTCCATTTTCTCCGCTCGTGGTTTTCGGTTTGGGGTAGGTGTTCATCGGTTCGTTAACCGATAAGAAGACTGCAAAGGCATCGGGGTGGGCATGAGAGCCAACCCCGATCATAGGTGTTGTTGGCACCTGCATCCGAAGCGGCCAATTTGCCATTATCCGGCACCGATAACACGTGCAGTTTGTAGTCAGAAAACATTGTTCCAGAGTGGCAGTTGGCGCAGCCTTCGTTTTGGAATAGCTGCATTCCCTGAATTTCTTAGGTGGTCATTACCGCTTTATCACCTTTCTGGTATCGGTCGTAGGGCGAGTTCATGGCTACTAATGTCCGTTCAAAAGCCGCAATGGCCCCGTAAAGGTTCGGTTCATGATTACAGTTACACAGGATTTCAGGGGATTGTTGCAGGGTCATGCAAAGGGATAACGAACACCTGTAAACTGTTGATACTGACTGTATTCATCAGTATCAACAGTTTGCCGGTTTTGCTATTCACCAATTGATTGAGCGATACTTCATCGACAAATACGCAAGAGTATCTTTGAGCGTTGCACGGCCAGAAGATACCGTTTTGTCATTTTCAGTAATAAAGTGATAAGCTGATTTGCTTCATTCCCACAACGTTTTATATTCACAGACGTGAATACGTTTTTTGATTCAACTATCAATCAATACAGTTTAACCAACTCAAATCATGCAAACCATTCTCGGTGCGGGCGGCACCATCGGTAAAGACCTCGCCAAAGCCCTGTCCCAATACACTGACCGCGTCAGGATTGTAAGCCGAAACCCCAAAGCCATAAACTCAACTGATGAACTTGTTTCGGCAGACCTCACCGATGCCGATGCCGTGAGCCGCGCCGTAGCCGGGTCAGAGGTAGTCTATCTTACCGTTGGCTACGATTACACGGTGAAGGTTTGGCAGGAAAAATGGCCCGTTACGATGCGAAACGTGATTGCCGCCTGCCAACAACACGGGGCCAAATTAGTATTTTTCGACAACGTGTATCTCTACAACGCCAACCACCTGAACCCGATGACCGAGGAAACGCTGATTGGGCCAACCAGCAAAAAAGGGGCAGTTCGGGCCGAAATTGCCAAAATGCTCACGAGTGCGGTTCGAGCTGGTACGCTTACTGCGCTCATTGCCCGTGCCGCCGATTTCTACGGCCCCAATAACGACAAAAGTGCATTGGTCGAGATGGTGGTGAAGAACCTGAAACAGGGTAAATCCGCCAACTGGTTTGCCAGCCTGAACCACGTCCATAATTTCACCTATACACCCGACGCAGCCAGTGCAACGGCCCTGCTTGGCAACACGCCCGATGCCTACGGGCAAGTCTGGCACCTGCCCACCCACCCGCAACGGCTAACGGGGCAGCAGTGGGTTGACCTGTTTGCGAAAGAGATGAACGTGACCCCCAAAGCCAGCGCGTTGCCGATCTGGATGATGGGGGTTTTAGGGATTTTTGTGCCGATACTAAAAGAGTTTAAAGAAATGGCCTACCAGTATGACCGTGATTATGTGTTTGACAGCAGTAAATTCACCAAACGCTTTGGTATTCAGGCTACTACGCCCGAAGAAGGTGTCCAGGAAACGGTGCGGGGTAATTAACGTAGCGCGGGTGGAAACCCGCAAGTGTGCCATAAAATCGCGGGTGGAAACCCGCAAGTGTGCCATAAAATCGCGGGTGGAAACCCGCAAGTGTGCCATAAAATCGCGGGTGGAAACCCGCAAGTGTGCCATAAAATCGCGGGTGAAA
>JBBRUV010000374.1:0-4488 GCA_038247465.1 Cytophagales bacterium
ATTATGAACGCCTGATTGACCAAATCCTGACCGATGGATACGGTGTAGCCGACAACTTTCTGACGGTCGTAGAAACCACCGCTTTAGCCAGCCAACTTCACCACCGACAGGCCGACGGACAGTTTCGGCAGGCGGGAACGGGCAATCAGAATACAACCGCCACTATTGAGACCCAAACGCGGGGCGACGATATTGCCTGGCTCTATGCTGCCACCGCCACCACCGAAGAAACCGCGTTTCTGGCCCGCATTAAGTTGTTTATGGACTATATGAACCAAACCTGCTACCTCGGCCTGCGCGACTGCGAATTTCATTATGCTTCCTACGCCATCGGCACGTTCTACAAACGTCACCTCGACCGATTCAAGACCGATTCTCACCGGAAACTATCCGTTATCTGCTACCTGAACCCCCACTGGCATACCGAAGATGGTGGTCAGCTCGCTTTGTATTTATCTGATAATCAAGGAAATGAACGCACCGAATTGGTTGAGCCACTTGGCGGGCGGTTGGTTTGTTTTGAGAGTGACCGGCTCGAACACGCCGTGCTGCCTGCCACCCACGAACGGCTGAGTTTGACGGGCTGGCTCCGAACGGGGTAATTAGCGGAGTTTGGGCGATGCCGGTTGTGCCGTATATTTGAAAGACCAAAACAACACCGTATGCCCGTCGCTGAACCACAAACTGAACTTTATACGCTGGCCCAAGAAGCCACCGAACTCCTGCGAAGGTTGATTGCCACGCCCTCCTTCAGCCGCGAAGAACACCAAACTGCAGATCTGATTCGTGGTTATTTTGAGGAACATGACATCCCGTTTCAGCGCAAGCTCAACAACCTCTGGGCCACCAACCTGCATTTCGACCCGGCCAAGCCGACGCTGCTCCTGAACTCCCACCACGACACCGTGCGGCCCAATAAATCCTGGACGCTCGACCCGTTTACCCCGGTTGAACAAGATGGCAAACTCTATGGCCTCGGCTCAAACGACGCGGGCGGTTGCTTGGTGTCGTTGCTGGCAACGTTCGTGCATTTCTACAACCGCCCCAACATGGGCTATAATATGGTGATGGCAGCCACTGCCGAAGAAGAAATTTCGGGCAGTAACGGCTTAGAATGTATCGTGGATGAATTGCCGCCGATTAGCTTCGCTATTGTGGGCGAACCGACCGAGATGCAGTTGGCCGTTGCCGAAAAAGGCTTGCTCGTGATTGATTGCACGGCCTACGGACGCAGCGGTCACGCGGCCCGAAACGAAGGCGAAAACGCGATTTATAAAGCCATTCAGGATATTAACTGGCTGACAACCTATCAATTTCCGAAAATATCGCCAACGATGGGGCCGATAAAAATCTCGGTAACAATCATCAATGCCGGCTCACAGCACAACGTGGTGCCGGATGCCTGCACGTTCACGGTTGATGTGCGCGTAACGGAGCAGTACACGCTCGAAGAAATCGTTGATACCATTCAGCAAAACATTACGGCAGAAATTCATCCCCGGTCTATCCGGCTCAAACCGTCTTCGATCCCCGTTGACCACCCGATTGTGAAGTCTGGTATCGCGCTCGGCAAAACCACGTTTGGCTCGCCCACCACGTCAGATCAGGCCTTGCTCGATTGCCCGTCGCTGAAATGCGGGCCGGGTTTTTCGGGACGGTCGCACTCGGCAGATGAGTTTATCTACCTCCGCGAAATCGAAGAAGGGGTGCGCGGTTACGTGGCAATGCTGAACGGGATTTTATGATTTATAACCACCCCTGCCCCTCCTAAAACAGGACGGGCAGGGGTGCTTCGGTGCTGACCCCCGCGCTGGCAAACGTTGCCATCTCGTTGAGCATAGCAACGGCGGCTGTGATGATTGGGTAGGCCACGGCACAGCCGGACCCTTCGCCAAGCCGCATACCGAGGTTCAGCAAGGGTTTTGCCCCCAGAAAATCAAGCATCAGGGCGTGACCGGCTTCGTCTGACTGATGACAGAATACGCAGTAATCCAGCACAGTAGCATCAACAGCGTGAGCAATCAACAAGGCCGCAGTCGCAATAAACCCGTCCACCAAAATCGTCATGTTGTTTTCGGCGGCCTGCAACATGCCGCCCGCGATAGCCGCAACTTCGTAGCCGCCAACGGCGATGAGCCAATCGAGGGGGTCAGTCAAAAGAGCGCATCTTTTGGCGACCTCCTGCAAAACAGCTAATTTCTGGCGTAGGTCATTGTCGGTAAGTCCCGTGCCACGCCCCACACACAACGACAAATCGAAACCCGTGATGCCGTGCATGAGCAAGGTTGCTGATGAGGTATTACCAATCCCCATCTCGCCAAAACCAACCACGTTACAGCCCTTGTGTGCCACACCGTTTACGAGCGTTCGACCGGCATCCATGGCAGCCGCGCACTCGTCGTCGGTCATAGCGGGTTCGTACCGGGAGTTGCGGGTGCCGGGCCTGATTTTGTATTTCACAAAATTATCGGCGTTGGCCTCGAATATGCCGTTTACGCCCACGTCGCACACCACGAGCGATAGCCCGTTTTGGCGGCAGAAGACGGTCACAGCCGCCCCGCCGTTCAGAAAATTCAAGACCATTTGATAGGTCACGGCGGCAGGGTAGGCACTCACACCCTCGGCAGCCAGGCCATGATCACCGGCAAAAACCAGCAGATGCGGGTTCTGCAGGCTGGGAGAGAGCGTTTGCTGAATCAGGGCGATTTGTAACGCCACCGTTTCGAGTTGACCCAATGCCCCGACGGGCTTCGTTTTCTGGTCTATTTTTTGTTGAATAGCGGCTGATAAAGTGCGGTGGACGGGAATAATTGACATCTGACTCGTTTTTTGAGCCGCAAAGGTCGCAAACTGGTTCTAAAGTCCTAACCCTGCACGAGCTATGACTACAATTATTCTTACCGACTGGTTGGCCGTTTTCCTGCCAGACTCGGATATTGGCGAGGCATTGCTCCAGATTGTTGTTCGGGGAACAGTCACGTACTGGTTTATCTTTCTGCTGCTGCGCTTCTTTCGGCGGGGAACGGGTCAGCTCAGTATTAGCGACATACTGCTCATCACCCTGATTTCGGATGCCGCCCAGAATGCCATGGCGGGCGAATACAGCAGTATTTTGGAGGGAGTAACGTTGGTCGTAACGCTTGTTTTCTGGGATTTCGCCCTCAACTGGCTGGGTTACCGCTCCACGCTGTTTCAGAAAATAGGCGAGCCGGAGCCGGTATTACTCATCAAAAACGGCGTGTTGCAACGCCAGAATATGAAGCGCGAACTTATTACCGAAGATGAATTAGCCGGGTTGCTGCGGCAACAGGGCGTTGATGATCTGGCGCAGGTGAAAAAATGCTATATCGAAGGCAGTGGTCATCTGAGCGTGATCCGGTAAGGCCGCGTTTTCGTTTCCTCAGTCTGTGTCCTCACAGACCGAGGACTTACCGTTCACCTGTAAAAACAACCAGTAGTCATTTAGGCAAACCTCTAAATGATTCAATATTTAGAAGTTTTCCTAATAATTTAAACAACCTCGTTATGAACGCGCTCTTCAAAGCCCTGAACGACCCCACCCGGCGGCAGATTTTAGACCTACTCCGGGCCGGAGACCCGACGGCGGGCAACATTGCGGATCAGTTCGATATGACCAAGCCCAGCATCTCGCACCACCTCGACCTGCTCCGACAGGCCGACTTGGTGAGTTCGGTGAAGGAGGGTCAGTTTATCCGCTACACCCTGAACACCACCGTTTTTGATGAATTATTGGTCTGGGTCATGGCGTTTCGGCAACCCGACGAACGGCTCAAAAATACCGGGCATTCGGCATTACTGGCGGGTATTCTTTTGGCGGGGTTGTCGGTAGGATTCATGCCAACGGCCAAAGCCCAGCCACAAACCCAGACCACAGCCGCCGTTGCTATTTCTGAACCCGTTGCCTTCACCACTGCCGAGGGGCTGGTTCTCGAAGGCACGCTGACAATGCCCGTCAACCCGAAAAAAACCATGCCGGTGGTGCTGCTCATCGCCGGTTCGGGGCCAACAGACCGGAACGGAAACAGTGGTAAACTCCTGCAAACCAACTGCTATCAGCAATTGGCCGACAGTCTGGCGGCACGGGGCGTAGCCGTGCTGCGCTATGACAAACGCGGGTCTGGCACGAACCTGAAAGCCGCTGCGGGCAAACTCAACGAAGAAAAAGCCCGCTTCGACAATTACGTGACCGATGCCGTTGGCTTTGCCGGGCAGCTCAAAACCGACAAACGGTTCTCGAAAATCGTGATTGCGGGCCATTCAGAAGGGTCTCTGGTGGGGATGCTGACCGCCCGGCAAACCAAGGCTGCCGGGTTTGTTTCGATTGCCGGGGCCGGGCGCAACATTGCCGAGGTGCTGAAAGTGCAGCTAAAAACCCTGCCCGATACGCTCCGCAATGTGGCCTACCGCGATCTTGATTCGTTGCGGGCCGGGCAGACCGTGCGCCAACCCAATTTTATGCTGCTGAAC
>JBBRUV010000375.1:0-4472 GCA_038247465.1 Cytophagales bacterium
AGGTAGAACGCTACGACAAATTAGCGTTGGACTACGCCGGGCTGGCCCGTGCCGAAGACCCGGGCTGGGAGGTATTGCTGAGGGCTGAAAAATACAGCACCCAAAAAAAATACCGACTTGCCCTGGAGCAGTTCCGGCGGTTTATCGCCATCCAAACCCGTCGGCACAGTGTTGACAATGTTGCCCACACTCAACTGTATGTAGCTCAGACGCTTAATGACCTGGCCCGGTTTGACCAGGCCCGGCAGGCCGCCGAAGCCGCCATCGGGTTTTGTCGTCGGGATGATAACCCGGTCGACGAAGCCAAAGCATACGACCTGCTGGCGCACATCTGGCTGCAACAGGGGCAACCCGTACCGGCGATTCAGGCCGCCCGCCGGTCGGTCGCGTTGGCCCGCCAAAGCAACGATGCGGTCGTGCGTTCGGAGGCCCTTAAAACCCTGGCCGATGCCCAGGAAAGCGGGCGACAGTACCAGAACTCGCTGCAAACCACCCATCAGCTTCAGTCCCTGACCGACAGCGTGACGACCGCCAACAAAATAGAAGTCATTGCCGCCATACAAGCCCGGTTCGATCTGGAGCAGAAAGACAATCATAGCGACGTTCTAAATAAAAACCTGGCCATCAACGAGTTAAAAACCAGCCAGCAGCGGCTCTTAGGCTGGCTCATCATCGGCTCGTTGGTAATGGGTGTGAGCATCACCGTGTTTTTCCTGCGCCGGAGCAATCGTCAGAAGCGCGAAATCGAAACCCAGGCCGCTCAACTTACCGAAATTAACGGGGTGAAAGACCGGCTGTTTTCTATCGTCAGCCACGATCTGCGCGGCCCCGTCATCGGCCTGCAACAAAGTCTGGACCGGCTCGAAACCGCCAGCCCCGCTGCCCAATCCGACGCGCTGCCCCGGTTCCGGCAGTCGGTAAACGCCGTGGCCGCGCTGACCGACAACGTGCTGTGCTGGGCCTTGAGCCAGATGGGTGGCCTGTGAACGCGGCCCCGGGCCGTTGCCCTGTCTGAGATTGTAAACGATGTGCTGGCCCTGTATGCGGAAACCATCCGGGAGAAAAATATTGATCTGATTACCTGCGATACAGAGCCCGAACAGAGCCAGGCAATGGTATTGGCCGACGAGAATCAGGCCGAGATTGCCATCCGTAACCTGGTGCAGAACGCACTGAAATTCTCGCCCATTGGCGGCAAACTGACCCTCTCGGTTGAGCCGCAGGATGGCGCGGTGAGTCTGCTGATTGTGGACAACGGGCCGGGGTTCGACTGGCAATCAGGCTACACCGATACCACCCGCGCCAGCACCAACAGCACGGGCCTGGGCCTGACGGTGGTGGAGGACCTGATGCGCCGAAACGGAGGAACGCTACACATTGAGCGTTGCACCGATCAATCGGGAACGGTAGCCCGGCTGACGTGGCCCACCCCCGAACGCCACAAAACAGGGTTACCGGGCATGGCCGAATCTTGGCAAAATAAATCGCTGTCGGGTGTTCCCCGTTCGGTGTCGTTTCCCGACTAATCGGCCACACGCGCTTTCCGCCTGTATCCAACCATTTGTGAATCCGACAAAAAAGCACCGACATGGTTGTTGTCGGTGCTTTTTTGGTATTCAGGAAAAAACAGCGTCGCCTACTTCATCGGCGAGTAATCGGTAGGAGTCAGATACACGGCATCAATTTTCTGGGTCAGCGGGCCATTTTTTTCGGAGGCCGTTTTGGCCACTTTCCAGGTATCGTCCTTGCTGAACTCGCTCCAGTGCTGTTTGCCACCGGCTTCGGTGGGGTGGGCCACAATATACAGGAGTTGCGCCTGTCCGGCAGCATCGGGTTTCTGGGTAAGCCAATAGCCAATGTTGGTCATGCCGTACTTGTCTAACAGCCCAACGGTATGGTCGCGAAAACGGGTCAGCAGGTCGGGCAGTTTGCCGGGTTCGGCAGTGTAGGTGCGGAGTTCAAAGGTGCGGGGCTGTTTGTCTTTGCGGGGCGAAACCGCCGGTGAGAAATCGGCTTCGGTCATAAAAATCTGGTCAATGTGGTCAACTAACTTGCCATTGGCCTGGGTTTTGGCAACCACTGCCTGCCACTCTGGATCGGCCCCGAAGTGTTTCCACGACGTATCGCGGGCGGCCCGGTTGGGGTAGGCCAGAATATAAATCAGTTCGTGGCGGGCGGTGTCGGTCGGTGTCCAGTAGCCGATGTTTTCCATGCCGTGCTTGGCAAAGAGTTTGGTGGTGTATTGCCGGAAACGATCCACGATTTCGGCGTATTTGCCGGGCATGGGGTAATAAATACGAACTTCATACAGTTTGTCTGATCCTTTTGCGGGCGGATTATCAGACGGGCGGGCCAGTAATGCACCAGCAAAGGCGGTGAGCAGCAGGAGTATAAGCGAGTAACGGAACATAATTGGGTTAGTTTTCGGTAAAAATACGTGATAAAATACCTCCAACCCCCTAAACAGGGGGCTAAACCTTCGTGGTCACAAAAGCCGAAGGCTTTTTAAAGCCCCCTGTTTAGGGGGTTGGGGGTATCCGCGTTCCATCATTCGTGAAACATTTTTTCGTGAAACACCTTGAATATCCAATCTCAACCGGCATATTTGGCACTGCAACGTACAGAGCAACATGGGCAAAGTCATTGCTGTCGCCAACCAGAAGGGGGGTGTCGGAAAAACCACCACAACAATTAACCTCGGAGCCAGTTTAGCTGCGCTCGATTTTAGAACACTCATCGTGGATGCTGACCCGCAGGCCAACTCCACGTCGGGCTTAGGCTACAATCCCAAAGAAATCGAAACCAGCATTTACGAATGTATGGTCGATGGGGTTCGTACAGCTGATGCCATTATTCAGACCGATTTCCCAAATCTATCACTGCTGCCGTCGCACATTGATCTGGTCGGGGCCGAAATCGAGATGATTAACCTCAAAAACCGGGAAGAAAAGATGAAGGAAGCCCTCAACGAGATTCGGCATAACTACGATTTCGTGGTTATTGACTGCTCGCCGTCGCTGGGTCTCATCACGATTAACGCGCTCACGGCGGCAAACTCGGTGATTGTGCCGGTGCAGTGCGAATATTTCGCCCTCGAAGGGTTGGGTAAGTTACTGAATACCATCAAAATTATTCAGTCGCGGCTCAATACCAACTTAGCTATCGAAGGCATTTTGCTGACGATGTATGACCTGCGCGTCCGGCTCTCGAATCAGGTCGTGAACGAGGTCACGTCGCACTTCCGGCAGATGGTGTTTAGCACGATTATCCCGCGCAATATCCGCCTGAGCGAAGCCCCAAGTTTTGGCGTACCCGCCTTAGCGCAGGATGCCGACAGTAAAGGAGCCGTGAGCTACCTGAACCTGGCTCGTGAAATCCTGACTAAAAACGGAATGATGCCGCACGATCAACCCGCCTAATTTATTCCTGTACTTATCGTAATCGGCTGATTGTCAAAATTATATAGCCGACTGTTACTAAAGATTCTTTTGACGAATGGAGAACGCAAACGCTAAAACGATACCGGCGGGCAAACGTATGACTGGTCTCGGTCGGGGGTTAGGGGCATTGTTGCAGGATAACGAGTCGGTAAACCGGCAGAGCAACAAAGCCTCGCCATTCGAGACCATCAGCACGATGTCAGAAATCGGGGTGGGGCAGATCGAAACCAACCCGTTTCAGCCCCGTACCCGCTTTGACGAAGAAGCGTTGCAGGAACTCGCCGACTCGATTCGGGCGCAGGGCATTATTCAGCCCATCACCGTTCGGCAAATCAGCAAAGACACCTACCAGCTTATTTCAGGCGAACGGCGGTTGCAGGCTTCCAAAATTGTTGGGCTAACGCATATTCCGGCGTACATCCGCACGGCCAACGATCAGCAGATGCTGGAAATGGCCCTCATCGAGAATATTCAGCGCGAAAACCTGAACTCGATGGAGATTGCCCTAAGTTACCAACGGCTCATTGCCGAGTGTAACCTGAAACAGGAAGAACTCGGCGACCGCGTAGGTAAAAACCGCACAACGGTCAATAACTACATCCGGCTGCTGAAACTGCCGCCGATGATTCAGGCCGCCCTGCGCGACAATAAGATTTCGATGGGTCACGCCCGGGCCATCATCAACATTGACGATCTCGAAGCGCAGGTTAAAATTTTCCGCAAGGCAGTTGACGAAGACTGGTCAGTCAGAAAAGTAGAAGAAGCCGTTCGGAATCTTGCCGATGAATCTGACCAAACAGGATCAGCCCGCAAACTCTCGCAACCCAAGCAGGAAATGCGGACGCTACAGTTTAAGCTGTCGTCTATGTTTGGCACCACAGTTTCGATCAAAGCCGACGACAAACACAAGGGCGAGATCAAAATTCCGTTTGCTTCACAGGAGGAGTTAGACAAGATTCTCTTGTTGTTGAATAATCCGGTCTGAAACACACAATGCGCGGAGTTTTGATAGCCTGTATCGGGCTGTGGCTG
>JBBRUV010000376.1:0-4457 GCA_038247465.1 Cytophagales bacterium
AGCCGACGGCAGCAGGTATGCGCCAGTTGCGGTCTGCTGGGGGTGGCTTGCCAGCAACTGCTGTTCGATCAGAATGAGCCAATTTGTGAACGCCTGTACCTGACGGAGTATCATGAAGAAGCCACGTTCATGAAATTTCGCAATGACCCACGCATTACGCGGCTCGGTGCTTTTCTGCGAAACAGTAGCATTGATGAACTGCCTCAGTTGGTGAATGTACTACTGGGCGATATGTCGCTGGTGGGCAACCGGCCTTTACCACTCTACGAAGCCGAGAAACTCACTACCGACGAATCGGCGAAGCGGTTCTCTGGGCCTGCCGGACTAACGGGGTTATGGCAGGTTAAAAAACGTGCTAAAGGCCAGGCCCGAATGTCAGATCAGGAACGGATATCGCTCGATATTGACTACGCCGACAATGTTTCTTTCCGACGGGATATGTATATTATCTGGCAGACGATTTTCAGTCTATGGCAACAGGAGAACGTATAGAGACCGAGCCACCGCTGGTTTCTATTATCACTATTAATTATAACCAGGCCGAGATAACCCGTCAGTTTCTGAACTCGACGCGGTTGCTGACCTACCCCAATTACGAACTCATCGTAGTTGATAATGCCTCCGAACCGGCCCTGCACACCCTTGTTGACCAGACGCAGTATGACCGGCTACGAATCATCAGAAGCGAGAAAAATTTAGGCTTCACGGGGGGCAATAACGTTGGAATGGACGCGGCTACTGGCGACTACCTGTTTATCGTTAACAACGATACCGAACTCACACCGACCTTACTAACGGAACTCCTGCGCCCCTTTGCCGAGCAGACCAACGTGGGTGTTAGCTGCCCGAAGATCAACTTTTTCGACGCGCCCGACATTGTGCAGTTTGCCGGCTACAACCCAATGAATATGTACACCGGCGTAGTGGTGCCGGTTGGTTATCAGCAGTTTGACCATGAGCGATACCACCAGCCCGGCCCTACCTACTTCGCGCATGGCTGTGCTATGCTCGTTAGCCGCGAGGTGGTAGAACGGGTGGGGCGGTTTGCCGACCGTTTTTTCCTGTATTACGAAGAACTTGACTGGTCGCAGCGGATTCGGAACGCGGGCTACGTGATTTATTACCAACCCTCGGCTACTATTCTGCACAAAGAATCAGTGACTGTGGGGCGGCAAAGTCCGCTGAAGACCTATTACCTGACCCGCAACCGGATTCTGTTTATGCGCCGACACTGTTCGCCGGTGCAGCGGCTGGTTTTTTACGGGTATTTTGCCACCTGCGTGCTGCCGAAACACCTGCTGACGTATGTCCTAACCGGAAAATTAAACCATGCCCGGGCGTTTCTAACGGGTATTTTCTGGAATTTCACCTCGGTTAGTACGTCGCCCGTTTAATTCGCCAACTGCCCTGTTATGATCGTCTCCTACCAAGTACTTACCGGCCTATTTTTCCTGTTGTTGTTTGTGGTCTTTTATACCTACATCGGCTACGGGATGGTGGCGTGGGTGCTGGTGAAACTCCTGCCAAAACGATACCCAACGCTGGTTTCAGCACAACAAATGGATGAGCAACCCGCCGTAACGCTGATTGTGCCGGCTTACAACGAGCGCGACTACCTGCCCGAAAAACTACAAAACTGTCTGATTCAGGATTACCCCGCCCACCGCCTGAATCTACTGTTCGTGATCGAAGGGTCAACGGATGGCTCGGCAGAATACCTCGAAACAATGCGGGCACAGGTGCCTAATAGCCTGATAATCATTGGCGGTACGCAGCGGCTTGGTAAAGTGACGGCCATGAACAACGCCATGCAGCAGGTGCAAACCCCGATCACGATCTTTACCGATGCCAACACCCAACTCAACCCCGAAGCCGTGAGCCGGTTGGCCGCGTGGTTTTCGGCGGCAGACATCGGAGCCGTGACGGGCGAAAAACGGATTCAGGTTTACGCCCACGAAGCGGCCGCCGGCAGTGGCGAAGGGCTGTACTGGCGGTATGAATCGTTTTTGAAACGGCTCGATGCTGAGTTATACAGCATTGTGGGAGCCGCCGGTGAACTGTTCGCCATCCGTACTAACCTGTACGAACCGGTTGAGGCCGACACGCTGCTCGACGATTTTGTGATCTCGCTCCGCATTGCCGGGCGCGGCTACCGCGTGGCCTACGCGCCCGATGCCTACGCGCTCGAACGCCCGTCGCACTCGGTAGGGGAGGAAATGAAACGGAAAATCAGGATTGCCACGGGCGGCTTTCAGGCCATGAAGCGACTGGCGTATCTGCTCAATTTTTTCAGATACGGCCTGCTCACGTTTCAGTATGTGTCGCACCGGGTGCTGCGGTGGGCCGTTACGCCGTTTTGCCTGCCGCTCCTGCTGTTGCTGAATGGGTTATTGTTGTTTCGGCCCGAAAACCAATCGACCCGGCTGTTATCGCCGTATTTCTGGTGGTTTGTATTTGGGCTGCAACTCGCGTTTTATGTCGCAGCCGCACTGGGGTACGTGCTGGAGAATCGGCAGACCCGTTGGAAATTGACCTTCGTTCCGTTTTATTTTGTGTTTATGAACTGGTGTGTGCTGGCTGGGTTTGGCCGGTTTTATACTGGTTCTATCTCCGGCTCGGGCCTGTGGGACAAAGCCAAACGGGCGGTATAATCCTTAGAAACCAATGCTTGACCGAATCTTGACCTTAACCGATTACACCCGGCGCGACAACCGTTGGCTGTTTACGCTGCTTGGCGTGGCAGTGGCGGTGGTGGCGGGCTGGCTCGTTGGCACAATGGGTATTGTGGGCGGGTTGCTGGTGGTGGTGCTGCCGGTGGTGGTGGTGGTGCTGTTGGGTATTCTGACAGAACCCCGGTTTGGGCTGTTCGTGTATGTCAATCTTAGTTTTGGCATTGGCTTCACCCGGCTTACTCAAACTGACCTGCCGGTTGGTCTGTCGCTCGATGGAGTGCTGATGCTCACCCTGTTGAGCGTATTTTTGAATGGTAAGCGGATGAACTGGCACCGACTACGGCATCCGGTTTTTTACTTAGTTACGGTCTGGCTTTGCTTCACGATTCTGGCCTATTTCAACCCCGAATCACCGTATCCGCCAGCCTGGTTTTTTCACGCCCGCTTCTTCTCACTCAATCTTTTTTATATTGTGCTGATTGTGCTGGTAACGCCCATCACCCGCGACGACATCCGGCTGTTCATCAAAATCTGGCTGTGCTGGTCATTTCTGGCGGCTTTGTGGGCCTTTAAACAGCAGTACATCGGCCTGGAACCCGGCGAGCAGCGGTGGTTAGACGAAGGGGGCGAGAAAACGCATGTTCTGTGGGGGCAGTTGCGGAGTTTCTCGTTTTATTCGGATGCTTCGCAGTTTGGGGCCGAGATGGCCGGCGTAACGCTGATCTGCCTGATTCGTTTTTTTGAGGATAAAAAACTGCTGCACCGGCTTGGCTACCTGGCATTGGCGGGGGTCTTTTTCTGGGGCTTCGCCGTATCCGGCACCCGGAGTGCCTTGTTTGTGATTGTGGCCGGTTATCCCGCCTACTTAGTACTACTGCGGAAACCGATGCCCATTTTGTGGGGTGCGGCCGTGGCAATTCCGATTATCGGGATTCTGTATTTTACCACCATAGGCGATTCTGTCTATCATATCTACCGGATGCGAACCGCGTTGCGCCCCACCCAGGATGCCTCGTTTCTGTTGCGGCTCGAAAACCAGCGTAAACTCCGCACGATGCTCAAAGACCTGCCGTTTGGGGCCGGTATCGGTTCCTCGTCAGACACCGGGGCGCGGTTCTCGCCCGATTACCCGCTCTCGGTGGTGGCCCCTGATAGCTGGTATGTGGAAGTCTGGATCGAAACCGGGGTGGTGGGCCTGACGCTGTACCTGCTCATGCTGACTGGTATTACGCTGGTTGGCACCCATAACGTCTGGCAGCTAAAGGACCCCTGGCTCCAGAAAGTCTTGATCGCGTTTCTGGCCGAATTTATCGGTATCTGCCTGATGAGTTACTCAAACCCGACTCTGGGGCAGTTCCCGACAAGCACCGTGCTGTTTATCAGTTGTGTGCTGTTCACAACCGGCAAACGCTGGGATATTCCGTTAACTGTTGACAAACCGGCCCCGCAACCTCCGCTCTATGAAACCGTTTGACAGCATTGTGTGCGTGGGGCAGGTGGCCTGGGAAGGTGATTTCCAGAAGGCTATTGTTCAGCTTATGACCGAACTCGCGGCCCGGCACCGGATTTTGTATGTCGAATACCAATACACGCTCAAAGACCTGGTGATGGGGCTGGCGGGCCGGGCTGCTTATGTACCGGTACGGGTGTTGCTGGGCCGGGCCAACGCGCTTACCCAAAAAAAGGTGGCGGGCGGCCCCGTGAGGTATGTCTGGCAACCACCCCTGATGCTGCCCGTGAACATCATGCCCCCCCGCCTGCACGACTGGTTTGCCCGCCTAAAAG
>JBBRUV010000377.1:0-4445 GCA_038247465.1 Cytophagales bacterium
TCAGTAACCAAACGCACTGTGGACAAATCGGCCCTGATTATTTCAGCATCAATCTGGCAACATTTATCGAATCGCAGCAACATAACACCTGTTTGAATCGCAAAATTTCGATTGCGGCTGATGGAAGCATTAAAAATTGTCCCTCGCTTGGAGTCAGTTATGGCAATATAGCGGAGACGACATTAGCCGAAGCACTTGCGAAACCTGGCTTTACCGATGCCTGGTTTATCCATAAAAATCAAGTGCAGGTTTGCCGCGACTGCGAGTTCCGGCACATCTGTACCGACTGTCGGGCCTATGTTCAGGAGACTCCAGATGCATTTGGCAAACCTGCCAAATGCACATATAATCCCTACACAGCCACTTGGGGCGATGCTAACCCAACTGCCAACCCACTGCACGGCCAATGAAACCCTTTCCTTTCTTCCACCAACTCGATCAGATGGATTGCGGGCCAACCTGTCTCCGTATGGTGGCGAAGCATTACGGGAAAGCATTTTCAATCCAACGTCTGCGTGAGCAAAGCAGCATCGGTAAAGATGGCGTATCGCTGCTCGGTATTGCCGAAGCCGCCGAAACCATTGGCTTCCGTACCATCGCCGTCAACGTCTCTTTCGAGAAATTAGCGCAAGACGCACCCATGCCCTGCATTGTGCATTGGCAGCAAAATCATTTTGTGGTTGTCTATCGGATTAAACCTCACCCCAACCCCTTCCGGTTAGGGAGGGGTTGGGGTGAGTTCTTCATCGCTGACCCCGGTAAGGGGCTTCGGCAGCTTACTCGCGCCGAGTTTTGCGAACACTGGATCAGCACAACCGACGTAAATGGAGACCCGTCGGGCGTGGCCCTGCTGCTCGAACCTACACCGGCTTTCTACGAAACCGACGACGAACCCAACCCCGGCCTCGGCCTGAGCCGGTTAAGTGGATACCTGCGGCCTCACCGCCCGCTCATTGTGCAATTAGCGTTGGGGTTGCTCGTTGGGAGTGGGCTACAACTGCTGTTGCCGTTTCTGACGCAATCGGTAGTTGATGTGGGCATTCAGACCCAGAACCTCAATTTCATTTACCTGATTTTGGCCGCGCAGTTGGCCCTGTTGTTGGGTCGGGCTGCGGTCGAGTTTTTGCGGTCGTGGGTGTTGCTGCACCTCAGCACCCGGATTAACATTGCCATTCTAACCGATTTTTTGGTCAAACTCATGAAGTTGCCGATGGCGTTTTTCGATGCCAAAAACTTCGGCGACCTCATGCAGCGCATCAACGACCATCACAGAATCGAAGCCTTTTTGACGGGCCAAACCCTGCAAACCCTGTTTTCGTTGGTCAATCTGCTGGTATTTGGTGTGGTGCTGGCACTCTACAACACCACCATTTTCGGGCTGTTTGCGGGTGGCAGCATCGCCTACGGGCTGTGGGTGGCGGTGTTTCTGCGCCAACGCCGGAAGTTAGACATGAAACTGTTCGATGTGTCGGCCCGCAATCAAGACAGCTTGGTTCAGATTCTGCACGGGATGCAGGAAATAAAACTCCACAACGCCGAGCAAGTTAAGCGGTGGGAGTGGGAGCGGATTCAGGCCCGGCTGCTGAAACTCCAGATTCGGGGGTTGTCGCTGGCGCAGTTGCAACAGGCGGGCGCGGTGGTGCTGAACGAGGGCAAAAACATCCTCATCACGTTCGTAGCAGCCAAATCGGTCTTAGACGGGCAACTCACCTTAGGGGCAATGCTGGCCGTGCAGTACATAATCGGGCAACTCAACGCCCCTATCGAGCAGTTGATTCAGTTTCTGCAAGTGGCCCAAAATGCTCAACTCAGTTTGGAACGGCTTAACGAAATCCACCAACTCCCCGACGAAAGCCCCCCAACCGCCGAAGGGGCAATAGTCAATAGCGTACCACTCTTTTCTGGGGCTGGGGGACTGCTTATCAAGGACTTGAGTTTTCGGTATCCGGGCGCGGGAGCCAGTATGTCCGACGACGAGCCGGTGCTGCAAAACATCAACCTCCACATTCCAGCGGGCAAAGTCACTGCCATTGTGGGCATGAGTGGCAGCGGCAAAACCACGTTGCTCAAGCTGCTCCTCCGATTTTATGAACCAACCCGGGGCGAGATTATACTGACCAGCCCCCCAACCCTCAAAGGGGAAATTGTACGAAATGGTATTTCTCCCCCTTTGGCGGCTGGGGGGCTACGACTGTCCACCGTGAGCCACCGCCACTGGCGCGGCCAATGCGGGGCCGTGATGCAGGAGGGTTACATTTTTTCGGACACTATTGCCCGCAACATAGCCGTTGCCGACGAAGCCGAAGCGTCAGACGGTACCAACCCAAACCGGCTTTGGCACGCCATAGAGATGGCAAACATCGGCGACCTCATCGAACGGCTGCCGTTGGGCCTTAACACCAAAATTGGAGCGGGTGGAAACGGTATCAGTCAGGGCCAGAAACAACGGATTTTGATTGCCCGCGCCGTGTATAAAAACCCGCAATACCTGTTTTTTGATGAAGCTACTAACGCCCTTGATGCCAAGAATGAGCGCGTGATTCTCGAAAACATGCAGACGTTTTTTGCAGGCCGAACGGTGGTGGTGGTTGCCCACCGGCTCAGTACCGTTCGCAATGCCGACCAGGTTGTGGTTTTAGACCGGGGCCGTATCATCGAAGTTGGTACGCACAGCGAACTCACCGCCCGGCGTGGCGAATACTACGGCTTAGTGAAAAATCAGTTGGAATTAGGGGTATGAATCAGGAATCAACGAAAATCACCCCTGTTGGAGGCCGGAGAGCTGATGAACTAAATGACATCCTGACCCGGCCACCGAGTGCATTGGTTCGATGGGGCATCACGGTGTTGGCCGTTATTATGGTCGGGCTGCTGTCGGGCGCGTGGTTTATTCGCTATCCTGACGTAATCAGGGCCGACATTTTGATCACAACCGAGCAGCCGCCGGTTCGGGTGTTCAGCCGCGCAACCGGGCGCGTGGTGCAGTTGCTCGTCGGCGACACGTCAAGCGTGAAAGCGGGGCAGGTGCTGGCCGAAATCGAAAATACCACCCGGCTTGAAAACGTGCCGGCGTTGCATCGCCTGAATCGTCAGATGCTAATCTTTCTGCAAAACCCATTAGCAACGGTGCAACTCCCCGACCCGATGCTGACCTTCGGCGATTTGCAAACTGATGTGGGTCAATTGATTGATGCGTATCTGAACTATCGGCGGTTGGTTACAGATCAATACTACGGCCAACAAACGGCTATGTTGCTCCGGCAAATTGCTGACTATCGGCGGTTGGTGGCTGTGAACGAAGAACAAACGCGCCTTAATACGCAGGAGTTTGCCAATGTCGAGCAAAAGTATCTGGCTGACAAGCAGTTATACCTCGAAAAAGTGTATGGTCGGCTGGAATTTTTGAAGGAAGAAAACGCCTACCTCCAAAAAAAGAAGGACAACGAAACCTACCGCCGAACGGCCATCGAAAACGCGCTGACCCTCTCTGACCGCGAAAAGCAGGTACAGACCCTGCAACACGACGTTGCCGATAAAAAACTGACACTGGCAAACAGCATCCGGCAGTTGGTTGGCGAAACCGAAAACACGCTGAGTATCTGGCAACAAAATTACCTCATCAAAGCCCCGGCTTCGGGCCGGTTACGGTACTTGAAAGCCCTGAACGTCAACGAGTTTATCCGAACAAACGACACGCTGTTCAGCATCGCCCAAACCGGACAAGCGCTGATTGGGCAGGCTACATTTGGAGTGCAGGGCATTGGCAAACTGCGCGTTGGGCAACGGGTGGTTATCCGGCTCGACGATTATCCGTATCAGGAATTTGGCTTGCTGCGCGGCACTGTGAGCCAGTTGTTGCCAACCACCAACCGCCGACAATACCGCGCCCTGATCGCCCTTCCCGATGGCTTACGAACCGTTCGCGCCCAAAACCCGCTGATTACCCGCACTGAACTCACCGGAACCGCCGAACTCCTCACCGACGATTTGCGGCTGCTGGAACGGGCGTTATATGGGCTAAGGGCATTGGTAAATAGCCCACATCAGACGTTATGAACGCTTAGTTGGTTTGTTATTGCTTGTACGTCCTGAAAATGTAATCCCAAAACGGTGATGAAACGCCGTAGTTGCTGTCATCGTCTTTGTAGTGATGAACGCTGTGGTTAATCCAGAGCCATTTGAAGAAATTTTTCGGTGGTGTGTAGGCATGAATAATAAAATGCACCGATAAATAGCCGGTGTAGCCTACCAGAAAGCCGGGAAAAAATGCGTAAGCCGCTTCGCCCATGAGCAGAAAAAACACCCCGAAAAAGAAAGCAGCCACCAAAACGGCCACAGCAGGCGGCATGGCGAGCCGGGTTTTGTCTTTTGGAAATTCGTGGTGAACGCCGTGAAAGGTATATTGAAACTTGGCCCGGTCGGGCGTTGTCGGCTCAATGTGGTAA
>JBBRUV010000378.1:0-4440 GCA_038247465.1 Cytophagales bacterium
ATGCAGTCATGGCCATTGCCCCGGATGCTCAAAAATTCTTTCTGGACAATAGACGATACTATACCCTGCGTTTGACCCGGAAATCGGTAATAAAAAACGCCCAACTCTAAGGGTTCATTCACGTATTCCTGCACCAGAAAATCAATCGGCGATTGCCGCGCGTAGGCTACTAATTCGGCTTCGGTGTTCAGTTTATCTACGCGCCAGCCACGCTCCCCGGCATTGGGTTTGGCAATGATCGGAAACGGTATTCCACCAGTTTTGTACTGGTCAATCACCGTATTGACGGGCGTGTTGGCGGCAATGAACAGGGTTTTGGGAGTAAACTCATCGCTGATCTGGTTGAGGAGGTCAATCTTCGATTCGCCCAACATTCCGCCCGTCTCGATGCCCGGATTGGCCGCTGTGAAGAAAAATAATGACCGCGCTTTTACTGACAGCCATAACCAATAGATGATGACCGGCGCATACACAACCGCAAACGGCCAATACTCCCACGACCGAAGCCGAATAAAAAATGGGCTGTTGAACCGGAGACGAAACCGCGAAACGATGTCTGAAATGGAGCCAACGGGCCGGGCCGGTGAACTAAGCGGTTGCATATCTCGATGAGTTAATTGTCTGAACGGAAATCGGTTGTACGAAATCATCGTAGATCAGTGTTGTACCGTTTGATTCATAGAGCGCGCTGGTCAGGCTGACGGTGAAGAGTTTATTGTCGCGGTTCATTCTGATACTGTTGGTCGGGTCGCCCTCGCCGGCCTGAAGGTGAAACCTGCGCACGTCATTTACCGATGGCTCCGGGTTTTTGTGCCACCAGTCCCGAAACCAGCCTTCGCGTTTTTCCACTACTTCAGGCATGTAAAGCGTCACCGATGACCAGATGTGCGGGTGTTTGGGGTCTTTTTCGTGGAAAAATACTCGCCTGCCATTCCAGCATATTTCTACCAACCGATTGTGCCCGGCTACAAGCAACGTAAATGGTTCGAGATTCCGAAAATCATACCAATCGGCGAATGCTTCTGGGTTGGCATACTGAAAGAAATCCAGCACAACAATTCCCCGACTATGCCTGTACGGGTATTGCGGCTGGTGTGCCACAAACGCGCCGTTGAGCAGGCAAACCGTTTGGTCGGCGGTAGTAGCAATCCAGGTTCCCTGCCCTTGTGGGTCTTGCGGAAACACCACCGATTGTCCGTTAATCTCTGATAGGCGCGGTTGGTGGGCAGCGGGCCGAATAGACTTTTCGTCGCGGCTGTGAGTCAGCACGAAGGCATTACTATCGGCAAAAGGGAAGTACGTGGCGGTGCACATTGTTTATTTACTTGTTAATCTATTGCTAATTAGGCAAGAGCTATGCCAATTGCTTGATATACTTAAATGCGCTGATTATCAGGAGCTTTGAGACAATATACGAGAAATGATGCAGTAAAGATTACGACATTTCGGAATTGTTACGACGGACTATAATAGTCTTGTTGGTTAGGCAGTATCAGTCACAAATTCACCAGCCAGGCGGCAAACGAAGCTACTTGATCATCGTGGTTTAGGTTTGCTGCATTTTTAAGAACTCCGGTCTCTAAGTCGTGCCAAATTTCGACGCTCATAGCCGGTTCGATAGCTGCGCCGATGAAGAATATAGCTGGGCTGGCTAACGCTGACCGAATCCGATTCAATGCCGACCGCGCAGTTTTCCAGTGTTCGTCGGCTCCGGCGGGGTCAATACCGCCTTTGAGTTCGCCCAGTGCAATATAGTTGGCCGCGTTATTGAGTATTGCCGTTTTTGATTTTCCTGAAAAGTCGTTGTGATGGCAGCTAAACAAGCACAAATCCACGTTTTTTCCGACTTGTGGAACATTCACATTAAACAGCAGGGTTCGCGGATTCCCATTGCTTTCCCAGGCCAGTCCTCATGCATTACGCTCAATATTGGCTATTTGTGTTGGGTTCAATACCCACCTCTTTGTATCTCTTGTTAAATAGCTGACCGATAGGTTTCTTACTGTTAAAGCAGCAACAATGGCTCTGAGCAAGCGTATTTCGGCCAGATAGCCAATTACGTTTTTCATCGTACCGCCCAGGGTTTCGCCCCTGGTAAGCATAAACCGCAACACCAATTCGTCAGAAAATCGGTCTCCGGCTGTTTGCAAGTAGTTCTCGGCAAATTCAGAGATCGCCAACAGTCGGTCATCGTCTAAAAAATAGTGTTTGGCCTTTTCTGAAACCCCGGCGGCAGTCAAAATGGATTCGTGTAACGACAAGTCGGCTAATAAGGTTGGCACGTCTGGAATAACGGACATTGCGGCTCTCAGTGCGCGGCCTTGTTCAACGTACTGCGTAGCCCGCAAACTGCGTTCGAGCGATGTTTTAATAAACCCGGCACTGGTATCGGTCCGCGTCGTAACTAAATCAGCCGCCGATTCAAGGTGGTTTTTATAGCCCATTCTACGTGTTGCCTATTGTTTTTGCCACAGGTAAACACACTTTCTGGTTTCAGTACGTCCGTGTTCACCCATTTGCTGGCTGCTGTTGCCTTTGCCTTGAGGCAACACAAAAATCTGCTCTACCGTCATACCAAACTGCGTCGCAAATTCTGACAGGATTAAATCAACCGGAATTTCTTCTCCGCCATACCGAACATTATCGTTTACCATTGCCACATATCCGCCCGATTTAAGCAACCGCGCTGATTCATAAATCACGAAACACATTTCCATAAAATAGTTTTTCACCATTCGCGCAATGTGGGCGTTATTGAGCTTGCCAAGTATATTCAGTTCATCTAATATCCTGTTCACTTCTGTCATTGCTTCGGTATTCGTATATGCTGCATTGATTTGCTCAAAGGCTTCTATCTGACCGTGCTTCCTGTATAAATCGCGCAGGTAGTCTGTTCTATCTTTGTTCTCGACGGTACAAGACAACATCGTTTGCCGCAGATCTCGAACCTGTTCGTGCGTGTAGCCTAAGAAAACGAGTTCGAGCGCGTAGGTGCGGGTGTAGTCATAGCGGTTGCAGTAAGGCGGAGAGGTCATCACAAAATCGAATTGATTTTCGAGTAACGTCGGTAGCAGATCTAAACACGATCCCTGCAAAACCGTGATATCGCCCGGAGTTGTTGGGGCTATGGCTGGCTGATGAAAAAGTGGCAAAAAGTCGTCCTGGCATAGATCTGTCAGAATCTGCCCTAATTTCCGCTTGATTGCTTCCTCGAACGGAAAAATTTTCCCTTTGTCGAATGAACCTTTAAGGTCGCGTGGGGACCGGGAATCCCACCGCAAATACTGCCCGTCTTTGCGCGTATAGCTGATTTCTTCTAAAATGGTGAAGGCCGCAAACCGGAACATTTTCTGGATATGTTCATCGGTAATACCGTCGCAATAAGCCAAATACTTGTTCAGTAACTGGTCGGTTTCTGGCGGAAAAGCGTCTTTGGTGATAGCGATATGCTGGATATATGTCTTGGTGGGTTCTATGCTTAATACGTCATGCCAAAACGTTTCGATTTGCCTTTTAAACAGCATTGTGTCTAAGTAATCAAGCGTTTGCCGCATACTCATTACAAAAGCACCTACTGGCAGTAACTCAATACCAGTCGTATTCCAGCCCAATTCCTGAGCGGCAAAAAGGGTAGTTCCTGCTCCTACGAACGGGTCTAACACAAGGCCCGGATTTGGGTGATACTCCCGGAGAATATTTTTCACCAGGATTGACGCGAAGCCTTCCTTGTACTTAAACCATCGGTATATCGGCTCCTGCTTATTGGCTTGAAAACTGACCGTTTTTCGGGAAAATTTTTGCGTAGTCTGTAATTTATCCGCGTATTTGTTAAATAATTTATTCCGATTTTCTGATCGGGGATTCGCAATGTCAAGCATAATAGTGTTTTCTAATCCGGTCTGTTTCAGGTAAGTTCTCTCTAAGTTGAGAAAGTCTCACAAGAATAAAAAATGAGCCGCCCGCTTCACCCCACTTTTGGCCGGGCGATGCCCAACTTCTTCAGCCGCGAATCGAGCGTGGTCGGAATCATGTCTAAGATCCGGGCGGCCCCGTTCTCTCCGCTTACTTTCCAGTGAGTCATTTCCAGAATGCTCGTGATGTGTTGCCGTTCACATTCTTCCATCGTGAGCAGTTGGGCCGAGCCTTTTCTGGCCGAGACTGCCGGTTTTCGGGCTGTCCAGTTGCCGAGTTCGAGCGTCCGGCCCGACGATGTTATCAACGCCCGCTCGATTACGTTTTCTAACTCGCGGATGTTGCCCGGCCAGTAGTAGGCCCGCAAAACGTCCAGCACATCAGCCGGAATCTGTTCGATTCGACGGCCCATGCCGGGGCCGTGTTTATCGCAAAAATGCCTGACTAACAGCGGAATATCTTCTCGCCGTTCGCGCAGAGGCAGGCTCATCACCGGAAACACGTTGAGCCGGTAGTACAAATCTTCCC
>JBBRUV010000379.1:0-4438 GCA_038247465.1 Cytophagales bacterium
CATCGTTTCAACTTCCTGCTCGTCATGAATCACGTCTTGCTACTTGTGTTTACTCAACACATCGTTGCCGACTACTGGGCCGATAAACTCCGGCACGTATATCCCGATGTTGCCGCCTGCACCACAACACCTGATGACGCGCTTCGGCTCGTTAGCGAACTACAGCCTGATTTACTGCTGACCGAGGCTATTTTTAACCAAAATCAGGGTTTCCGTCTGGCTCAACAGGCTATGATTCGGTGTTCCGGGCTTCGGTGTGCGGTGTTTGTACCGCCCCAAACCAGATTTTGGGCGGCTGCTATCTCTACTGACGTGAGCGGCTATTTGGTTGACCCCAACACCGACCCAAACGAAGTAGCACATTGCTTAGCAGAAATTACGCAACGCCGACGCTACTTTAGCCCGGCTCTCCGGCAAACGTCTCTCCTGCCTTCTGCCGACGCATTAGCGGCTGTGCAAAAACTGACAGCCCGGCAAAAGCAGATTGCCCGGTTGCTGATTGCCGGAAACACAGCCCGTCAGATTGCCATTGACCTTCATCTGGAAGAATCTACCGTCAGGAAACACAAGGAAAATCTCATTGAAGCCTTAGGACTGCAAAGTGCCTACGAACTGAAAGGATTTTTGGGGTCAGTGCAGGGAATGTTGGACTAAAAAATTCAGTCTGACTGCAATAGGTAAAAATGCCTATCGAGTACTCGGATTATACGAAGTTCTGCCCCGATAACCCAACTATGTAGGTATAAATGCGTATTGCCGCTGGATTATTTACCGATTAATTTTGACACAACAAAGCCGCTATCCTCGTTGGCACGGTTGGCAGCGGCTTGTTGTCGTTTTATCTGTTTCACTAAAACCAATGGCAAAAGTATGAAAAAAGTACTGATTACGTCGTGGAGGGTCGGGTTTTGCGGGCTGCTCGTATGGGCCGTCTCCTGCCGACCGCAGGAATTGCAGAATGAACAAAACGCCCTCGATGGTGGGAAGGCGCGGGTAGGCACCGAGGTAGGTGCAGTAGAAATCAACTACGAAATGGAGAACACAACGGTGTGCCGGGTAATAGACTACGGAAAAGAACGCCCGTCTGTACTCGACGCGATTTACAACGCGCCGACATCCTCGCGGTCATCAGTACAGTTGAAGGTTATGAACGATGGCAGCGTTGAGAGCGAAATTTTGTTTCAGGAGCCGGAACAGGTAAAAGCCGCCAACCAGCATAAAACCCGGCCCGACCTTTCGCCAAAAATTACCAAAGCGATTGTGAAAAACGGGCAGCTTTCACTCTACAATGCAACGGGTCAATTGGTGGGAACGCGCCCGATGCCGGTTCAGAATCTGAAGACTGAATTAGCCGAAATGCGGGCAGCTACCGGCAAGGTGAAAGCCAACAAATCGCTGATAGAGAAGGCGATGGGGTAACCCGGATTAGACGTGGATGTGCTGATTGAGGTGGCAAAAGCAAAAAACGCTCGCATCAAGAATCTGAGCAGTTCGGTGGCCGAAGTAGAAATGGATGTTGACCAGCCCACTCAGGGAAAAGATCAGGCTCCGGTCTCGCTTCGCATGAAATACAGGCTCGATACGAAACGAAACGTGATGACTGGCAGCGAGTTGTATGATCGGAAAACGGATAAACTCCTCAACAGAACGACCATGCTATACACGTACAACCCGCAAACCAAACAGGAAAACATCCAGACGGTTTACAGCGAGGAGTACGCAGAGAACCCACAAACGGGCCGCCGAAACAAACGCATGACCACCTGTCAGTACAAACAGTTTACGCTAACCAATAACTTAGACTAACGATGAAATACCTATTGATTGGGTTGCTGCTTTGCAGCGCAACCGGGCTACAGGCCCAGCGAAACGTACACTGGATTCACGGCTTAGGCGGTGATGCCGGCTCATGGCAGCAGTTTGCCGGTGACTTTAACGGGCAGCGACAAATAGGCATTAATACCCACAACGGCTACGGAACCGGAAACGGCATTGGCAACATGGCTGCCGATGTGCAGAATCAGATTGGCGGCAACGCCGGTGGCACCGCTCTCGGCATTTGCCACAGTATGGGCGGTGTGGCGGTGCGACAAATTGATGTGGAGAACACCGGCTTTTTTGGTGGCATTATCACCTTTGGCTCGCCATTGCGCGGAGCCAAAATAGCCAACAATATCAACAACGGGGTGGCGCAGGACTACATCGCCAATGCTGTTAATAAGTTACGGAGAGGGCCTTACCGGCAATTTTTTCCTGTTCCACAAATTATACAGGCGGTATTGGGCTACCGCGACATTGACACCTTTGTAGGGCAGCAGGTGGTAGAATCGCAGCGCAATGCGCTGAACCTGACACCGGCCACATCAAACGATCTGGCCGAAGAAAGCGGGTATAATCAGCAGTTCTACAACAACACAACGCCAACCCCCAAATTGGTGTATTGGGGCAACGAAGCCAGCCCGATTCAGGTGCGGCTGGCTGCCGGTAGCCAAAACATTGATGAAGAGTCGGTGGTAAACGCCTTCAACCAGGTTCGGCAAATCTATGGTGCGGCTCGCGATGTAAACTACGCCCTGCGGTGGGTTTTTCTCCCCTTTTATGCAACATACAGTTGGCGGGGCGACGGCTGGGCAGAAGGGTACAATTACCTCGTCGGCCAATCAGAGAACGAATGGTCTAACCTGATTGGGGCGGGCTATACAGTTACACAGTCGGTCACCAACTACGAGTTCATAGGCAGCAACTTCGATGATTACGTAAACTGCGTGGGTAACACTGGCCAACCCGAGATCTGCGAGAGCGAGTATTTCCAGTGGGTAACCCGCGATGTGCAGGTGTTTGTCCGCGATCAGTCAGACGGTTTAGTGCCCCGTCGTTCGCAGATTGCCGAAAACACGGCCTGGACAGGTAATGCCGAGATACGGGAGTTACCGGGAAACAGCCACAATGAAATGCGACGAAGTGACAGATCAAGAGATGAGTTGAATCGTGCGTTTAACGGGCAAAGCGGAGGAAGCAACTTTTCCATTCCAACCCGATGAAGTATTTGGTAATAGTGCTAACAGCCCTGGTGTGGGCTGTTAGCACACTTTCATGTCACAAAGAGATTGACTTGGAAGAGACCAAAGACGATTTAGGGGTGGTGGTGAAAAAACAACCACTTTGGCAACTCCCCAACACATCGGATATCAACAAAGCAGGAGGTAGTATTGGGTATTCAATCCTTGTAAATGGTAATGTTTTGGATACCTATAAGTCGGGTACGGGTAAATCTAAGATAACCGCACGTGACCCGCAGACGGGAATGATGAAATGGGAGTGGAATGATGTGCTGAAAGATTTCGAGCCGGTTTGGCTTGATCGAGGGTCAGCCTTTCAGTTTGAACATTATTTGTTTTATAACTACGGGCCTCGCAACTATTGCATCGATGCCCGGACGGGTCAGACCATCTGGCGGAAGGAGACAGGCTACTCGGCCTTTGGTAACTCCGCCATGTTGGGTTCTTCGTACTTTACCAAAGGAACGCCCCGAAGTTTGCAGGACCAGTCGATTGTTGAAGACCGGGTTTACGTAGGCGATGTGCGAACGGGCAAAGAACGGGAAATGGTCATGCCCCGCTACAGTCGTAAAAGTATTCGTCAGGCAGCCTCCTGGAAACAATACATTGGCCTGGTCGCTGATGTTCGGCCCATCGTGGAGGGTACTGATACACTATTGCTGATTGTTTACAATGAAACAGGGCCAGGCCGCAACGAGTTTGAAGCCTGCATTGGCCTGTATAACATGACGCAACAAAAGTGGGTCTATGAACGCGAACGGCTGAACGGGCAGTGGCCCGAAGGATTTAACACGTCCTGGCTCACAGTATCGGGCGATAAGATGTTTACCATTCTCAACAACGCCGTAGCCTGCTCCAACTGGCGTACCGGCAAGTTACTCTGGTTCCGGCCCTTGCCCAGCTTTGCGGCCATTCCGACGCCTATTGAGGACAAATACTTAGCCGTATTCAGTACTGACAGCCGGTTGTTTCTGTTAGACATTAACACGGGTCAGACCATTTGGGAGAAGAAAGAAACATTGAATACCACCAGTCAGGTTTACTATGACCAAGGCATTTTATACTTTCTTACGGCGAGCCTGAACGCCATCGAAATACCCAGTGGTAAGAAATTGTGGAGCATCGCTTCCCCAACGAGCGGTAAGTTAGACGGGTCTTACTGGGGTTTTATCACAGGTGCGCCGGGTAAGAATGGGGAGAAAGGCCGCATTTTCACCCGGACGGGCTATCATACGTATTGTTACGGAGCTATCAAGTGAAACCGACCCGTGCAAACAGTAAACGGCTTATAATTACCTGCTCTTACCAACTGTTTGAAAACTCGGCAAAAGTGTAAAATTCTGATAATGAACGAGTTAATTTCTTTCACCCGTAGAATA
>JBBRUV010000380.1:0-4436 GCA_038247465.1 Cytophagales bacterium
CGTGAATTGAATCCGATTGAAATCAACCGAAATCGTTTTTGCCAACAGTTTGGCGGTGAGCGTTTTTGCCACACCTGGCACACCTTCGAGCAGTACGTGGCCGTCGGCAAGGAGGGCCGTAAGCAGCAAGTCAAGCGTTTGGGTCTGGCCGACAATAACGCGGCCGACTTCGGTACGGATAGCAGCGACGGATTGGGTCAGGTCGTGCAGGTCTAAGCGGGATTGGTAAGGAGTCATAGTTTGTTTTAAACGCAGAGAAGCAGAGGTAAACCCAAAGAAATTCTGTGGTCTCTGAGTATCTCTCTGCGTTTATTTTCACACTCGCTGTATTTCATTAAACTTCTCAATTTCAGCATTTATCAGCAGTAAGTCATTCTCCGACAGCGACACGCTGCGCTGGGCGTTGCGAAGAAGTCTTACCAAATCGGCAACCTGTTCGGTATCAGCCCCTGATTTTCGGATTAGGGTTTCGGTAAACTCGGCATTCAGATCGTTGGTATTCAGGCCGTAACGCTCGCGGAGGTTCGCTAAGAAATACTGGATTTTTTTGCGAGCTACATTATCGTGGCTTTTTTGCTGAAAATACATCCGGCCAACGGTTTCCACAAACTCAAGCGAGGTGTTGCGGGGTGGTTCTACTACCGGAATGATGCGTTGGGTACGTTTCCCGGCAAAAATCATGTACAAAATCAGCCCCCAGGCCAACAGATAATACGCCCATGTCAAGGCCGGTTGCGAGAAAATATAGCGCAATAGCGATTGCTCATCGTCGCTAAACCGACCCTGTTTTTGGTATTCATCCCAGTAGGTTGGCAGGGCGGGCAGATACGATAAGGCTTTGGGTGCGTGGTCACTGGTTTTGTCGCTCAACACAAAAAAGTTGGTGAGTGCCAACGGCAAGTTATGCACCAAAAACTGCCCTTGCCCGTACCGGATTCGGACAAAAATCGGCTCGTTGCGGGCGTTGCGGGCCAGCACCGTTACGGCCCCCACGCGGGAGTCAGCGGGTTTGGTGATTACTAAGAAATTCCGCCCGTCATCGTGAAAAAAATTGTATCCACCAGGCTTACGGAGTGGCGGGTTCACGAAATTCTGAAGCAGGGTCGTATCGCGCAAATCGGGTTCTTTCAGGTCAGCTTTGAACCCCAGCAACCGCGTTAGCGAATCGGGAAAATCGTAGGCCGAAATCAGGACATTATTGCCGCGCCGGACGTATTTGAGCAACTCGCGGGTGTCGTTTTTATCAAGCTTAAACTCCTGATTGACAAACACATAATTGCTCCGGCGCGGCAATGAATCTTCGGTTAGGTGGTTGTAAATCGGGACGCGCAGGGCCGTAACCGGCTGATTGGCAAGCATCGAAGGTAACAACTCAAACAAGGCCCGCGTCCCGAACGGAATTTTATCGTCGTTCTGGTAAGTCGGGTTCAAATCAATGGGTTTGGGCCGGTAATACTCAAACAGCCCGTAGGCCACCACCATTGCCAATAGAATCAGCAGGTATTTGTTAGGTCTCATGAAAATCGCTTAAACTCTTCCCGAATTACGCTGAACCGGCGTTCGTCAACCGGAAAATCGCCGTACCAGACATACTCAAACTGGGTCGTAAGCTGCTCAAAGTCAGAATTTTTCATCTCCTGCACGTATTGACGGTTGGTCTTGTCGGGTTTCCAGGCGATGCGGTCCGCGTCGGTCAGGCGTTTCAGGGTTTGCAAATAGAGCAACCGCACCGCCAGCCGGAAATTACGCGCTTCGATGGCCTGTTCGATGCTCCCGGCAAAGTCAATGACGTGAATATCTTCGGTCAGCGTGTCATAGTCTAACGGCAGGGATTCGCTCTTTTTCGGGAACAGAAATTCCAGTACCTGCGCCTTTGTCAATAGCCAGATGGTTAGGCCCACAAGAGCCGCCAGAATGACGTATTGCCAGAAATTCTGGTACGATTTGCTCACGAAAAACTCACCCAACGCTCGCAAAAACCAATACCAGAATTTTAGCAAGGGATTTTCGGGTGGCCTGGCCCCGTAATCGTACTGATAATCCCGGCTGTTCCTGAAATCGCGGAGTTTGTCGGCCGCCGGGTAGCGCACGGTTAACGGAGCGCGGTCGTTGGGTGCCGACAGCGTAGTTGTTGACGTTGAGCGGGTAGGGGTTTGAGCCGATACAGGCTGGGTGAGCAAGACCATTACTATTCCCCCCGCCAGTAATCGCTTAATACTCTCCTTCATCGGGACGGGTCTGGCTTGGGAACGAAGGTGGTGTGGCCGCACCAATACTGTCAATTTCTGACAACAGGCCAGTTCCTTCTTGCCGTTCGACGAGGTTAAAGTACTGAAAACCAAGCCCGACGTACAGAATTGAATAGAGTAAATATTGCCCAACTGTGGCGAATGCCTGCGCTACTACAATAACACTGGTTGGCACGCCGGGCATCAGTTTGGCCCCGATCATAAAGCCCAGCACGGCAGCCGGGGCCGTAAATATGAAACTGACCACGCCCACCAGCATCGCCATCACAAACAGCAGCCCCAGCGTTGACCACCATTTTTCTTTAATCAACTGAAAACACCGGCTCCAGGTCGTGCCAAAATCAGACCCCTCAAAAATAGTGACGGGCAGGGCCAGCGACAGCACAATACCAACGTAAATACCGGGAATAATGAGCAGAATAGCGGCCAGGGTCGTCACTAATCCAACCAGCAACGACGTGATGACAACCCGCCCAATGTTAGGCTGCATATCGGCCCAAACCTCGGCCACCGTGATAGCCGGAACTACCGGCTTTCCCGAAACTGAAAAATCAACCAAGCCACTTTGTTTGGTGCGTTCGTGGTAGAGTTTCAGGTGCGTATAAGCTGCTAAACTAATGAGCGATTGGGCAATCAGGCCGAAAACCAGCACGAACAGGAACGAACCGGAAAAAATCCCGGCAAACGCGGCAAATACGTCGCTGGGGTCACGGTCTGCTGTTTTCGACAAGTCAAAAATACTCGACTGCATAATGCCCGACGCAATGCCGGTAAGCAGAGCTGCCGGGCCACCGATATACAAAATGGCCGTGCCAAAACTGCGGAAGTTCTGGGTGACGTAGTTAATCGTGGCGTTAATCTTTTCGCCGAAGTCCCGGCGTTGGTAGAGCGTAATCATGTGAGTTGGGATTGGGATTTTCGGTTTAACTGAATCGGATAAAAAACAAAATACCAAAGGATAAAGGTTGCCGATGTGCCGATGATGCCGGCACTGGCAATGGGCGGCAACGTGAGCCGGGTAACGAAACTTTCGAGGAAACCGGCCACGATAAAAATCGGGATGAGGCCAATGGCGATTTTCAGACCCTGTTTAGCCCCGCGTTTGAATGATTCCATCCGCGAGAACGTGCCGGGAAACAAAATGCTGTTACCCAGCGTGAGACCCGCAGCCCCGGCAATCACAATAGCCGAGATTTCGAGTGTACCATGAATCCAGATTTTCAGGATGGACTCCAGTAGTAACCCGCGTTCATAAAAGAACTCCTGAAACGCGCCAAGCATCACGCCGTTGAAAAACAACATCAGCACTGTGCCGACGGAAAACAAAATCCCCATCACAAACGCCCTTAGTGCCACCATGATGTTGTTCAGCGTGATTTCCAGAAACATCGTGGCCGAATCGCTGCCGCCATATACGCCGAGCGGCTCGCCTTTTTTGATGTTCTCGAGCGTCATATTCACATAGCTATCGCCCAGAATGAGCCGCACAAACGTGGCATCGTGGGCCGCCGAAACCCAGCCTACCGCACAAGCCAGCCCAAATACAATAGCTGAAACGAGTAACAATCGCTGCGATTGGTAAAATAAGGTGGGCAGTTCAACGGCCCAAAACGTGAGAAATCGGTTGCGGTCGGCGCGTTTGTTCTGCATCAGGCCCCGGTGCATCTGCGCGGTTAGCCCGTTGAGGTAGCGCGTTACGTTGGCCTGCGGGTAAAACGTTTGTGCATAACTCAGATCATCGGTGAGTTCAACAAAACGCTCGGTAAGTTCGTCGGGGTCTTGCGTCGGGGCTTCGTCAATGGCCCGCCAACGGTCGGTATTGCGTTTAACAAAAGCGGCTTCGCGCATGGGAGGTCAGGTAGTTTTGGAGCAAATTAGTGATAATTTCAACCCAATGACACCGATGCTGTTCATTTAACGTTGTCAAAGAAATCGGCTCTCCATGAAAAACCTCCTGTTCTTGTTTCTTGTTGCCACGCTGTCGTTGCCGCTTGATGTGATGGCCGAATCACTGTCGGTCTCGCCTGCCATCAGTACCAGTACAGACGTTAACCGCAAGCGCAAAGGCTACCATAAGAAACGCGGATTTATGTGGGGACTATTTCGCAAGAAAAATGGTTGCGGTTGCCCGAATCATTAAGGAATTGTTAAGCAATAGGATTAATACAACACCCATAGCCCCTTAAC
>JBBRUV010000381.1:0-4434 GCA_038247465.1 Cytophagales bacterium
GAATTGTAATTAGCCAAAACCGACATCTTGCTGACGAAAAGTTTCATATTTACGGAAAGCGAGAAGACGGGTATGAACTTTTTCGAGCAAATCAGCCGTACAACTCCTTTTTAATTCAACAAAAATATGGAAGCGACAAAGCCTAAAAAACCGAAACCAGTTCAAAATACAACAGGTTATGCAACCTTGGAAGAAGCTCTGGCTGTTAAACTCGCACACATTGAGCAGGTTTTGAGTAACATAAAACCCGAAGAGAGGGTACGACTTTTAACGCGTTAAATGTTAGATAACAACATCAATAAAGTAGTACGTACTCGGACAGTATTGTTTTGTCATCCTGAGGAACGAAGAATCTCACGCAATCGCCTGATCAAGAGATGCTTCGTTCGGCACGGGCCGCCCCGCTCAACATGACAAATCGAGAGTTTAAACAATACGGTCCGGTTACTTAACAAGGTATGTCAATAGTGTGCTGTTTTTGTAGTACGCACCGAACCCCGGCCACCTGACCGGGGTTGGTGCGTTGGTCAGCGTTGGCTGATATCTGTACTGCTACTGCCACCACCGCCCCGCATCTTGGATACAAGCCACAGCACCAGGCCAACGGCCACCACCGCCAGCACAATGCCGATCCACAAGCCCGATTGAAATACTCCGCCCATCGACACGCAGCCGTTGAGAAATACAATCAGTAACATACTCAGAGGGAGAGACAGCGGCAGACCGCCCGGAAACGTCGTTTTCATAATTCGTTGAGTTTATCGGTGAATAGTACGCCATAACGACCGTCGCTACCGCCAACCTAACGGCTTCTGGGTCAACGCGTTTGATTGCGTTATTTAACGGGCTCAACCTCAACTTACACAGTCCATCAGCAGGCGAATTTCAGTACCAACGCCCGGCTTTCAGGGCCGACAATCCGCTGCGGCTTATCGGTCAGGAAATGTATAACCGAGAGCAAAATCACCGGCAAAACCAGTGTACTGACGCGAAACGCCCAACCCAAGCCCCAGATTCAGGTAAAAATTTTGGCGGTACGTTCGCTGAAAACCCCACAAGGCGCGTACAGATGGGCCGTCTATACTCGTGTTGATGTCGGTAGGGCGCGTAGGGTCTTTCCTGATAAAAGCCGGGGTAGTATACGACGCAACAACGGTCAGATAATTACCCGAATTATAGCGGATGCTTTTGCCGCCTTCTAACCGACGCTCGAAGTTATAGAAGTACCGGCTACCAACCGATACGTTGGCATTGATGCCGTAGTACCAGTCAGGCGCGGCGTTGGTTGCCGGCGCAGTTGCCTGTGCGCCGGCATAACCCCCCAGTCCTGCCGTTGTTACGAGGGTGGTTTTGGGGCCTAACCGCAGTTCGTTGGTTACGCCCAATGGTGTCGTAAATGAAACTCGCCAGACACGTTTGCTGGTGTAGTTAAACACAGAATCCTGGACATCCTGGGCCTGGCACAGGCCCGATAAAAGCAGACAGATAACAAGTAATGGTTTCATAAAAACGGGTGTTTAGTTTGCGATGCAAACTAAACACCCGAAATCAATGCACCAAATCTGTTTGATTAAAAAATCATTAGAATCGTAAGCTAACAATCAGACATTCCACCAGTAGGTGAATTTCAGCACCAGCGCCCGGTTTTTCAAGGTCATGCTACCGGGTAAATAATTGTCGGTATAAACGATAAACAGATCAGACGCGGGTTTGTATCGCCATTGCAGCCGGGCGTTGAGGTTCACGTTTTTAGCCTGCTCGTTATACTGCAAAAACGTGGTCAGATACAGTGTGTTGGTCATTGTTACGTCTAAACGCGGGCTGACGAGCCAGAATGTACGGCGGTTCCAGGGTTCGGGCAGCAGCAGGTTGTTATAAGTTGCATTGACCGACAAACTCACGTAGGGCTGAAACCGATAACCCACTGTGCCGGTCAGACTCAGGCGGGTTCCGTTGGCGAAATAGCCGCCGTACCGACTCGAAAACCCGTAGGTAAACACGCTCTGCGGCTTTGAGGCAAATTCGGTTCCCCAGGCGTTCCAACTGTGGTCGGTTCCCCGCGCCAGGGTGTCGCCGGTGAGGTTTGTGGGGTCAAAGGCAGTAAGCAGTTTCACATAATCGTGGGCAACCCAGCCGGTGAGTGTAGCCCGGTTCCGAAAAACAAACTGATTTGCCAAAAACGTCTCGTTGTCGGTCTGTACACCCGCTTCGTTAAACACATAACTCGAACTGACTAAGGGCGTGTAACTCTGAAACAGTCCGCGTTTAAACAAATGGGTGTACCCCACCTGCGGATTAACCCGGATAAAGCCCCGGCGCGGCACAAAACCTACTTCGGCGGTGTAGTTACTGCCCACGTATTCGTGCTGCCAACTCAGCAGCCATCGCCGGTCGTTGTATTGCAAATTGGCCGCGTGGCTCCAGTCGCGCCCGGTTATGCCGGGGCTGAACGACTTCAAAAACAGGGCTTTCCCAGCCCAAAGGTTATTGACCGAAGCCAGATTATACTCCAGCCCGATGTTGCGGTTGTAGCGCGTAGCCCCTGATCCGTCTGCCGGGGGGGTGTAGTTCAACGATTCTTTATTCACGGCTAAAAGCCGAATATTTGACCGGGCAAACACCCGCCGTTGCAACGACAGCACCGCGAAATTCTGACTCGGTAATGCGTCTACACTGGCCGTTTGCATATCCATCAGCCCGATGCGCCAGTCTTTATCGAGTTTGCCACTCAGCCGCACACCAAACTGGATAGGGGCATTGAGACCGATGCGCCGGCTGAAAAACGGGCGGATACGCTGGTAGCCGAAACTGCCGAAGAGGTCGCTGTTTTCTAAGAAAAACTGCCGCCGTTCGGGAAAAAACAACTCAAAACGGTCGAGGTTCGTCACCTGCTGATCCACGTCCACCTGCGAAAAATCGGGGTTCACCGTCAAGTCTAAATTCAGGGCCGAGGTCACGGCAACTTTGGCATCGAAGCCCACATCGCGCCGGTATCGCGTCGGTTGGTCGTTCTTGACATCGCGCGACAGCCCGCCCAGCACGTAAGGAATAAACGAAATATTGGCCGACGGCACGGGCGGAGCCGCATCCCAAAGCAGGTTGCCAGTGTAGGCCAGCGATGCCGTTGGAAACTGACGCGGCACGGGTGCCCACGCCGATTTTTCGGTTGATTTGAGGTCTAATCGGCTGAAATTCACCCCCCAGCGCGTAATTCCTTTTTTATAGCGAATACTTTTAAACGGAATGGCGGCCTCGAACACGTAGCGGTCAGCGTAATTTTTGACCACCGATGTCCATTTATTATCCCAGCTCAGGTTTGCCATGCCGCCGTCGGCAAGCATCCCGTCCCACTGCGCCCCGGCTGCGTTGGTGCCGAAGGTAAAGCCGTTGGTTTGGTCGTCGAAAGGGTCTAAGAAAAAGATAAAGTTGTCGTTTTTGCCGAAATTCCAGTCCCGGCGCATTGATTCGACCATGTTTGGCCCCGGCGCAGGTTGGCCGGGCTGCGTATAAAAACAAACCGCCGAGATATACAGGTTTTGCTGGTCGTAGGTAAGCCGAACCTCGGTGCGGATGTTGGCCCGGCTGGTGTCCATCGGCAACACCATGTTAAAATCAGTAGCGACTTCGGCCCCTTGCCAGGCGGTTTCGTCAATGGCTCCGTCAATGCGGACGGGCAGCGTGGTTTGCTGGATGTGGAGTTGGTAGGCTTCGTTTTTCTTTTGGGCCAGAACCAAATGGGCCGATAGCAGGAGAAAAACCGGGAGACAAAGGCGTATAAAACGATTCACTGAAACGGGTGCGATGCACAAAATTTGTTGAGCAGGATTGCTGCACTGAAAAAGCAAAAACGGGGCCGTTTTACCGTAAAAGCAGTACCGTGATGTAGGCTTACTGGTTCTCTTCACTGGCGTCCTGGGCATCTAAGCGGGTCAGCAACGTATCCAATTCGCCGGGTTCTAGATCGGCTTTCTGGCTCTTGTCGTAAATCGTGAGCAGGATAACCTGCTCGTCTTCAGTCACGATGTAGGTAACGATTCTGGCCCCGCCCGATTTGCCTTTTCCTTTGCTTTTGATAGCTAACCGAATCTTGTAGCAGTCTTTGCCTAACGAAGAGCCTTGTTTGGGGTTGACTTCTAATTCGTCAATCAGTGCCGCCAATTCGTTTTTCAGCGAGCGATACTTCTTGACAAGCGGCTTGAAATCACGCTGGAAATCGTCAGACAGGCTAACGTCATAATTCGTCGAGGAACTCACGGGCTGATTTAAGTTTAAGTTTCCCCTGCCGGTAAAGTTTCACATCGTTGAGGGCGTTGGCGACCTTTGCCAGAAGCTGCTCTTTTGTCTGTTCCGGTTCTTCGTCTTCTGATTCTGATGTAGCTTCCTCTTCGGTATCAGCTTCTGTTTCGTGAAACCGGATAGCGTTCAGTTGCTGCA
>JBBRUV010000382.1:0-4432 GCA_038247465.1 Cytophagales bacterium
AAATAGTCGTTTTTTACGAAGAAGACATGCAGGAGAAAGCCCAGCGTGATGCCGCCAAACAGCGTAACCAATGCGCCCCAGGGTTGCGGTTTGGCCATCAATACGCCCACGATGACGGGGATAATCATGGGTACGGCGAAGATGCCCGCCAACAGTTTATTGGCCTCAAAAGCACCGCCAAAACCAGCCACAAACAAAGCACCAATCGTTACGATTGTTCCGACCAGCAAGGTCATCAACCGACCCACCAGCAGGCTCTCTTTTCCACTGGCATTGGGACGAAATACACGCTGATAAATATCGCGGGTTAATACGCTGGCCGTCACGTTGTATTCAGCACTGAGTACCGACATCGTCGCGGCAAACATGGCGGCCATCATCAACCCCATGATGCCCGATGGCAATAATTTCACGCAGAGACTGACGTAGGCCATTTCGGGGTTGGCTAAGTTGGGCAGAATAACCCGTGCGGCCAGGGGCGGGAACAGGAAAATGATGGGGAAAATAAAGAAGAACACCGCCGACAAACCCGCCAGTTTCTGGCCGTCGGTTTCGGTTTTGGCACTGTAGAACCGCTGGATGAACGTCCAGTTGCCTAAGTATCTGATAATAAGAAGAACGTAATACGTCGTCAGCCAGATCGGTATACCTTTCTTGCCGTTGAACCAGGTCATGTTTTGGGGAATGACGGCCTGCATATTCTCCAGGCCACCAGCCGCCTGATACGCCAGCGGAACCAGAATGAGCGTGGCAAAAAACAGGATCACAAACTGCACCACATCCGTAACGATCACGGCCCAAAAGCCCCCGACTACCGTGTACAGCGTAACCACAATACCACAGCCAATGATCGCCGTTTCAAAGGGTAAACCCGAAGCCGCCGTGATAAAAAGCCCGATGGAATACAGTTTTATCATATCATCGAGCAGTTTGAAGGCCACACCACTCCATGAAAACAATTGCCGTATAGGGGCATTGTAGCGGGTTTCCAAAAACTCGACGGGACTCATTATCCCCGCTCGTTTCCAGCGTTTGGCAAAAAAACCAATGGCAATGAGAGAAGGGAAAACGGTACTCCAGATCACCGTTATGGCTACCAATCCATCAGTATAGGCGATGCCGGCGTAGGCCACGAAAATGAACGTACTGAACTTGGTCATGAAATTACTGATACCGCCCGCCACCCACGACACCCCGCTGCCCCCTTTAAAATAATCGTTGATGTTTTTGACAAACCGGCCTAAAAATATACCGATCCCGGACATCATCAGCATGTAAAGAATGATGGCCGTATAGTCAAGGGCTTTGAGTTGGTTCATATTAATTGCGGTCAAAATGGGCTAAAAAACCCAGGGTATAAGGAGATATGACACGAAATCCATTCAGTTGTAAAGCATCTCCGCCTTTGTTTACCTGAGCCGTTCCGGTCAGAAAACCATCCGGGGTAAAGAACGGTAAGAGACCATTTTGAGCTTTTTCAGCGGCATTTTTGGCCGATTTGGACAGCAGTCTATTTTGAAAACCATAGATTAAAGCGGCTGCGATTCCGGCGGTTCCCGATGTTTCAAGGCCGGTTTCGGGCTTATTGAAAAAGTTGAACCACAGGCCATTCGGCTGTTGGTAAGCGATTACTTTTTCGACCGATTTTTGAAATGATTTTTGGATCGTCTGCTTTTGATCGCTGTCGGGCAAATGCGTCAGCGTTTTGGCAATTCCCAGCAAATACCAGGCAACGCCCCGGCCCCAATTCTCAAAATAAAGCTCGCCCTGTTCGGTGCCGCGCTGATGGATGCTGTTGCCTTTTTCGAGTAGGTTAATTCTCGACTGCAAGGTATTGATGGCCAATTGAGCCAACTCCGGGCGGTTGAGCGTTTTGGCCAGCACCGCCAGCGGATAACTGACCGTGTAACATTCTTCGGTTTTCACCATTCGGTTGTTGCCCGTTCCGTCGGCAATTACGCCCTCAGCATTGGCGTGGCTTTCGCAAAAGGCAACGGCTGTTTTTAAGAGCGGATGCGTGGGGTTGGTCTGGGCCAGAATCGCAAAGGGCAAAATAGATTCGACCGTGCTGATTTTTTCAACCGTTTTGATATTATTTAAATTAGCATAGACCAGACTGTTCTGGCCAAGATAGAGGTCTAATTGCTGCGCCAAAATTGCCTTTGCTTTGCCGGACTTTTGGCTCATCTCGTGCAATCCGTCCCAGACCACGCCCTGCATCCAGCCAAAGGTTTGCACCGATTCCAGCGAGAGTAGTCGGTCCTTCCAGGTCGTTGCCGATTGGGCAATATGACCCGGCCTTTCGTCTTGGTTCCCGTCGATGAGTAAATGCGGCAAATAAGCGTTCGGGGCTGACTTCGGGGCATCACCGGCCCTGAAAAACCAGAACGGCTTACTGCCTTTTACCATCGTAAGCGTAACGCCTTCGGCCAGCACAAGGGCCAGATCAGCCGCTGGAATGGGCAATTCAAACGGTTGCAGATACATTGCAAACCGAATATCGAACGTTCCGATCATCCGCCCCGAAGCGGATGTCTTAACGTCCACCGCGATCTCTTCCCGAACGTCCGTTGCGCTTGTGAGCCGAAGCGTGGCCCGGCCTGGAGTGGCCCGGCCTGGAGTGGCCCGGCCTGGAGTGGCCCGGCTTTTCCGGGTCGTTTTATCCTGGTTCCAAGTCAGTTTTAGCCCGTCGCCGTCACGCCGAATTTCGGAAACGGCCCAATCGAACGGGACATATTTATCGGCGGGTATGATAGCGGGCGCCCCGGCTACCTGCGCCATCAGGTAGGCGTACCCCGGACGGATGGACCCCGGACGGATGGACCCCGGACGGAGACTGCTGCCACGAACCATGTGGGCCGAAAGTGCCATCAGAATTGACGAGTTGAGCCAGTCACGGCGGGTAAGTTGCGTCATTGTAAAAGCGATTTATCCGCAATCAGCACCGGCGAATCGTAGACAGGTACGTTGCTGAAGGTATACGTGGTGCCGGTTTTCTTCCAGCTTCCTTTCGGGATTTCATACACATGCCCCGTCAGCAGATCGACCCAAACGGGATTGTCAAAATTGCCATTCTCGATGGTGATCTCAATCGGTGTTGTCTGGAACAGGTTGTTGGGCGTTTTGCTATCTAACCAAACGGAGACAAGCTGCTTTTTTCCCGCTTTTTGCTGATATCCGAACACAGAAATTGATTCTGTTGCCGTGGTGGTGGCCTTAAAATTCGGAGTCAGCTCAAGCCGATTGTCGAATACGGACGTTACGTTCTGCACGGCATAATACGCCACTTTCGGGCGAATGGCCGTTTTGTCTAAATCCGACTGAATTAACCCCTTCATATTCAGCACCGGCGGATTAAACGCATACCGTATGTCGATGATGGTAAAGACTGACGTTTCAATGTCGCGACCCAGATCGCCCAGCAACCGGCGCATGTCATACTTGGCCTGCGCGTATTCGGTCCAGTAATATTTGTCGAGGGCGAAACTCGGAATGTAGCCCGAGGGTGCACCGTTTTCGCCCTGCCGCAGCAAGAGCTTCGGCGCGTATTGGGCCAGTTGCCGTTTGAACGAGGCTACACCCGTGTACGACTGTTCGGGCCGGAAGGCGTAGCTGTGATACGATACCCAGGTAAACAGGTCCAGCTTTTTCTTATCGGCAAACACCTTTAGTGCACGACTCAGGTAAACGGTATCGGTATGAGTGGCAAGAGCCAGGGCCGCAATTTTAGCGTCGGGCTGAATGCGTTTGATAATTTCGCCGGTACGTATATTGAGTTCCGCCGTTGTTTCGGGCGAAATTTTCTGGCCGGGGTGATCGGGTTCGTTCCAGATTTCCCACTCGCGCACCCGGTCTTTGTAGCGCGTCACCATTGCCTCTACCCAGCGGTCGTAGGCGGCATAGCCTTCGGGCGAGGTCATCAGGCTGTTCAACAGATTTGTACCCCCACCACCCTCATAAATCGGGTTGCCGTAGGACGTTTCGAGCCAGGGTTCGATCTTGTTGGCCACGGCATAATCAATGACTTCATCGAGCCATTTCCAGTCATAAACCCCTTTCGTTTTTTCACACTTGGCCCAACCCGCCTGAAGCCGGATTTTCTTGGCACCCAGCGGAGGCAGGTACGCTTTATAGGCGTCGAAATCGGTATAATCCCGGTCCAGCGTTTCGCAGCCGACCGTAATCCGCGACGATTCGATCTGCTTTGTCGAGCGGGGTTTAAGCGTACCAATTCGCTTTAAACTGACCACCAACGGCGTTTTCACCCGCTCATCGGAGGTGTCGATAAACTGAGCGGATACGCTACCGGTAAGCAGCATACCGATGGCCAGGGTAGGTATATATGCGCAGCGTAGTCGGTTCATAATCAGTAGATTGGTTAAAATTCAAACGCGCCCATGTCCCAGCCCGATGTACCCCGCGATTTGCCCTT
>JBBRUV010000383.1:0-4405 GCA_038247465.1 Cytophagales bacterium
GTTGATGGCGTAGTCAATATAACCGCCTGCTTCACCCGATGCGTAGTAAAAGGTGAGGGGATAGTTACCTGCCGAACCAACGTTTACGGCAAAGTCCACGTAGCGGCTGGCTCCATCGAAGCCCCCCACATACTGCCCGCCCGAGGCATTGCCACCCGATTGCACATCGGTACCAGCAGAGCGGTTGCCGCTTTCGGCTTCGTAGCAACTGCCAGTGGTGGTGGTGGTTGGTGGGGTAATATCAGTATCGTCATATACCGTGTAAGGCAACGTAATAGTTGGTGTAAGAACATAGTTACCTGACGTATTTCGTAAGACGGCCCGATAAGTTCCTTCTGCCAACGTAGCGATACGTGAATTAGGACACGTTTGGCAACCGTTTACTGGTGCAATACTCTGTGTTGTCGCCACTGGGCTGTTAGCATTGAATGAACCAGCATCATTCACCCAGATGTAGTTAGAGAAACCACCGGGGGCTGTTACTGTCCCTTGTGAGTCAGCCGTGACTAACTGTGGTGTAGTGCCGAGGTTCTGTACCGTAATAGGGGTGAGTGTGTTATTTTTACAAACATCCTGAAGCACATTGAACCAACGGTCAGCCACAACAGGAGTCCCGGTATCGTTAAAGTGAACAGGCCAGTCAGCACCGGACTTAATTCGTTTATCATCCAGTAAATCATCCGTAAAAGGCCCCTGCAAAATTTGGTTCAACCCGAACCGGCTTTTTTTCTGTCCTTCAACAACAACAGTAGGCGAGGTAACACCAGGGACTGAGCCGAACCCAATGTAGGAATCCTGAGCAATAATCCAGGGAATTTCGACACCTCCCATCTGGCTCCGGGACGTTTCGATGATTCCCTTTAATTTCTGGGTATATTCATCTGCGTTACGCACATAGCGTTTTTCCGTACTACTACTGTTGCTGTAAGGGGCTACAACTTGTTGCCTATTGGCGTTATACAAGGGCCTATCTGCCCAACTCTCCCGAAGACTTTCGTTTGTAGCTCCGGGCGTATTTACGTTCACAATGGCTTTTGTGTCATATTCTCCCTGCATCCATAAAATAGCCCGAACGCCGTATGTGCTGGCGTAGAGTTGAAACATATTCCCAAAGAAACCGTAGGGAGCACCGGGTTTAAAACGATTGACGAGCACATCACTCACATTTCTGAAATCAAACTGAACCGAGCTTTGCGCCGTGCCATTGGTAGAGGTAGCCCAGTTGGTGATGGTAGTGCCGCCAAAAGCCGCGTTGAAAAAGGCCACCGGAGCCTGACAGTCACGAGCCAGTTTAGCACCCACCCGACCCCAATACCACAAATCAGTACCCAATGGTCCGATCACATTGCTATTTTGAGTTGAGACCAACTTCTGAATTTCCCGGTACGATGACGGTAATTTGGTAGGGTCTGTACGTAATGAGTCAGGAATCAGTTGAGCTGACACCCGCACCGCGTCAATACGGTCGGTGCTGCCATTGTCAAGAATGCCAAATCCTCCCTGCGCGTTCGATTGGCCGGCAATAATAAAGACCTCGCCCACACCCACCTTGCGCTTGATTGTACCCACTCCCGTGTTGAATCCAAACCCTTGTACGGTCAGTTCGTACCAACCTTTGGGAACAGTAGCCTGAGCCAGAAACCAGGTGCTATTTAAAGCCTGGTAGGTAGTCAGTTGAAGCGGAGCATCTGCTGTTGGACTCCCCGTAGTAAGGTCTAACTTCTGTACTGTTGCCGTTACGCCAAGATTTGCCCGGCGATTTCTGAAAGACAGTGAGTTTACATCACCGACCACCGTTATTACTCCGTTGCCCGCGTTATCCTGCTGATAAACAGCTCCGTCAATTGGCGTACTCACGCTCAGTCTAATGACCGGAGTCGGTACGTTTCGGGTTTGTTGGGCAACCAGTTGCGTTGTCAGCATACAGCTAACAAGGCACAAACATAGAACTTTGTATATAGGACAAAAAGAATAAAAGTGAAACTAAAAACAAACAGAATGCCAGGATGCCCGGATATGGTCAGGCAGTCAGAATGGGAACAGTACGGGATAATAGAGATTCGTTAAGGGCAGTTTTGGTATTCGTAATCGGTTACGCCAACCCCATACGGGTCATCTTCGACAAACCAGCCCCGATACAATGCCTTTCCATAAGCCACCCGGCGTTTCACGCGCCCCTGCGCGTCATAGCTGTAAGTAAAGGTTTTTTGATAGACTGGCCCGGCGGGAAACTGAGATGATTTTTGCATTTCCCATACCTCTTTTATGGGCAAATTTCGGCTTCCTCTGCCCAAGAATTGCTGCACAGCAGGCAAGTTAGGGCGTTGCAAATCGTAGCTAAAGCGAGTCAGCCGGTAATCGAACGGGGTCCACTGCCCGGATTGTTGCGTCCAGGTGGCATTGATCATCTGCTCAACGAGGTTGCCATTCTCGTAGGTATTTTTCTGATTAGGCGTAGGGCCATCGCCCAAGAACTGCCCGTCAGTATTGTAGTATGAAATGGATTTCCCCTCCTCATCAATTAGTACCCGCAAACCTTGTTGGTCTAATGTCAGTGTATCGCGCCTACTGGAAGGATTTGGCTGGATATTAATCTCAGCACTAAACGATTCATTTTCACGGTAAAGTTTTTGGGGAGTATAGACGAAGCGATACAAAAAATAGCTGCCCCCAGGAACGCGATCATATATTTCAGTAATACGCTTTTTGTCATCGTATGTGTAGTCGGCTGTGCCAACTAAAGATACTTCCACTTGGCTCCCATCATTTAGTGTAATTGTCTCTGGATTGATTGTTATATCTTTTGCGCGGCCAATAGTAGGGTTCTTGTAAAACGTTCGGGCAATTCGGCAACCGGGCGGGTAAACCGCTGTATTGGTCGGCTCCACCTCTTTCTTGCAGCCGATGCCCACGCCCAACAGGGTTAGGAACAGCAGGCTGTATAGCATCGTCGTTTTCATCGTCGTTCGTTGCGTTTTGTTGCATCAAAGGTCAGAAAGCATTTTGGAAACGCTACGGTACACGAACGGTACATTTACGGTACACGGAGCGGTACACGGTTTCATATACCGCTTTGGGCCGTAGGTATCTGTTAATCAAACAGTTGTGCGTGGCCCGTCCGATGAATTTTCTGTACTCTTCTGTTCAGGTGGGGTTATAAGCCACGGAAGCAGGGCATGAATCATCTGCGAAAAGGCCTTTTTCCCCTTTGTAAAGCGCGGATACAGCAGCCGCCACTTTTTCAGGAGCCGTTTGCGGTAGGCCTCCACCGTGTTCTCGCTCAGGTCTAATACGTCGGCAATGGCTTTCACCCGGTCTGTAATCAGGCATTGGTCCAGCACCCGCCGTTCGCAGGGCAAAATAATTCGCAGAAATACAGCCACCTTCCGGGGAGGGCTTGGGGCAGTCGGCGCAACTACCGGGGGCGGTGGGTTGCTACCCGGCAGGGCGGGGCTACCGGGTGCGGGCAGCGGGGCGGGTCGCCCGGCAACAAACCCCTCCGGTGTAACCATTTGGAGGGGGGCAATTTGTGTGTTAGATATGGTATTCATTGCGTGCTGTGGTTATTAAAGTTGGGCAGTAAGGTAACAAAACAAATAGACCAAAATCTATTTTTAATGTGAATAAATTGTTAATTCCGGCACATACAAAAAGGTACATCAACGGTAACGATATGGGCGGTCTTTCTGCAACACCCTGCCCCGCCAACCCACAGACTCCGTAGCGGGCAACAAGGTTGGAACGGAACAAGAGCAAAATCGCCGGGTGAGAAGACTTTACACCACCGCATGGCAACTAACCACTGACCACTAATCACTGACCACTGTTTTATGGCCTACCTTTGCCCGATGTCCAAGTATTCAGAACCCCGCCGAGGGTCGTATGGCACAACCTACGTTCGGCCAAAAAAGGAGTTAGGTCAGCATTTTTTGATTGACCTAAGCATCTCCGAACGCATTGCCTCGTTACTGACCGGGCATCACAACACCCGGAACCTGCTCGAAATTGGCCCCGGAACCGGCGTATTAACCCAGTTTCTGCTGCCCGACGACCGTTTTGATTTGCAGGTGATCGAGATTGACCGCGAATCGGTCGGCTACCTCAACGCGCACTACCCGGCCTTGCAGGGCAAAATTATCGAAGGCGATTTCCTGCAAATGCCCACCGAGGGCTTCTTCGGGGGCGAGCCGTTTGCCGTGATCGGTAACTTCCCGTATAATATTTCGAGCCAGATTTTCTTCACGATCCTGCCTATACGCAACCGCGTACCGGAGGTGGTTTGTATGCTGCAACGCGAAGTGGCCCAACGCATTGCGTCGGGGCCGGGCAATAAAGACTACGGTATTCTGAGCGTGTTTTTGCAAGCCTGGTATGACATTACCTACGAATTTACCGTTGGCCCCGA
>JBBRUV010000384.1:0-4389 GCA_038247465.1 Cytophagales bacterium
AAAAAGCAACCAGGAATTTCTGGTTGCTTTTTTTATGCCCCAACGCAACCGTACCGCCAGACTACCCGTACAGACAAATGAACCGGTTCAACTGTTCGTATTGGCAAACTCAGTTTGTAAAACTCAGTTTGTAAAACTCAGTTTCCAAAACTCAGTTTCATAGACTCAGTTTTGCAAAACTCATTAACTCAGTTGAAAACATGAAAATCACAATGATGGGTGGCCGTTTGGCCGGATCGGTATTATTATTGGCAGTGGCAATGGCGGGTTGTAATAACAACGATTTTACGACTCCAGCCAAAGATATTACGCTCGCCACCACCACAGTAGGAAGAGTGCTAACCGGAGCCGAAGGCAAAACGCTGTATTTCTTTGCATCAGACGTGGCCGGGCAGTCAACCTGCACCTCGGCACAATGCGCCGGCAACTGGCCCGCTTTTTACAAAGATAACACCATGCTGTTGCTGAGTGAGGGCCTGGCCGACAACGACTTTGCCACCATTACTCGCACCGACGGTGCCAAACAGACAACCTATAAAGGCTGGCCGCTGTATTACTTTAAGAACGACACCAAAGCCGGTGACGTGCTGGGCGAAAACGTGGGCGGAGTATGGTCAGTAGCAAAACCCAACTACTCGGTTCAGTTGGCGGCTGGTCAGTTAAAAGGTAACGATGGTAAAAACTACACCACGCCCAACACCGTAACCTACGTGGAAGGGCAGGGAACAACCATTTATCTGGCCGATGCCGCCGGACGCACGATGTACGGTTTCTCGCCGGACAAGAAAAACAAAAACACGTACACCAGGGCCGATTTCAGCAACAACGCCACGTGGCCGTTGGTCGAAATTCCGCTGGTATCACTGCAAGAACTACCCTCGAACCTGAAACGTACCGATTTTAGCAGTATCACTGTTTTTGGCCGCGATCAACTGACGTACAAAGGCTGGCCGCTGTATTATTTTGGGGGAGACAATGCCGTTCGTGGCATGACCAAAGGCGTGAGTGTACCCCGGCCCGGTGTCTGGCCAATTTTCAATGCCAACTCTATAGAAGCCCCCAACTAATTGGGTTCGTTGTTCGGGGGCTGTCGGTCAACTGGGGTAGCCTGTGCGGTTTGTGTTTCTGTTGGGAGAATCACGAACCGAGACCGGCAGCCCCCGAACGACGAAGTAACGAGTTAACACTTACCATCAACCCTGTGTCAGAAGTCCTGAACCCTGCTGCTTTATCTGATCTGCTTGCCGGTTGCGCCCGCAACCAACGGCGCAACCAGGAATTGCTGTACCGGAAATTCTATGGCTATGCAATGGGCGTTTGTTTGCGATACACCGCCACGCGGGAGCAGGCAGTCGAGGTGCTGAACGACGGTTTTTTGAAGGTTTTTACCCGGTTAGAGCAGTATAACCCCGATCAGCCGTTCAAGAGCTGGCTCCGGCGCATCCTGATTAACACGGCTTTAGATCAATATCGGCAGGAGGTACGGCATTATTACCACGACGATGTGAGCGTGGCCGAACAAATACCTACCCCACAACCCGATGCCCACAGTACGCTGGCTTACGACGAGTTGATTGGCCTGATTCAGCGATTGTCGCCCGCCTACCGCATTGTGTTTAACCTGTATGTCATGGACGGATTTAGCCACGACGAAATTGCGGCTCAGTTGGATATTGCTGTCGGCACCTCAAAATCAAATCTGGCGCGGGCGCGGGAGAATTTAAAGCAGATGTTACAAAAAAAAAGCCTGATTGAGCATGCAAGAGTATCCTGACGATAACCAGATGGACGAACTCTTCAGAAAATCGGCTGAAGCGTTTGAACCGGATTACGACCCTACCGCCTGGCAAGACATGGCCGTGCGGTTAGACACATACGACCGCGACCATAAGCCATCGGTTTGGCTGCGCCGGGGTTTGGCCGTGCTGTTACTGGTGTGGTTAACCGGAAACTACGGCTGGTTTTCGAGTTCGCGCCCGTTGGAGGTGCGCGTGGCGCAGCCGCAACAGGTTACAGCAACGTTGGCGGCTCCTGCAACCGCCGAACGCGCTGATAATCAACCCATCGAAACATCTACCGGCGCAAAAAAGATGGCATCGTTAACGTTGCCCAAGCCAACAATAAATCAGGAATCAGTACGCATTGTGCCACAAGTAACGCCCGGCAACCAGCCAGCAACACCCAATGCCGACCCGCTGGCAGTGAGCAAAACACCCCGCGTCAGGCTGGCAACAACACCTGGTACCAACCCGGCTAACGCACCGATAATCAGACCGGACAGCCACCGAGCCAACCCCGAAAAACGGAATCGTGAGGTGGCCGGGCGAAGCACAAATTGGCGAGACAATAAGAAAAATAACGCACTGGCTTTCAGACTGATACAGTCAATTCAGACATCGGGTAAGGCCGTGAAAACAACGCTACCCAGTCGCAGCAACGATGCAACGCAGCTAACTGCCGCAATGCCAGTTGGCGACCCAACCGGCCCCGAATTGCTCAACAACCAGGCAATTGCTCTGCTGATGGTTCGGGATAAACTCGCTAACTATGGCCGTAACAGACTGACTGATACCGGGATTGAATCGCCGATTAAGGAACCCTCATCAGACACGTCTCAAGCTATGCCTGTGGTGAGACCGCTCCGGCCCCTGCGGTTTGTGGTTGGCGCGGTGTTTTCGCCCGATCTCAGCACCATTGGCCTGCGTAATTTCGACCGGCCCGGCACAAATTTCGGCCTGTCGGTTCAGTATCAGTTCAGCAAACGGTGGAGTATTCAGACGGGCATTTTACAGAGCCAGAAAAATTACCGGGCGTTAGCCTCGCAGTATGAATTCCCGCCAAACGTTAAATGGGCGGTCTGGCCGTCGAGCATCAACGCTGATTGCCAGATGCTCGACCTGCCGCTAAACGTTCGGTATGATGTGTTTCAGAAACCGCACCAAACGGGGTTGTTTTCGTCGGCACGGTGGTTTGTGAGTGCCGGGGCAACGTCCTACTGGATTAAGCGCGAGACGTATCGGTATAATTACGCCAACCCCGATGATCCGGCCATCAAATACCGAAACTGGGAAACCAGCACCGGGCGGCAGGGAATCAGCAATCTGAATCTGTCCGTTGGATACGAAAGGCAGTTAAACAGACGGTTTTCTGTGCAGGCGGAGCCATTCCTGAAAATACCCCTGCGCGGCATCGGAGCCTATAAAATCCGGCTTATCAGCACCGGCGTGTTTATGTCGGTACGCTATCGGTTCTGATTTATCGTTCTTACCTTAGTGAAAATTACTTATACAGCATACCAGTCAAAACCAACCAAACAGTCATGAATACCAACCAACAACCAACCGAAACACCCCAAAGCCGGGCCGAATTTATTCGCGGGCTGGGCCTAAGCAGCGCGGCCCTGATGTCGCTCTATTGCATGGGAACGCTGACGAGTTGCAGTTCGAGCAGCGATCCGGCTCCGGCAACAACAACGCCCACCATGCCAACGACTCCAACCACGCCCGCAGCCACTGGCATAACCGGAAACGCGGATTCGGGTAAAGGGAAGATTGATTTTACGCTCGACCTGACCAACACCAATTACAGCAAACTCAAAACCCTCGGTGAGTTTGTGAAGGCGGGAGAATTGGTGGTTGCGTTTGCCAAAGGAAGCAAGTACATAGCCGTTGGCCGGGTTTGCACCCACGCTGCGGGCGATCTGGAGTATCAGATCAACGCCGACGATTTTAAATGTAATGTTCACGGCGGGCTGTATAATACTGACGGTTCGGTGAAGTCGGCCCCGCCAACGAAGGCCGTGAAAGCCTACAAAACAACGCTGAGTGCGAATGGCAATTCGTTGCAGGTAACAGAATGACCAATTAATGGGTTTGTGTGACCATCATGCCAAATCAGCCGACAAACCAGACACCCCAGACCCGCACCGAATTTCTGCGCGGCCTGGGGTTGAGCAGCGTGGTCCTGATGTCGCTCTATTGCACGGGAACGCTGACGAGTTGCGGTTCGGACAACAGCCCAACGCCGACCAACCCGCCCGCAGCAACCGGCATAACCGGAAACACCGATCCGGGCAAAGGAAAGATTGATTTCACGCTTGACCTGACCAACGCCAATTTCAGCAAACTGAAAACCGTAGGCGGATTTGCAGACGTGGCCGCAGTAATAATTGCCAATGCCAAAGGTGGTACCTACGTGGCTATTGACCGATTTTGCACCCACGCGGCTGGCAATTTCACGTACCGATTAGCCGAAGACGATTTCCTTTGTGGTACGCATCTGAGTGAGTTTAATACAGATGGTACAGTAAAACCGAATCAACCCGCCAAAAAGGACGTAAAATCCTACAAAACAACGCTCTTCGCAAACGGGAACTCCCTGCAAGTAACC
>JBBRUV010000385.1:0-4352 GCA_038247465.1 Cytophagales bacterium
GTCCGGCCTATCCGGGCGTTGGGCGACGCACTGTTTAGTTTCGGCGAGTTTGCCATTGATGGTGTAGTAAACGGTGCGGCCTGGCTCGTGCGGGCCGGAGCCGGGCAAGCCAGGCTATTGCAAAACGGTAGCATTGGTAGTTACGTACTGGCAATGGTCGTAAGCATTTTGCTGATCGTAACGCTTCGGTTTTTTATTAATTGGCAACTCATATTGAGTATCTTTTGAGTTTGTAGTTTGTGGTTAGCTGACGCAAGCGTACTCCTGCGTCAGCTAACCACTAACCACTAACCACGAACCATTTTCTATGTTGACACTTGACCTTATTCTCCTTCCCGCACTAACGGCCATTATGATGCTCTGGCAAAAAGGCCGCGTGCCGAAACAGTTGGCATTGGCCGCGTCGTTAGTCGAACTGGCCGGGGTTGCCTACATCTTCTTCACGTTCAAAGCCGATAGTCAATCACAATTCGCGTTTGATTACCCCTGGGTAACGTCGTTGGGGCTTCGGTTCAGCGCGGGCATTGACGGGATCAATCTGCTGCTGGTATTGCTGACGGCTTTTCTTACGCCGTTGATTATTCTCTCGACGTTTAATCACAAATATGACCGCACAGCCACATTCTACGCGCTGATTTTGTTTATGCAGGCCGCGCTGATGGGCGTGTTCACGGCGAAGGATGCGTTTCTGTTTTACTTTTTCTTCGAGGCCGCGCTGATTCCGGTGTATTTTTTGGCCGCAATGTGGGGAGGTGATGACCGCGTGGCCGTAACGTTCAAATTCTTCGTCTATACCATTTTCGGGAGCTTGTTCATGCTGATCGCATTGGTGTATTTATACCTGCAAACGCCGGTGAATGAAGCGGGTATCCATTCGGCAGCCATCACCGATTTTTATAACCTGAACCTGTCGCTGTCGGCGCAGGGCTGGCTCTTCTGGGCATTTTTTGTGGCCTTTGCCATCAAAATGCCGGTGTTCCCGTTTCACACCTGGCAACCCGATACCTACGTTGAATCACCGACACCGGCCACGATGCTGCTGGCCGGTATTATGCTCAAAATGGGGGTTTACGGCCTGATTCGGTTTATCCTGCCCATCGTGCCAGACGGAGCCTTCGTCAACGGTAAAACGGCGGTCATTCTGTCTGTGATTGGCATTGTCTATGGCTCAATTATCGCTATCCGGCAGCGCGACATGAAACGGTTGATTGCCTATTCATCCTTCGCGCACGTCGGGCTGATGGCGGCTGGGGTGTTTTCGCAAACCACAACCGGCTTGCAGGGCGCGTTGGTGCAGATGCTGGCGCACGGCGTGAATGTGGTCGGGCTGTTTTTTGTGGCCGATATTATTTTTAGCCGCACCCAAACCCGCCAACTCGACCAACTCGGTGGCATCACCCGCAACACGCCCAAACTGACACTGTATTACATGATTCTATTGCTTGGTGCGGTGGCGTTGCCACTTACCAACGGATTTATTGGTGAGTTTTTGCTACTACACGGCGTGTATTCGTACAACCCGATTTTGGGCGCGGTGGCCGGTTTGACCATTATTCTGGGAGCCGTGTATATGCTTCGGTTGTTTCAGAAAACTATGTTTGGTACGCCAACGGGCCGCACCGAATACTTTGCTGACTTGAATGCTACCGAAAGCTACGTGCTGATTCCGTTGGTGGTGATGGTATTCTGGATCGGTCTGCACCCGTCGTCATTCCTGAACCTGACCGAACCAGCAGTGCTGAACCTGTTAAATTCTATAAAATAGTGGTTGGTGGTTGGTGGTTAGTGGCTGGTTCTATCCAGCGGCCAGCCCCCAACCACTAATCACCAACCATTAAAAAAATGCTTTCCATCATTCTCCTTTCCCTGTTCGGCATTGCCCTGTTGTTTTTGGGTTTCCTGAAATCAAAAGTGCTGCTATTGCCCGCTGCGTTGTTGTTTCTGGCGGCTTCGGCGGTGGCTGCTTTCACCGACTGGAACCAAAGCTATCTCTACTTTCAGGGGATGCTGATGACCGATAACCTCGCCATTATTTTTACCAGTATCGCGCTGTTGTCGGCGTTTATGGTGGTGGCTTTGTCGGGGAGTTGGGCCGAAGATGAATCGGCGCAACCGGCTGAATACTATGCTATTCTGCTGTTTTCGCTCGTCGGGGCAATCATGATGATTAGCTTCGAGAACCTGATTATGCTCTTCGTTGGCGTCGAGATTCTGTCCGTAGCCATGTACGTGCTGACGGGCAGCGACAAACGCAACCAACGCTCAAACGAGGCTGCACTGAAATATTTTCTGATGGGCGCGTTTGCAACGGGTATTTTGCTTTTCGGGATGGCGTTGCTGTATGGCGCAACGGGGTCGTTTACGCTCGGCGGCCTGCGGGGTTATCTGTCGGCGGGAAATTTCACCTCAACAGTGCTGCTGTTTCGCGTCGGAATGTTGATGTTGCTCATCGGAATGTTATTTAAGGTATCAGCGGCCCCGTTTCATTTCTGGACTCCCGACGTGTATGACGGCGCACCAACGTTGTTTACGGCATATATGTCAACAGTTGTAAAAACGGCGGGTTTTGCCGCTTTGCTCAAACTGCTGTCAGCATCCTTTGCCGGGATATACGATTACTGGGCAATCATTATTGCCGTTGTCACGGTCCTGACGCTGATTGCAGGCAATGTGACGGCAGTTTACCAGAACACCTTCAAACGGATGATGGCTTATTCGAGCATTTCGCACGCCGGTTATCTGTTAATTGGCTTAGTCGCTCTTACGCAGGAAAGCAAACAGGCGTTGGTGTTTTATTCGCTGGCCTATTCAATAGCCACGATCTCGGCCTTTGGTGTGTTGCTGGCGGTGGGAAAACAACGAATGACAACTGACGTGGGCAGCACAGTGAACACCAACGAAACCTTTGATGATTTTAACGGTCTGGCCCGCCAAAACCCTCTGCTTGGTTTTGTAATGGCCGTTTCGATGCTGTCATTGGCCGGGATTCCGCTCACGGCGGGGTTTTGGGGTAAGTTTATGGTGTTTTCGGCAGCCGCCGACCGGGGCCTTATCTGGTTGTTAGTGGTGGCCGTGCTGATGTCGGCAGTCGGAATTTATTACTATTTTCGGGTTATTATCGCCATGTATTTCCGCAATGGCGTTACCCGTCACGTAGTGATTGCCCCGTTTTATCGCTACGTGCTGATTGCAGCTACCGTATTGACTATCGTGCTGGGGCTGGCTCCGGGCTTAGTGCGAGGATTGCTGTAAATTCGACCAGTTGCTCAACATACCGGCCATCTTCGGGCGAAGTTGGCCTTGTTTTTGTAGCTTTACTCCCTTAAATCATCAGATAGCGTTTAACTGTTGATGGTCAACGGGCAATTGAATACCGCTGATTCGTTGTCAACGATTAAATACTAAACCGAAAAAAGCAGGCAGGTTGTGAACGTGGGCATTATTAATCGAGATACGCTAAGAGAGCACCGGGACTTTTTCATGTTCTTTCTGACGGCCTTGCTGGGCGCGTCGGTCAACTTTTTCAGCCAGATTCTATACCGGCCGTACTTTGAGTATGAAACCAGTGTTTTTCTGGGCTACCTAACAGCCATGATCGTCAGCTTCATTCCTACGAAGCTATTTGCCTTTTCGGCAAAAGGCACGGGCAATACCCGGCGAGAAGCCGTTAAGTACGTGGTAATCGCGCTTTTGGCCTTAACGATTCAGGTAGGAACGTCGGTAGCTACATTAGAATGGGTTGCCAATCCGCTCCTTCCTAAACTTGCCATTGTGTTTCGCGAAAAAGGCTCACACGTCGTTGGAATGGGATTCAGCTTCCTGGCTAACTACTTCGGTCACAAGCTATTAACCTTCCGAAGCACAGGTTTTTACGATAAGCTGAAAGCCCGAACAGGTCGCCCAAATAGCTAAACATACCCCTTTAATCATTGCTTTCTTCTGGCCTTCACTGTACAGTTTCGGCAGGGTTCATGCCTTGCCGCAGTTGGGCCAGTGTGGCCTTCAGGGTTTCGTTACGTTGATGCCGTTGCCAGATAGTTGGCGGCACAGCCCGCTCCCGGCAATCGGTTACGCGGCAACGTTCGCAGGTGTCGTTCACGTCGCGCCGAACCACAGCCGGATCGGCCAACCATCGTACCAATACCCGTAGTCGGTCGTCAATCAAAAAACCCAACGACACACTGCTATTGACCCCAGACTTGGGGGGCGACGGTTTTGCCATTGTCAGCACCAAATACGCATTTCCTGAATCTAAATACCGCGATTGCTGCACCCGGCAAAGCGGTTTGTTGTCCCAATCGCCGGTTTGCTGCCCCGTCCGCAATTCCTGCAACAACGTGAGTGGCAATAAA
>JBBRUV010000386.1:0-4352 GCA_038247465.1 Cytophagales bacterium
ACTGGAACCGTCAACAGTGTGGCTCCGGCCTGGGTTACGTTCATATTCGCGCCTGCCCAGCCCGTTTCGCCCGTTATAACCACATCGCCGGGGCGAAGCAGCACCTGACTCGTGAGGTAGAGACCCATGATGCTGCCCCGCGTAATGAGCAGGTTATCGGGCGTGGTTTGCAAACCGCGTGTTTTGTTGAGGTGAATCGCCAACTGTTCGCGGAGGAGCGGGTGGCCTTTGGTGTCGCCGTAGCCAAAGTGCTGCTGCGGATTGCCCCACCGAAAATACGACCGATAGGCCCGGCTTAACTCGTCCATCGGGGCCAGCCGGATGTCGGGGAAACCATCATCTAAGCGTAATCCACCCGTGTTGGTCAGCACCGGACGGGCCAGAAACGGGCGCGATTCAAACGCATAACCGGGTTGTTGGCGGGCAAGCGTGGCCGTTTCAGTAACTGATTCAACGGCCAATGCCTGCGGTTTTGGTTCGGCAATATGACTCGCCACGAATGTACCGCTCCCGGCGCGGCTTTCGAGCCATCCCTGCGCCAGGGCTTCGTCGTATGCCGCGACGATGGTTTGCCGATTTACGCCCAGCAAATCAGCCAGTTGGCGGGTTCCAGGTAGCCGTTGCCCCGCCGAAAGCGTTCCGGCCCGAATTAATTGGCCGAGTTGGTCGCTAATCTGGACAAAAACAGGCGTGGCCGATGTTTTATCAACCGTGAGCAAGGATTTGAAAGGGAGCATAAACATTAACCGGACTACCGAATAAATAAAAACCGGACGATTTACATAGTCCGACAAGATACGATGTTTGCACCATGCAAACCGAACGCACTACCCCCAGCCGCCTGGCAAAACGCGCCCATTATGACGCAGCCACCATTCATCCCATTATTGACGACGCGCTGTTCTGCACCGTCAGTTACGTGCTAAACGGTCAGCCGATGGCGATTCCGACGGCCTTGGCCCGCAAAGACGACCGGATTTACATTCACGGTTCAGTGGGGAGCCACTTCATCCGTAGCATCGAAAATGGCGAACCCGTCTGCATCACGGTCATGCTCAACGATGGGTTAGTGCTGGCAAAATCGGCGTTTCATCACTCGGTAAATTATCGGTCGGTGGTAATTTTTGCCACTGCCGAAAAAGTGACTGACGAAGTCGAAAAGATGGAAGTCCTCGCCTTAGTTACCGACCACCTTGTGCCGGGCCGCTGGGCCGACCTCCGCCCCACCACCGACAGTGAACTCCGCAAGACCACCGTTTTGGCGTTTTCATTAGCCGAAGCGTCGGCGAAGCTCCGCACGGGTGGCCCCAACGACGACCCCGAAGATGCCGATTTGCCAACCTGGACGGGCGTAGTGCCAATGCAAACCGTTCGGCTCACCCCCGTTCAGCGCGAGGGGGAACAGATTGATTTACCAGGATATTTGCGGTGAAACTCCTAACCTCTGAAGGGGATTTTCTGGACATGAAACTAATCGAACTGACTGAAAATGAACCGTTTAATTACAAGTCTTTTTTCACGACGGGCTTGCACAATCACCGCGATTGTTTCCGTATCAGCCCCGCCGACGAAACACGGGAACCGTTTCCGACCCACGCCACGCCCGACAGTTTTACGCTTGGTATCCTGACCGAAAACCAGGAACTGGCGGGTGTGGTGAGTTTTCAGCGCGAAGGCCAAGCCCGCGAAAAAATGCGGCATAAAGGGCTGCTGTTCAGGATGTATGTTGCCGCCGAACACAGTGGCCGGGGTTATGGCAGCCAATTGGTGGCAGCGGTAATCCGGCGCGTTCGCGAGCAAACCGACATCGAGCAGATTAACCTGACCGTTGTGGCAACCAACGCCAATGCCAAACGGCAATACCAAAAATTCGGGTTTCAGTCGTTTGGCGTTGAGCGCAATGCCCTGAAAGACAACGGTATTTATTACGATGAAGAACAGATGGTGCTATTCTTAAACCAGTAAATGGGTGATGGCCAGCATCCTGACCGGGCTGTCCGTGCGGTGGCGTTTGGCAAGGGCAAATGAAATAGGCTCAATCAGCGTTTCACGAGCCGCATCAGGCCGGGCCTGAGCGTGTCGCGCTCAACGACGGCGACGATTGCCAGAAACGCCCCGAACAGCAGCGCGTGATACGGAACCGACAGCCAGAGATTCGGAATTTTGACAACCGAAGCCCCGGCAATCAACAGCCCGGCCCCACCGATATACCCCAATGCCGACCAGACATCGTAAGGGACGGGGTAGTATTTTTCGCCAAAATAATAGCAAAGCCCCGTCATGAACAGGCTGGAAATCAGGAAGGCAACGGCGCAACCCATGTAGCCCATCTGCGGAATCAACACGACATTGAGCAGGATTGTGCTGGCGGCTCCGGCAATGGTGATATAAGTGCCAAACACGGTTTTGTCGCTAAGTTTGAACCAGAACGAGATATTATAATACACGCCCAAAAACAGATTTGCCAGCAGCAAAATCGGCACCACGCTCAGGCCAACGCGGTATTGGTCAGAAACCAATCGGCCAAATAAATCGAGGTTCAGGCTCACGCCCACCCAAATCAGGACGCAGACAATTACGAACCATTTCGTAACGCGGGCCAGCAACGCGGGCGAGTCTTTATCATCAGCGCGGCTGAAAAAAAACGGGTCTGCCGCATATCGAAACGACTGAATGGCGATGGACATAAACACCGACAGTTTGTAGCAGTTGCCGTAAACCCCAATGGCTCCTTTCGTAGTCAGATTGGCGTAAAATCCATCGGGCAGAAACGAGCCGAGCAACGCGCGGTCGGCAAGGGTGTTGAACAGCCCGGCCAGCGTGGTGAGCATCAGGGGAAACGAATAGACGACCAACGCCCACGTATCGGCCTTGTTTAGCCGGGGCCGAAACTGCCACAGTGTTTTACGTAACATCCAGAAATAGAACGCATTAGCAATTAGGTTTGCCAGAAAAATGTAGCCTGCTCCCAGCGTTGGGTCATAAAATTTCTGCACCAGCGGCTGCAATACGGTCAGATATCGGCCAGCAGCAACGTCGCGGCAGAAAACGATAAAAAATACGTTTAGGCCAACGACCAACAGCACATTCACAATTTTGGCCCCCACAAATTCTTTCGCCCGATTCTCGACCCGGAGCCTGGCGAACGGAATGGCCATCAGCGCGTCAATCGCTATCAGCCACGCCACCCAGGTTATGAATTGTTCCTGCCCCCGGTAATCGAGCCAACCGGCAATCTGCGGAGCCAGACCGATAATCAAGACTGTGCATATAACCGTGATAATCAGCACAACGGTCAGCGTTTCGTTGAATGATTTGTCGCGTTCGGCCTGGTGTTCGGGGCCTTTGAGCCTGGCAGCAGCGCGGAAAAACGCAGTCTCTAACCCGAATGTGTAAATCGCCAGCAGGAACGCCACGTAGGTATAAAGCACCACATTGGAAGACAGTTCTTCGGGCTTTTTGAAAACGTAGGTATGCAGCGACACGAGCAGGAAGTTCAGCAGCCGGGGCAAAATGGTGCTGAGACCGTAGAGAGCCGTATCGCCCGCTAATTTTTTAAATACACTCATACCGCAAAAGTAAGGCTCCGCGTTGGATTACCCCCGGTTGGATTACCCCCGGTTGGATTGCCCGCGCCCGGTTTGCCCTTCACCGGTAAGGGGGCTATCTTTGCAACACTCAGTTAAGAGTGATGAGTGAAGAACGTTTATACTTACGTTAGCTTTGTTTTTCATTCATCACTCATCGCTCTTCACTTTTTTCAGATGAAACTTTCCTCTGCGCTTATTTCCGTTTACTACAAAGACGGTCTCGAACCGCTTGTTCGGCTGCTGCACCAACAGGGTGTAACGCTTTATTCAACAGGCGGCACCCAAACCTTCATCGAATCGTTGGGTATTCCCGTCATCAAAGTAGAAGACCTCACGGGCTTTCCACCCGTGTTTGGTGGCCGCGTTAAAACGCTGCATCCGGCCATTTTTGGCGGTATCCTTTACCGGCGCAACAACCCCGACGATGTTGCCCAGGCCCGTCATCATCGGATTCAACCCATTGATTTAGTGGTAGTTGATTTGTATCCGTTTGACGAAACGGTAGGTTCGGGCGCGTCTGACGAGGATATTATCGAGAAGATTGACATCGGCGGTATTTCGCTGATTCGGGCCACAGCCAAGAATTTTCAGGATACACTCATCGTCTCCTCACGCAGTCAATACGCCGACGTGGTGCAACTCCTGACCGATAAGAAAGGCATCACTACCCTCGAAGACCGCCGACGATTCGCCCGCGAAGCCTTCGCCGTAACGAGCCAGTATGACACGGCAATTCAAGGGTATTTTGACCCCACCCCCGCC
>JBBRUV010000387.1:0-4344 GCA_038247465.1 Cytophagales bacterium
ATCAACGGCGGGTCTGACGGGCATCACGGCCACAACGGTGTTGAGCTACACGGCTACCTGCACAACGGCAGGAACCACAACGTCGGCAGTTGGCACGGTAACGGTGAATCCACAACCGAGCCTGACGCTGACGGCCACGCCTGGCGATATGGTCACGGCGGGCAGCAGCGTTACGCTGACGGCTACGGGTTGCACGGGCGGTACCGTCAACTGGTCAACGGGTCAGCAAAACGCAAGTTCAGTGGTGGTGATGACCGTCAATGTGGCTGGCAGCGCGATTTACTCGGCCACGTGCGTCACGGTAAGTGGCTGCACCGATAGTGAGGAGATCGAGATCATGACGCTGGCGACAGCCTGTAATCTGGCAGTAACGGCGGTTCCCGGCGATTGCGACCCGGCTTCGAATTTATACGTGGTAACGGGTTTGGTCTCGGCTACGGGTTCGGTGGGAGTCACCTCGGTCACGGTGAGCAGTGGCGGTACGTCGGTGGTGGTGAGTCTGACCGGCAACAGCCCGGCGAGTTACACGCTGTCGGGTCTGATTTCAGACGGGTTGGTGAAAACGGTAAGTGTGGTTAGCAGCGCGAGTGTGTGCGGCATGAGCAGCAGCACCCATACCGCCCCCATCAGTTGCTCAACGGCTCCGCCAATTCCGCTGACGGTGACGAGCGCGACGGTCTGTGCGGGCCAAACGGCAACGCTCTCCGTTAGTGGTTGCACGGGCAGCGTCACGTGGTCAGGTGCGGCCGGCGCTCCGGGTACGAATCCATCAACGGGAACAGTAGTCACGGTCTCAACAACGGGCTTAACAGGAATCACGAGTCAGACCGTACTGAGCTATACCGCTACTTGCACCAATGGTACAACCAGAACGGCGGTGGCAACGGTAACGATAAACCCCGCGCCAAGTATGACGCTGACGGCTTCGGCACCGACCTGCACGGGGGCAACGTCATTAACAAACGGAACGGTAACGCTGTCTCCGCTTGGTGGTGGCAGCACAGCGGGTCTGACCTATCAGTACTCAACTGGTGGCACGGCGTTCAACCCGGCAACAGCGCAACCGACACCGGCAAACGCAATTCCCGGCAACGGACAGATTGTGAGCGACGCTACGGAAGGCATTACCTACTGGGTTCGGGTAACAAACGAGTCGGGTTGCTCAAAAGACCTAAGCGTGATGGTGCCAATGTCCAACTGCGAATGCCCACCGCCGGTTTGTGTGCCAATCAGTGTGAAACGGGTTATTCGTCGCTAAACCAGCGAAGAGTATATGGTTGACTGATGTACTAAACACAACGTGGCCCGGCTTAACTGTCGGGCCACGTTGCATTTGGCCGATTACGATCAATCCTGACAAACGATCAATTCAGGTGTTTACCAACTTTTCAGGCGGCATTTGGGTTAAAAAAATGGGCTGATGTATTTATTGGCTAATTTTGCGGTTCTAAAATCGCCGTTGTACCAATCTACTATGCTAACTATCAGCAATTTACAAGCCGCTATCGGCGATAAACAAATACTGAAAGGAATTAATCTGACCGTAAACGCTGGTGAAGTCCACGCTATTATGGGGCCAAACGGCTCCGGTAAAAGTACCTTAGCCAACGTGCTGGCAGGCCGCGAAGACTACGAAGTAACGGGCGGCAGCGTTGAATTCGACGGTAAAGACCTGTTTGATCTCTCGCCCGAAGACCGCGCTGCCGAAGGGATTTTCCTCGCGTTTCAATACCCTATCGAAATCCCCGGCGTAACAACCGTCAACTTTCTGAAAACAGCCATGAACCAAATCCGCAAGTACCGGGGGCAGGAGCCGATGGACGCGGTGCAGTTTCTGAAACGGATGAAAGAAAAAATGGCCCTCGTCAACATTGACCAATCGCTGTTGAGCCGGTCGCTGAACGAAGGATTTTCGGGGGGGGAGAAAAAACGGAACGAGATTTTTCAGATGGCGATGCTCGAACCGAAACTGGCAATCTTAGACGAAACCGATTCGGGACTTGATATTGACGCGCTCCGCATTGTAGCCGAGGGCGTAAACAAACTGCGCTCGCCGGAGCGGGCTACCATCGTGGTGACGCACTATCAGCGGCTGCTCGATCATATCGTGCCGGATTATGTTCACGTGCTGTATAACGGCCGCATCGTGAAATCTGGCCCGAAAGAACTCGCCTACGAACTCGAAGAAAAAGGCTACGACTGGATTAAAGCTGAAAATGAGTGATTCGTGGTTGGTGCGGTTCACTGCCGGGACTGGTTTTGAAACCGGCCAGGCACCGACCACCAACTACCAGCCACCAAAAAACGATGAATGATCTTAAATCACAACTTGTCTCGGCATTTCAGGCCGGCGAAATCATGCTGAACGGCGCGGCCGAACTCCCCCTGCATCAGATTCGGCGGGCCGCCCTCCGAACCTTCGAGCAGATTGGTTTCCCAACCATCCGGCACGAAGAATGGAAATACTCCAGCGTGGCCGCGCTTGCCAAAGAAACCTTTGACCTGAGCGGAAACAGCGCACTGACCATTGACGAACTCGACCCGCTGCAAATCCCGAACCTCGACGGGAACATCCTGTACTTCGTCAATGGCCGCTACCGGGCCGACCTGTCGCGGATTGTTAGCTCGCCCGACAGCCTGAAAATCAGTTCGTTAGCTGATGCCCTGAAAACTAATCCCGATGAAGTTGGCACGTACTTCTCGCGTTATGCCGATTTTCAGGACAACGCCTTCACCGCGCTGAACACGGCAATGGCGGCAGATGGCGTGTTTATCCGGGTGCCGGATCACCGCACCGTTGCCGAGCCGGTGATTGCCCGCTTTATTGTGGATACCCGCGAGCGGAACCACGCCACCCACCCCCGCAACCTGATTGTGCTGGGCCAAAATGCCGAACTGACCTTCGCCGAATCGTTCAGAACAATCGGCGATGGCAAAGCACTGACCAACATCGTGACCGAAATTGTGCTGGGCCGCGATGCCCGAATGCAGTATTACAAAGTCCAGAACGATGACGATCAGGCTCACCACATCGGCACTACGCAGGTGCAGCAGGCCGACAACAGCCACTTTTATGCCACAACGGTAACGCTCAACGGCAAATTTGTTCGCAACAACCTGAACATCGTGCTGAACGGGCAACACTGCGAAGCGTTTATGTATGGGTTATACATCCCGAACGGGCGGCAACACGTTGATAATCATACGCTTGTTGACCACGCCATGCCCAATTGTTACAGCAGCGAACTCTATAAAGGTATTCTGGAAGACCGCTCAACGGGGGTGTTTAACGGTAAAATCTACGTTCGGCCCGACGCGCAAAAGACCAACGCCTACCAGTCGTGCAAAAACGTGGTGACCTCGCCCGATGCGTCCATGAACACCAAGCCGCAGTTGGAAATCTATGCCGACGATGTGAAATGTTCGCACGGCACCACAACGGGCAAACTTAATGATGAGGCCCTGTTTTACCTGCGCTCACGGGGGATTCCGCTGGCCGAAGCCAAAACGATTCTGATGTATGCCTTTGCCGAAGAAGTCCTGAGTCATATCAAAATCGAACCGATTCGGGCGTATCTATCTGATATTGTGCGGGAAAAATTAGCGATGTGAACTAAACCGTTTTTTCATGAAAATTGTACTTGATATTCCTGAAAACCGGGCCAGTTTTATGCTGGAACTGCTGCAGAGTTTTTCGTTTGTTAAAGCCCGTCAACTTTCTGTTGACATATCAGACGAGAAAGCACTTTTTTTATCAGAGTTTGGCGAAGCAGTTGAGGAACTGAACGATATTTTGGCTGGTAAAAAACAAGGTCGAAATGCCTACGATTTGCTCAATGAGTTATAAAATTGAGCGTGTCGAGACGTTTGATCGCCAAGTGAAGCGGTTAGCTAAAAAATATGGCTCTTTAAAAGAAGACCTCCGCCGTTTATTTGATTCACTCGCTGAAAACCCAACACAAGATTCGGCATTGGGTAAAGGCTGTTATAAAGTTCGACTCGCTATCACGAGTAAAAGTCAGGGGAAACCGGGTGGTGCCAGGGTAATAACCTTCGTGAGAATCACCCAGGAAACCGTTTATCTGCTCGCGATTTATGACAAGTCAGAGAAAGAAAATTTAGAAGACAACGAGTTAGATGATTATCTCGCGCTTGTCGACCCTGACTAATATTCACAAAATCCGGTCGCTGTGTTCGCTGGCAAACGCCGACCACGCGCCTTTTCGGTTCTTGGCGTTTGAGACCACTGGCATCGCATTTTCGTGAAAATGGTGGCAGATCGCGATTGCCAGGGCATCGGTGGCATCGAAAAATTCGGGGGAGAGTTTCTCGCCTAATAGATGC
>JBBRUV010000388.1:0-4303 GCA_038247465.1 Cytophagales bacterium
AGTTCTAACTGATACACGTCCATTTTATCGTGATAATTCACCGTATGTGCCCAGGCGAGGTTTTCGTTGCAGCCGTGCAGAATGGTAGCCGCACCCGGAAACAACCCGCCCAGAATATTCCAGCCCTGCTCGCTGCACAGGTGCGCTTCGTACCAAGCCACCGGCCCTTCGAGCGGCTGATGCGAATTAATCGCCATGTATGTTTGCCCATCGGCGGTGCGTTTACTGTTGACTGCCAGTGCATTAGAGCCTCCAACAGGTAGTACGGGCGCGGCTGGCACGGTTCCGCCCAGGATACTCCGCAAGGTTGGGTCAATGCCCGAAAACGACGCACTTGACAGAATAAACCCGGCTACGACATCGGTTGGCACCACCGGAAAGGCCTGTTGCACCAGCACCTCGCCGGGGTGAGCGTGGGCGTAATCGTTGATGCCCTGCACGTAGCCATCGAGCAAAGCGCAGTAATCAGCCGAGAATTTGGCCGGATAATCGCGGGTGGCCTGCTCCCGCGCCCGAATCAGCCCGACCACGTAATCAATAGCCGCACCAGACTTGCCGAGGTGTCGGCCTAACATTCCCTTACCGCCGAGCAGCGTGAGTTGAATAGTTTTGAAATCGTCTTCGGCGTGCGCCCAGGCTAATCCGTAGGCTACTTCAGGGTCGGTAGCGGCAAAAATGTGCGGCACGCCCCAATGGTCGCGGGCAATGGTAACGCGGGCCGGATTGACCTGAGCAATGACCGTAGAAAACGCGCCGGACAGCGTAATACAGCAGACAGCGGTTTGTAAAAGCAATTTTTTCATGCGGGAGATTCTGTTGATTCGGGTAATTCTCAAAAATTTATACTGCATATCAAAATAAGACTGTTTTTCTTTGCGGTATAAACCCCACTATTCCCAATGCCAATCATTCGCGCACTACTTTCTTTAGCCGCAACGGTCGCCCTCGTTTGGGCAGTAAACCGGCCCTTCGGCAACGTACCGGCGTTCGGGCCGTTGCTGAGTCCGTTCGTTGGGTTCTGGCAAAACGCCGAAATGCCCCTGCCCACCGCCGACCGAGAGATTGATCTGGAAGGCACCCGCCAGCCCGTTACCGTTGTTTATGACGACCTCGGTGTGCCGCACGTTTTCGCCCAAAATGATTATGACATTTATTTCGCGCAGGGCTACGTCACGGCCAAAGATCGGCTCTGGCAAATGGAATTTCAGACCCATGCAGCCGCCGGGCGCGTGTCTGAATTGGTTGGTGAGCGGGCCATCGAACTCGATAAGTTTAACCGACGGTTGGGTATGGGGTACGGAGCCGAAGTTGCCGAGAAAGCCATGAACGCCGACCCGGTCTCCAAAGAAATCGTTACGGCATACTGTGCGGGTATCAACGCCTGGATAAGTAGCTTAAAACCAGCGCAATATCCGATTGAATACAAACTGCTGGGATACGCGCCCGAAGCCTGGACACCGCTCAAATGCGCCTTGTTGCTGAAACAGATGAGCAACACGCTGGCAACCGGAGCCGATGATTTCAGGATGGAAAACGTCCTGAAAAAATATGGCCCCGCCATCACCGCCGATCTTTTTCCGGATTATCCCGTCCGAGAAAGCCCGATTATTCCGGCGGGAACGCCCTGGAATTTTGCGCCCCTGCAAACACCGTCGGCTACGCAAACTGCCCTAGCCAATAGCAAAACGCCGGCTTTGACCAACACCCGCGCCACGCAATGCTGGCCGGGCCACGAAAGGCCGGGCCGCGAAAAATCAATGTCAGGATTAAGCTCGTTGGGTAATTCGTGGCCCGAACGAAACCCGGATATTGGCTCGAACAACTGGGCCGTTGGGCCAAAGAAATCGGCCACCGGCTACCCGATTCTGGCAAATGACCCGCACCTGACGTTGAGTTTGCCCTCGATCTGGTATCAGATTCAACTCGTTTCGCCAACTATGAACGCCTGCGGAGTCTCGTTGCCGGGGTCGCCGGGGGTGATTATCGGGTTTAACAAAGAAATTGCCTGGGGCGTAACCAATGTCGGAGCCGATGTACTTGATTTCTACCAGATTACCTTCAAAGACAACACCCGGCGCGAGTATTGGCACGATGGCAAGTGGAAACCCGTTACCCGCCGTATCGAACGGGTTAAGGTCAAAGGCAAACCCGGCGTGATGGATACGGTGCTATACACCCATCACGGCCCGGTGGCCTACAATGCCGGTGCCAAACCGTTCCGGGCCAATTTCCCAACGGGCCACGCCGTGCGCTGGATTGCCCACGATCCATCCAATGAGGTGAAATGCTATCAGATTTTGAACCGCGCCCGCAACTATACCGACTACCGAAAGGCGTTGGCCTATTATGCGGCTCCGGCGCAGAATTTTGTGTATGCCGACGTGCATAAAGACATCGCTATTTCGCCTAATGGCCGCTACCCGTTGAAGTGGAAAGGTCAGGGCAAGTTCACGCTCGACGGCAGCAACCCGGCCCACGACTGGCAGGGCTGGATTCCGGCAGACCATAACCCGATTGTTAAAAACCCGAAGCTGAATTTTGTGAGTTCGGCCAACCAGTTTTCTACCGATCCGACCTATCCGTATTACCTCAACTGGGAGTTTGCTCCGTCAGAACGCGGTCGGCGGATTAACCAGCGGTTAGCCGTGATGGAACGCGCAACGGTGGATAGTTTGCGGATGCTCCAGAGCGATAATTTTAACCTTCGGGCTTCAGAAACCCTGCCAATCCTGTTCAAACTCTTGCAAACCCAGACCCTGAGCCCAGCGCAACAGGGGGCTTTGCAAACCCTGAAAAGGTGGAATCTGAAGAATGATGTAAATGAAGTTGGCCCAACGATTTTTGTTGAATGGAACCGGCAGTTCATGGATGCGGTCTGGAAAGATGAGTTTTTTGTGGCCGACAGTATCCCGATGAAATTCCCGACGTTTGACCGCACGCTGGCTCTCATCGAGCGAGATCCCACGGCCATCTGGTTCGACAACGTAAAAACGCCCGCCAAAGAAACCCTGCCCGATGTGCTAACGGCCAGTTTTAAATCGGCTCTCGACTCGCTCACCAAGAAGCACGGCCCCATAAATTCCAAAACGTGGGGCTGGGCCGCGCACAAAAGCACCGACATCAAGCATTTAGTGCCGGGTTTGGATGCCTTCAGCGTAATGGACGTGGATATGGGTGGCGGCACGGGCATCGTGAATGCCACCAATGAGACCACCGGCCCGTCGTGGCGGATGGTGGTTGCCCTCGGCCCGACGCCCAAAGCCTACGGCGTATATCCGGGTGGACAGTCGGGGAATCCGGGTAGTTTGCTGTATAAAAACATGATCGAGACCTGGCGCACGGGCCAACTCAACGAACTGATATATTTGCAAACCTCAACCGAAAAGCATCCCCGTTTGCGGGGCAAAGTGATTTTAAAATGAAATCAATCCTCATTATCGCCTTTTTGTCGGCCCTGGCCCAGTTTTTTCTGCCCTGGTGGGTGGTTGCGCCCGTTGCGTTTGGCGTGTGTTTTCTCATGGCAGGCAGCCCGGCCAAGGCCCTCATCGAAGGCACAGCGGGCGTGGCTATCGTCTGGACGGTTTATACGCTGTTCATTCATTTCTCAACCGGCGGGGGCATGACCAACACCATGAGTATGGTGTTATTCAAGACTTCAAATCCGGGCTGGTTGCTGGTGTTGGCTCCATTTCTGGTGGGTCTGGTTGGCGGTTTGGCTGGGTTGGCCGGGTTTTATGCCCGGCAGGTAGTTATGCCCAACGCCCGCGCCTAACGAGCCGCGCCAATCTTTTGCCCCGGTTCGTTAGACCGGGGTAACAATCACTCCCTATATTTGTCGGCTGTAACAAACCATTTAATTCCGTTTTCTTGTGAAAAACACGTCCCTGATTTTTAACGTCATCCTCACGATTGCCGTGGCTATTTTGTATTTTTTGTACTGGAAAGACCACCGGCCCGAACCAACTATTGCCGCAGTAACGAAAGCCGAAGCACCCAAAAAACCGATTGTTTATGTGAATGTAGATTCGCTCCTGACCAAATACGATTTTTTCAAAGACACGCAGAAAGTGCTGGAAAGCAAGCAGTTTCAGTTGCAAAACGATCTCGAATCGAAAGGTCGCAACTTGCAAAACAAGGCCACTTATTTTCAGCAACGCGCCCAAACCATGACGCAGGAGCAGGGCCGGGCCGCCGAGGCATCGCTGCAACAGGAACAGCAATCGCTGGTACAATACCGCGATCAGGCCACACAACGGCTGGCCGGTGAGCAGCAAAAAGCGATGGGCGACCTATATGATCGGAT
>JBBRUV010000389.1:0-4295 GCA_038247465.1 Cytophagales bacterium
AAAATCTTCACTGTGGCTTTGGTGAAATGAGGTCATAAATCGCTCCAGACGTTCAGGCTCGCTTATTGTGATGCGTTTTTTCATCCTGCAAAGTTGTATTTTACCAAGTACATTTTCTACAAGGTTCTGTCGTTCTCTATACACATTGTCGGGGCTGACTTCGCGGTGATATACGCCCGCCGAATGCGCTACTTTCAGTCCCTGGGCTACCTGAATCAAGACCGCGAGCCGATCCTGAAACGTGAGCGTCCGCTGTTGCAGCTCCATCCGCAGGCTGCTTTCTTCCATGTATTCGGTGATCTCATAGAAATAGCCCTGCTCGTCGTCGCTCCGAAAATCGACGTGCAGAATGTACGGACTGTCGGCCATTTGCCGCAGCGCGTTATACTGGTTTTTGATGTCACCCAGTCGCAGCCTCCGCTCGTGATCGTCGAGGTGGGCCAGCGACACGGCGTATTCCGACACTTTGCGGTAAATGTTGGTTTGTATGCCCCGGGGCTTCACCAAATAATCGGTGCGGCTGTCGCTTTGGGTCAGCACTTCAACTGTTTCGTACTCAGGCTCGAACAGGCGGGGGCGACGACGGGCCGGACCCTGCTGCCCGCCCAGAAATAGGCCGATTGGTGCCTGCAAGTCCGTAATTTTGTTGGCGTAGGCATTCCGAACGCGGTCGGGGTCCAGCAAAAACTCACTCAGGCCCTTGTCGAGGGTAAACGTGACGCCGGCACTATCGCCGGTCAGTTGCATGGATACCATGCTGGGGTGTGAGAGCGTAACGGCAGAAGCCACAAAGGCCTGGCCCCAGGTGGTGTCCTGCTCTTTGAATTTACCGGCAAGCACTTTGCTTTTGAAGGCGCAGCTCCGCAACGGATTTCCCCTTGGTCGGCCATTCAGTTGCCAGTCGTGGTCGTCGCCGATAAGCCGTCCGTTCCAGTGTTTATTTTCGAGGTGATAAACGGCGTGCGGAGCTACGACAAGGCAGTCGAATTCGAGCACCTCAACGGCCCCGTTGCGGGGGTTGCGGTGGGGCAGCTCCACGTTCGGCACCACGATGTAGGTATCGGGCAGGTTTTTTTGCAGGAAAGCCAGCAGCCGGGTTTCGCCCTCGTTGACTTCGCCCTTGTCGTAGATGGTGCGGAGAATGGTAGCCACGCGCTAATTCGGGTCTAAAGAGTTGGTTGCGTATAAAGGATATGCTTGTCATTTGAATTTTTCAGACAGCGTCTGAAAAATTCAAATGAGCTATTCACCATTCATAATGGCTTGCAATTGTTGCTGTAATTCGTCCCGGTCCGGCAGGTACATCTGGTATTTGGCTACGAATAGCTGACTGTTCATTTCGTAGGTAGCAAACTTGACGAGCAACTCATTTTTGGCACTGGCCAGCACAATACCGATGGGCGGGTTGTCTCCCTCGACGTTTTCTTCGCTGGCAAAATAGCCCATGTACATATTCATCTGCCCAATATCTTCGTGCTGTACGGCATCACGCTTGAGGTCAATCAGCACGAAGCACTTCAAAATCCGGTGGTAGAAAACAAGGTCAACCTTGTAATGCCGGTTGTTGATGGTGATTCGGTACTGTCGGCCAATGAAGGCGAACCCCTTTCCCAGTTCAAGCAAAAAAAGTTGCAGGTGGTCAATCAGCCGGGTTTCAAGGTCAGTTTCTGCAAGTCGGTATGGTTCCGGTATCTTCAGAAATTCAAATACGTAGGGGTCACGAATAAGATCGGCGGGATTGGCCACGAGTTGGCCCTCCTTCGACAGAGCCAGTACGCCCTCCTTGTCCCGGCTGCCCGCCAGACGTAGAAACAGCGAACTCCGCTTCTGCCGCTTCAATTCAGCAATACTCCAGCTCTCGCGGATGCTTTGCTGTTCGTAAAAGCTGCGTTCCAGCGCATCGTCAATGGCACTCAACTCAACGTAGTGCGAAAAGGTCAGGGTTGGCGACAGCGTGGCTGAGTCGGGATACCGAAGGTAGAGTTGCCGCATCTGACTCAGATTGACATGGCCAAATCCCTTTCCGAGCCGGATAACGAGATCGCGCGACAGGGTTGGTAACAGTTTTTTACCGTAAGCCGCTTTAGCCTGTCCGCCCTGCTCAAACTCCACAATATGCCGGCCGATAGCCCAGTAGGTCTGGAGCAGCGTGGTTTGCACCTGCCGAACGGCCTGTTTGCGGCCCGACTCGTAGGTAGTCGAAATCTGATTGATCAGTGCGTCGTAAGCCGGGTTTGGGTTGGCAGGTATCATTCGTTCTGTTGGCTCAGTTTGGGTATTGAATTTACCAGACGCTTTCTGGTAAATTCGGTGTCATATTCTTCATCTAAATTTGTCAGACGCGTCTCACAAATTGCTACCAGCTACCCACCAACTCCTCGACCCGCGCAATGGCAGTGGTTTCGAATTGGTTGGCTTCGGTCATTTTCTCGTAAGCCGTTTTGACATTTTCCCCTATTGCATCCTCAATCATTTTATCAAAGCGCGGTATCGGCATCTGGTTGAGCATCGGTACAATGAAGCCTAACAAGTTGGTACCGCAAACCGAAGAGCGAAAGATTCTAAACCACAGTTTTGAGTTGATAACGGCAAAGAGATAGCCCGGATCAATAACCTCCTCGTTTGGCTCGAATCGGATGATGTGTTGAGCCACCAGCTTACCTTCGAGATATCCCCAAACAAACTTGGCGCGGCCAAAAATTTCGTTTTCTCCCAGTGTACCAACACCAGCCACCAGAATTGAGCCTTTCTCGGTAAGGACCTTCCCACTGGTAGGAACCGTGCGGGGCGAAATCATCTGCCCTTGCGGTTTAAGGGCGAAAAGGTCACTTTGAGAATAAAGCTCAACGGCTGAAGACGACGAAGATGCCAGCCGTTTAAAACGACCGGTGTAATACGGTTCCCGTTGCAAAACATTCACAAGCTGGTCATGCTTCCCTACTGTCAACGCGGCAACGATTTCGCTCAGGCGTTCGGCATAGTTGCGGGAACGAATAGTGAGTGCTGACATGGACGTGCTGCTGACCACAAACTCGGCGGCTGTGTCACGCTCACTGGCGGCAGTCAAGCGTTTGTAGGTGTCGGCATCAAGGCCAAGATTATCTAAAAACGAGTGTTCGGCCTCTCCCAGCAACTTATTGGCCTCAACCCGGAGCCGGGCCGCTGTTTCGATAGCCGTATGAATGGCTTGTTGCTCGGCATCGGGCAGAATTGGAATCGGCAAATGAGCAATGTGGTGCGGCTCAATATGCTGAATGACACCGCCGTAGGTGCCTTGCGTTAACAGCGCAAAGCCGTACGTTGAGGACAAGAAAGCGTACACATAACCACCTGGTAGTTTATCAGAATTTGGGACAATCCGAATCAAATCGTGTGTACCAACCTGCCCCTCAAAAAGTTCGTTTGTGTACACGGTACGTCCAATCGAACCGGAGCAGGAAAGTAAAATCCAGTCTTTTTTAAGGGCCAGTTTGCCAAGATTCTTTGTGTGAACTTTCGATAAGTATGATGCCGAAAACGGATCAGACTTAATCATGTCCGAAGCCGTAAGATACGGGTAGCCTTTGGCCGGGTCGGTTACGTAAACACGGGTAAAGCGGCCGCCCAGAAACACGGTTTTAGTAGCGTCACGAAGCGTCAGGCTTCCGAGAGGGCTTTTGTCAATCAGGGTTTTAGCTTGTCGCGCTTCGCTCAAATGGTAGCTGGCATCAAGCCGGACACCAGTTTCGGCAAACCAGGCCGACGAGCCGGTTTTGGTAATCATCATAGTCGTTCGCCTTTACGGAAGCGGTGGTAGGCTTCGCCAATTTTTGGTAAATCGTCGTCGAGGTTCGGGGTTTTCTCGCGCCGTTCTTTCAGCACTTTCGCGCCGGTTTTTGAGTTGGTTTGCAGATAAGCCACCGTTTTTTCGGTGATAATTTCGGCTCCGTCTTCGTCGCGTTCATAAATCGGTGTACCGCGCCGGTCTTTGCCCAATTTTTCGGCAATGGCCATAAACACGTCGTAGGCTTTCTGCTTTCCGTCGCGTTGCAAGGCCCGTTCGGTGTCGGTTAGTTTCTGCAAGAATAACAGCGAGGCTTGCACCCCCACCTGTGGCAGAAAAGCCTCCACCGCCAGATCAACACTGGCCAGCACCCGAAAGCGTTTCAGCATCCAGTCGCGGACATATTCGGTGTTGTTGAAAACTCGGCAAAAGTGTAAAATTCTGATAATGAACGAGTTAATTTCTTTCACCCGTAGAATAGTTGGCATACTGTATCTTTGCCAGCATGATGCAACAACTTGACACATACATA
>JBBRUV010000390.1:0-4292 GCA_038247465.1 Cytophagales bacterium
CAAAACCGGCTCACCATCAGCGACTTCGACCTCATCGTGCCGCATCAGGTGAGCCGCGTTGGTCTCGACCATTTCATGAAAACCTACATCATCGAACCCGACCGTATCTGGACAAACTTAGCCCGGTTTGGTAACTGCATTGCCGCTTCGATTCCATTAGGGTTGTCAGAAGCCCTGGATGCAGGCCGGATTTTGCCCGGCAGTCGGGTGCTACTGGTTGGTTCGGCGGCTGGCGTATCGCTGGAGGCAATGGTTTTAGTTAGTGAAGAGTGATAAATGAAGTTCTACGGCATTCTACCCCAGCCCAACCCCTCCCCTGAACACGGGGGAGGGGCTAAAAAAATGGCTTAACTTATTTCCCGTTATTCAACAGATTAAAAAACTGATCAAGTTTGGGGGTCACGATAATCTCCGTCCGGCGATTCATCCGGCGACCGTCGGCGGTGGCGTTGTCTTGCTTAGGCGAATATTCGGAGCGGCCCCCGGCGGTCATCCGGTCGGGCGTAACGCCGAATTTCTCCTGCAACAGCCGCGTTACGGCGGTAGCGCGCAGAACGCTCAAATCCCAGTTGTCACGCAACAGACCGTTTTCGTAGGGAATAGCATCGGTATGGCCTTCTATCAGAATATCCAATTCTTTGTGATCGTTCAGCACGCGGGCCACTTTACCCAGCACGGTTTCGGCCTGATCGGTCACTTTGTACTTGCCGAGTTCAAAGAGCATCTTGTCAGAGATCGAGACGTAAACCACCCCTTTTTTCACCTCAACCTGCACGTCCTGATCGTTGATGTCGGCCAATGAACGTTTCAGGTTCATGACTAAGGCCAGGTTCACCGAATCTTTGCGCTGCACGGCAGAGTTGAGGTTGGTAATGGCGCGGCTCTGGGCGTTGAGCGTTTCGAGCGACCGCTGAATGCTTTCGGCCCCGGCTTTGGTCACAATCGAGAGATCGGCCATACGGTCAAGGACGCTGGTGTTGGTTTTCTTCAGGAAATCAACCTGCGCCTGTAAATCAGCAACCTGCTTCTTTTGCGCGTCTAAATCGGTGTCTTTCCGGTTCAGAGACGATTGCAGTTCGGCGGTGGCTTTGTTGCAGTTGTCGAGGTCGGCGGTGGCTTTGTTGCGGGCCGTTTCGAGGTCGGAATATTGGACTTTCAGGGTTGCCAACTGCTTTTTGCTGGACGCACACGACGACAGAAACAGGGGTAGGAGGGCAAGGGCGAACAAAAATTGCTTGATCATTTTTTTGGGATTGGTAAATGCAACGAGTTTATTGGCTCAGTAAAGTGGCCTGTTCAATAGAAAGACCAACAACAGGGCTATTTCCTCAAAAACTGTCTGTATTCCGAAAAATTGTATGAACGTCCGCCCCAGCGTTGCCCTGTCGCGTCTTTCTGCCGACGGAGACCCCGAACTGTTACTGATGCACTACCGCTACAACGGCCACGATGTGTATGCCTTGCCCGGCGGCAACCCCGACCGGGGAGAAGCCCTGCCCCAAACCCTGCAACGTGAACTGATGGAAGAATTAGGTATCGAAATAATGGTGAACGATGATCTGCTGATTGGCGGAGAAGTGTTGAATCCTGAACGAAAAGAAGATACGTTGCACTTGGTTTTTGGCGGAGAGATTACAGCCGGAGAGCCCATTCTAAATCCTGCCGAAACTACCGCCCTGGCTGTTGTCTGGAAACCGGCCAACGAACTGCCTACACTAACGTTGTACCCGGATGTTGGATTTTATCTGCAACGATGGCTGGTTGTCTATGCTCAACCTGCGGGCTATGTTGGGCCAATTAATCAGCCGTTTTTTTGAGCAAACTCCCCCCTACCATTGCCCCGGTGCTGGCAAGCCGCGGTAATTCTTTAATAGACTACGGGGCAGTGCCATAGCGATAAGTGAATTGTTTAAGCACGTTGCCGCTGTTGTCTTTGATGCGGGCGAGCCGCCCGAAAGCATCGTATTCATAGCTGGTTTTCAGGTTATTGGGGGCAAACATATCGGCAACACCCAGCAACGGAACCTGATAACTGAACACGCTGGTTTGCGCCGATGGCTGACCGGCGTTCCTGGTTTCATTCAGCAGCACCGAAAACGAAACCCCGCCAGCGGGTATGTAGTTGCCGTAGCTCATCGTGGTCGAAGCCCCGGCAGTCAGGCTGAAACTCGTCAGGTTGCCAACGGGGTCGTAGCCGGTCATCGTTAGCCGGGCCTGCCAGATTCTGTCCACTGGAAATTGAGTTCCTGTTGTGGCCGTTGCATCATTGTACCACGTGGCAGACGGTTTATAATCGGGGTTAGGGTTGGCCGTTGTGGGTGGGTTCGGGACGATGACCTTATTGTTGAAATCGGTTTCGGGCAGATACACTTGCCGGGGCAAAGCCGTTGCCAGTCCGTTGACGGTGAAGGCGTTATAGGTGGTGAGTTTGCCGGTTTTGTAGTATTTGGTCAGGTCGGGTAAGTCTTGCCGGAAGTTGATGGTTTCAACGGGCAGGTGGGCGTTGCGGGCCTGCAAGGTTTTGATACCCATCAGGTCTGCATCGGCGTTGGCGGGTATGGTTCGGGTGAAATTCTGCGGATAACTCAGCCGGGTCCCCAGCACAATGTTTCCTTCGGCGGTGGTGCGGGTTTCGGTCGGCAGGTAAAACACCGGGCTGTAATCGGTTTCCTGTTTTTGGTAGGTGTAGCCCATGTTTCCAGTTGACGGGTAACTATACGATTCACTTTTCGTTTGGCGAATCAGGCCCGTTATCCACGAATAATACACGGGGTTATTAAATTCCTCGGCTAATGTGCCACAGTTTACCGGATTTGGGTTGTAGGGCCGTCCGTTAGGATACAGATTGGCATGAACCGTCAGGATGCCGATGTTGGTGATGGACACAGGCGCGTAATCGTCGCGGTAGGTGTTCAGGGTTTGGTTCACCAGACTGCCTCCAGTGGTATAGACCCGCTTGCTCAATAGCTGTCCCCGGTTCCAGTAATAGCTTTCCACAAAGTTGCGGTTGGGGTTGCTGCCTAACACTTTCAGGTTATCAGCCGGAAAATCTTTGTAGCCATACACCGTGTAGCCGTTGTTGGCGGTTGGGGTTCCGTCATACTCCGTTACCTCGCCGTATGTTACGGGGCTGCCATCAAACGGGTTCAGGTTGCCGGTGTAGTTGCTGCCAAAAACGCGGGTTCGGTAGCTGAGGCACAAGCTCGTGGGGCTATACCGGGTTTTGTACTCCGAAAACCACAATCCCTGCCGCAGTGAGTTCGCATTACTGAAAAAGCTGTTGGCCCGCCCGTAGCCGCTTTGTCCGGTGCCATACCGATAGGTTTTGGTTTGGAGCGTGGCCGATGCTGATGCCTGCGTCTCGATTTTAGCGATGCGTAAACCGCCCGCCAACTGCGCCGTGCCGTCGAGATAGCGGTTGGCTTCGTAAAAAAACCGCGAATATCCACCCGTTGGGTAGCTGATTTGGGTCAGCATCCAGGCTTGCATGGCCGTTTCGTCGGTGCTGCGGTCGGCCCCGCCCACCGTTACCGATATTCCAGTACTCAACACGGCAACCTGTTTCGGGATTAAAGTAAATTGGTTCTCATAAGGCGATGAGGCATTTTTGTTGTTTTTGCCATTGTAATATCCCCAGACATCACGGCTGGTTGAGCCATTAGCGGGCATGGCAACGCTGGTGTTGTAAGCAAAGCCGTAACTGCCAATCACGCTGCTATTTTGGTCTTTTAACTGCACCCCGTCGAGCCGGAGCGGGGCAAAACTGCTGTTGGCGGCAGCCGTGAAATAACTCTGCTGTAAATCGAATGTCTTGATGAGTTGGTAGGTATTCTGATTCACATTCCAGCCCCAGAGTTGCACGTTATCTAAGAGTCTGCTTTGCGAAATATCGGTGCGCGGGCCGGTTCCGAACGTTAGTTTGCCCGCCGGAAACCGGATTTCCTGCAAGATTTGGGTAGTAAAACTGCTGCCTAAATCGGTTCGGGTTGGCCCCTGCAAGCCTAAACTGACCGAACACCCGCCCCCGCCCGAAATGTTGATCTCATCAATCACGGCCTGAGAATACGATACATCGAAGGTTGCCCCGTAATCGGGCGATGCGGCATACACAAACCGGACTTCATCCTGCGGCCCCAACCCCCGGATACCCGACAGTTGCCAATTGTTGTTGTAGGTCTGAGTGGTGCCGCCCGACGTAACGGCAATGCTTTCGCGCTGATCGAAGGTATAAATCGTTCCGTCTTCGTCGGTAATCACAAACGCGCTGATGTACGAACTGGAACCGGGGACGG
>JBBRUV010000391.1:0-4280 GCA_038247465.1 Cytophagales bacterium
GTCAGCCGGGCGGGTGACACGGGCTTCGACGGTGCGTATCTGACCACGCTGCTGCAATCGAGGAGCAAATCGGCCAATACCAAAACCGACGAAACCGCGCTCTATAACCACTACATCAAAGTCGGTATCACGGCAACGGGCAGCCTGGACCCAAACACGAGCGACGGAGCGTTTACGGCCAATGCGCCCCACCCGATCCTGACGTATTACGAAAACCAATTGATTCTGGCCGAAGCCCAGGCCCGGCTGGGTGTTATTGACAAGGCCCTGACCGCGCTCAACGCCGTTCGGGCGGGGCTGAGCGCGGGCTACCTAAACGGCAAAACGATCCCGGCAACGGGCCGGAAATACGATGCTTATACGCCGGATGATTTCGGCGCAGCCGGGCTGGCGAATCCAACGAAATTAGCGACGGTGCAAACGGCGTTGCTGTACGAGATTGTCAGCCAACGGTATCTCGTGTTTCTGATGCAGTACGAGGCTTTTAACGATTATCGTCGGCTGGCGAAAGCGGTGCCGGTGGTGCAGTTGCCGATTCCGCTGTATGTCGGCACCAAAAAGCCGCAACGGTTAATTTATCCGCAGGGCGAGGTCAACACCAACCCGAACGTGCCAAAACCACTGCCGGATCAGTTCACAAACGTGCCGATTTTTTGACCCACCTGTCAACGGTAGGATCACCAAACCAAACACCTGTCAATGACCGTCAACAGCAAATTACCGGCTCTTTCGGAAAGTTCTTTTTTGCGATACGTCAATTTTATTGCGTTGTATCTGGCCGAGGGGCTTCAGATGGGCATGTTGTTTGTGGGCATTCCGGCCTGGATGGCGATGAATAACAAAACCCCCGGCGAAATCGGGGGTTTTGCCACAGCCTGTGCATTGCCCTGGACGTTTAAATTTCTGGTGGCTCCGCTCATGGATCGCTACACGTATCTGCCGATGGGACGCAAACGGCCCTGGGTGATTGTGGCCCAAATCGGCCTGATTGCCAGCCTGATTGCAATGGGCTATGTGCCAGACCCATTAAACAACCTGCAACTGTTTATGGGGGCCGCTTTTTTGGTATCGGTCTTTGGGGCTACGCAAGATGCGGCTGCCGATGGCATGGCGGTGGATGTGGTACCGGCTCACCAACAGGCGCGGGCCAATGGGTTTATGGCGGGTGCGCGAATGATCGGCTCCTCGCTGGCCCTGGCAGTGGGGAGCTGGCTGTTGAACAGATACAATTTCACGGCGGCTATGGGCGTGATTGCCACTATGGTTGGCTTAGTAACGCTGATACCCATCTGTTTACGCGAACAACCCGGCGAAAAAATACTACCCTGGACATTGGGCAGTGCCTCATCAGAAACGAGACGGATGCAGGTTACACACTGGTCTACTATTTTCAGGGCATTATACAGTGTTTTTCAGTTACGAAATTCGCTGCTCATTGTTTTGTTACTGTTTATTACGCAGGGAGCCTATAATTTTTTTGAAACATTGCTGCCGCTTTTCACCGTAAAAATCTCAGGATGGACCAATGTTTTCTATTCGCAGGTCTTCGCCACGGCTGATTTGATTGGTGGTATTGGCGGTATGTTTATTGGTGGTTATCTGATTGAAAAATTTGGCAAGAAACGAATGATAAACATTTATTTTTTTCTTATTATTAGTATAACGATTGTACTTACTTTTTTAAAAATATACTGGGATAACACGCCATTTATGTATGGTTTCATCATCACATACCGATGGTTGAACGCCTTTGCAAAGATTGGCGTGTATGCCATTGCCATGCAGTGTTGCTCTAAAAAAGTGTCGGCCAGTCAGTTTACGATGTATATGACAATGGGTGCCGTTGGTTCCATGGCGGGGGCCACGCTGATTGGGCCGATAAAAGAAAATTTCAGTTGGGAAATAACGTTTTTTTCGTTCGTTTTCATGATTGGATTTGCCTGGCTTAGTATGCAGTTTATCAATATTGATAAACAGGTAGAACAGATAACCGAATTAGAAAACGAAGAGGCCGAACGGGAACTGCTGCTGAATTGATCGCCATGAGTCAGGCAATGAGCGTGTTTGTCGGTGATTTGTCAGAACGCGAGCAACTGGAACTGGCTAACCTGCTCACCAAACTGGATCAATTCCGTAACCCGTTGTTTCTGCACGATAAAAACACGCCCATCGCCGAGCTGCACAAAAAATTGGTCGAAACGGAGCAGATCCTCAGAGCCAATAACCACTAAACGAGGGAGTTACCGGCTCTGATTATAGTACCGTCTTGACGCTGCGGTGGCGTAACCCGAACACCGATAAGCACCACACGTAACGGTATCGGTTATGACAAAAATCAGCTTGACGACTGACCATCGTCATAGTCGGGCTGGAGGAATGTCAGCACCTTTGTGGCAACATAAACCCTTCTGCAATGAAAACGATTCTGGTTCCGACCGATTTGAGTGAATTAGCCAACAATGCCCTCCACGTGGCCGTTGACATCGCCCGCGATTATGATGCCGAGGTTCTGCTGGTGCACTACCTGCCCTTTTCGATTGCTACCGCCAGCACCGCCGAGGGATCAATACAAATTGCCAGCTACCTCAACGAACAGGAAGCGACCGCTACCGAAAATCTGCAAAAAATAGCAGATATTGCTGATTATCAGGATATTTCTATCACCCCGATTGTGAGCCGGGACGCGGCTGGTCTCTACGAAACCATGACCGACCGTAAGGCCGACCTGATTGTGCTGGGGACGCACGGCACATCGGGCTGGGACGAGTTACTGTTTGGTTCCAATGCCGAACATATCGTTAGGGCCGCAAATTGCCCCGTGCTGGTTATCAAAGAAGCGATTGCACACTTTGCGCCCAAAAATGCCGTGACCGCCATCGAAGTGGACGATGCTCTGAAACAAAACTGGCCCGTATATCCTTTCGGCACCACTGGTAACGGCCCGAAACAGTTCGTTTACGTGAGTACGCCCAGCGATAACATCGCGCCGGAAGGTGTTCACGCCTGGATGCACGAACTCGTGGAGGAGAAAAACATCGGGGACTACGAACTACACATTCAGTATGCCCGCAACGTGAAAAACGGTATCCTGAACTACGCCCACGAACACGGTGCCGATCTGATTGTACTCTACACGCACGGCCATACCGGATTGCGCCATCTGTTGCAGGGCAGCGTGGCCGAAGACATCCTGAATCACGCGCCACTGCCAGTGCTGATTCTGCGGATAAATAATTGATCATGAAAAAAATCCTCGTCACCACCGATTTTTCCGCCAACTCGAAGGCGGCCATCCGTTTCGCCATTCAATTAGCGTCGCAGTCCGATGTTGCAATTACCTTTCTACACGTGCAGCACATCATGCGGATGACAACCTGGAACGAAACAACCTATGCCGCTTATGAAAAAAGCGAAGTAGCGAAGGTTCGCAAAACGATGGATAACTTTGTTGATTCAGTCTATAAATCCCTAAAAATTAATCCAAAAGATCATCTGTGTGTCATCCAGAATTCGCCGTTTGTGGATAGCACTATCATGGCATATGCGGCAGACCATGCTTTCGATTATATCGGCATCAGTACGCGGGGAGCCGGGCTGATGGAAAAACTATTCGGCACCACCACCGCCAACCTCATTGCGCAGTCGCCGGTGCCGGTGATTGCCGTACCGGGAAACTATCGGGCTACCAAACTGACTACGGTACTATATGCCAGTGATTTGAGCAATCTCGAACCCCAGCTAACCCGCGTCGTTGAGTTTGCTAAACCAGTAGAAGCCACCGTCAAATTGCTGCATTTCAATACGCCGTTCGATCCCGTTACTGACCCGGAGATTATTTGCACGGCGGTTCAGAAATACACGGATTATCCGGTGACAATACATCTGCAACCCCGCGATTTCGAGATAACACTTACCGCTGATATCGAAGCGGTTGTCAACGCCCAGAAGCCTTCGCTGATGGTTATGTTCACAACCCGGAAAGACGGTTTTTTTGACCGCCTGTTCTTGTCGAGCAATTCCGTTGATTACTCGTTTCTGACCACTACACCGCTGCTGGTATTCGGCAGACCTTAATTCTGACATGGATTATTACGCCACTTCGGTTGTCGGCATCACGCGGTCGCCTGGCAGCAGCGTTTCGCCGGACTCACCCCGGAAACGGTGCAGTCAATTCAGAAGAACTTGGCTGCATTATTTTGTTATTATAAACTCATGTTACGCACGGTATAGAAAATCCCGTAGGTTTGGCCGATGTAATAGCCGACGTTTCGGCTATTACA
>JBBRUV010000392.1:0-4265 GCA_038247465.1 Cytophagales bacterium
ATGGAGTGGCTAACCCCCGAAGATTATTTGGAACAGGATAGCCTACTTTACGCGGTCAATCGATGCATGGCGAATATTGGCACTAACCTAAAGATCAATTTCAGCCCTTTTAATGCAAAATAAAAGTATGCGACTACTTAAGAGACCATAGTACCGGATTGTGTTTCAAAATTAGAAAACCATTTTCATTTTTGGAAATAAAAACAGGTAACTTTTTATCAGCTCACAAAGTTACAAAAAAAAAAAAACAGTTACTTTTGTTATGCATAATACTATTCCATCACTTATCTGTACTACTCTGTTGAGCAAAACCGAACTTCGAAATTGGGAACGGAATGTCGTAATCCGCATCAAAGAACACCGCATAGGGCAAAACCTCAAACAGGAGTTTATGGCTTTCAGTATGGGCATCAGCACCGCGAACTACTGTAAAATTGAGGGGGCATGGTGGGCTTGAAAGCAAAACATCTCTGGGCCATTGCTCATATTCTGAGCATCCCGGCCAGTAAGCTAATCGAGGAACAAGGAAGCCGCCCTTACTGAGGTTCCTCAAACCAGATTAAAACAATTTACAATTGCCCCACCATCGCTACCAAACCCTGTTAAGAGCGTGTCGGTTATTAAGTCAGTGAAGTTTAGTGAAGAACGAAGAACGTTGTTTACACACAGAATTTACTCTGGCGTAAGCAACGTTCTTCGTTCTTCACTCATCACTCTTCACTAAATTCAAGTCTTCACTAAAAAGATGTTCACTTTCACCCTCCCCCACCCCATCCGGGTTTGTTATGCCGACACCGATCAGATGGGCTACGTCTATTACGGCAACTACGCCCGCTTTTATGAGATTGGCCGCCTGGAAGCCCTGCGAAGTCTGGGGTTCAGCTATAAAGAGATGGAAGCATCGGGGGTGATGATGCCCGTTTACGAAAACCACAGCCGCTATCACCGCCCCGCCCGCTACGACGACCTGCTGACGGTGCGCGTCACGATCCCCGAAATGCCCAAAGCCCGGATCATTTTTCGGTACGAAATCGGGAACGAAGCGGGCGAGTTACTCAACACCGGCCAGACCACGCTGGTGTTTCAGCGCATGGATACCGGGCGGCTTTGCGCAGCCCCGGAACCACTGGTTCAAGTTCTCAAACCATTTTTTGAGTGACGAGTTGAAAAGTCATGTTCGAGAAAATCATGACCCTGCCCGCGCTGGCTGGCACCCGCGTCTGGATGCGCGATCATCACCCGTTCAATTCTAAAAATAACTGGTATGACTTTCTGAAAAAGATGGTCGGGAAAATCAGTAGTAATGATCTCAGCGAACGGGCTTCGGCGGTATCGTTCAACTTGTTTCTGGCGATTTTTCCGGCCATTATTTTTCTCTTTACCCTTATTCCCTACATCCCGATTAATAATCTGGAAGGGCAAATAATGAGTTTCCTGAGCCGCACCATACCGGCTGGCACTTTTGATGCCGTCGAAAGCACGATCCGCGATATTATCGGGCGTGAACGCAGTGACGTGCTGTCGTTCGGTTTTTTGCTCACGCTTTATGCCGCCACCAACGGGATGCTGGCTTTCATGAACGCCTTTAACTCCAGCCACCGCACCGCAGACAGCCGGGGTTTTCTAAAAACCCGGCTCGTGGCCACCGGGCTGACGTTTGCCTTTGTGCTGGCGCTGATACTGGCAATCACGTTGCTGGTGATAGGCGGGGTTGTGATCGGATATTTAACTCGATTTGGTATTTTCAACAACGAGTTTATTGTGTTTCTACTTAACCTGGGACGGTATCTGCTGGTACTGGCCGTGTTTGTGGGAGTCCTATCGCTGCTCTATCGGTTTGGGCCAGACGTAAATATGAAGTGGACATTTGTCACGCCCGGCTCCGTTTCAGGATCGCTGTTGATTGTTCTGGCCTCGCTGGCGTTCTCGTATTACCTCGCCAATTTCGGGTCTTATAACAAAGTGTATGGCTCCATTGGAACGCTCATCGCGCTTATGGTCTGGATCAATTTAGTCTGTCTGCTGGTGATCCTCGGCTTCGAGATGAACGTGTCTTTATATGATCTGAAAGGCGATAAGAACCCCAGCGTAGCGCAGAAAACGACGGATAAAGACCCTGAGCCAGTCGCCCAATCAACAAGAAACGCCACTTCAAACGTGTGAAGTGGCGTTTACGCACCCTAACCCATAAATGTTAAATATTACCGTATGCCCACGCCGGGCTGTTTAGCCCTGGGCGGGCAACTGATTGAATGGTGTTAAAAACCGTGCCAAAACATGAACAAACCGGCGTATATCAATTAATTTCCCGTTCCCTCAAAACCGGCATGACTTATGCACTCGGCTCCGTCAGAAGGCTTATTATTAGACGCTTTTAGCCCGCGTTGCCATGCAATCTGTAACTAATCAAATCAGTGCTATACCGATGGGGCCGTTTTTGAACAGCCTTAAGCCCTGGGTTTCGGTTATCTGCACGGCCTACAATCACGAAGACTACGTGACCGAGGCCCTGCAATCGGTGATAAATCAGACGCACCCCAACGTTGAACTCATCGTGATTGACAACGCCAGCACCGACCACACCGCCGGCCGAATCCGGGCCTTCTGCGCCATCAATCCTGCCGTTCAGTTTATCCAGAATCTAACCAACCTGGGTTTGTGCCGGGCCTTTAACCAGGGTTTGGCCCAGGCAAAGGGGCAGTATGTAATTGACCTCTCTGCCGACGATGTGCTGCTGCCCAACCGCCTTGCCAAACAAACCGATCTGTTTGAGCGATTGCCCGCCCGCTACGGGGTGTTGTTTTCTAATGCCGCCCACGTCGACGCTGCCGGGCAGTTTATCAGCCATCATTTCCCGGTGAATGAACAGGGGAAAACCACCGTTACCGTACCAACGGGTAACGTGTTTGCCGAAATTCTACGCCGGTATTTTGTTTGTACCCCCACTATGATGATCCGGCGGGCCGTGCTTGACGACCTCGGCGGCTACGACGAAACGCTGGCCTACGAAGATTTTGATTTTTGGGTACGCTCGGCCCGCCGATTCCATTATGCCTATCAGGATGAGGTGCTGACCCAAAAACGCCGACTGCCCGATTCGCTCTCGGCGCAGGTTGTGAAGCCCGACAACCCCCTGTTAGATTCCACGTTGCGCGTCTGCCAGAAAGCCCTGGCCCTGTGCCAGACCGAAGCCGAACAACAGGCATTGGCCGAACGGTTGCGGCAGTTTATTCGTAAAGCGTTTTATGCCGAACAGTTTGATTTAGCCCTGCGGTTCGGGGCGTTACTGCACCGGATTAAGAACCTGGATACGCTTACAACCAGCGTGTTATGGCTTAGTAGGCGACGATTGCGCGTGAATGGCCTGTACCGAAAACTGCTCCGATGGCGGCATAACCCGAAGCCGGGGTCGGTGGCAGGCGAGATGGCAAACTGACGATTTGATTGTTTAGCGTGACTGTTTGCCACGAAACACCCGCAAACTATCCTGATTCTGGCTGGCGACGTACAGCATCTGCCCGTTTTGCTGCCGAAGTTGCACAATTGCTTTACCGTCGCCCGGCACCAAAAAACCCGATTTTGCCAGCGACATCACCCTGAACTTCCCCCGCCCGTTGCCCCGCAGCCACAAACCATAACCCGCATCGTATTGGCCCGACAGCACTTCGTTGGCGTAGTCGTTCCCAACCAGCAACACATCTGCGTTTCCGTCGTGGTCAAGGTCGGTCGCTAATAGCCCGAACGTTGGCGAAAACTGCGCTTCGATGGGCAACGGATGCACCACAAACTGACCTTTGCCTCGATTTTCGATATAGACCGAGGTAAAGTTGGTGGCTTCGAGCTGCAAAGCTCCCGTTCGTTGCTCAGCAGAAATCAGGTCGGAGAAGGGTTTACTACCATACTCGGCGTAGCTGGGAAATTTTTTTTTGAACGCGGGCCACTGATCGGCGAGGGTTTCGCGGGGATGCACCAGATATTCCTGGCCGTAATTGTAGGCAGTCATCAGCGCGTCGAAGGTGCCGTTTTTGTCGTAGTCACTGGCATACACCCGCACGGGCTGGGCGAGACTGGCGCGGTGCCGGGTGTTCAGGCCCGCGTTCCCGGCCACATAGTCGGTGTCGCCATCGTGGTCAAAATCTCCGGCAGCTAAGCAATTCCACCAACCAGTTTTAGTAGCAAGTAGCTGATGGTTTGTGGCTTGTAGCTGTTTGCCATTTTGGTTTTTGAAGAAGGTGATGGGCATAAACTCGCCGGTGACGAGCAGG
>JBBRUV010000393.1:0-4248 GCA_038247465.1 Cytophagales bacterium
ACACCTCGCAGGATTGTTCAGTTTGTGGTGAGCGTAACACGTCCCTAACCTTGTCTGTCCGTGAGTGGACGTGTACAGGTTGTGGCACGTTGCATGAGCGGGACATAAACGCGGCAGTCAATATCAAGAATAAAGCGGTAAGGCATACCGTGTTAGCTCGGAAGGCATACAAACCCGTTGGGGTGGTAGTCCGAGAATCCCCGCGCCTTTAGGCAGGGGAGTGTCAAAGTCTTTAACCACGATAAGTGGACAGGCCGAATCAAGCAGTTAGTGGACGAAATTCTGGAATTAGAGTTAAAATTAACCGCTTTGCCATTGAAGGCGACCGGGCCGAGCATCATTTTACGGTTTACAACATCGCTTATGACCGAACGCAGGAAGAAGTAGTAAATAGTGAATCGGCTGAAACAAAGATATTCGACTATACTAAAGAAGAAATCACGCTGGCTGGGCAGCTAGACATTTATAGACCGACCACAACATTCACCAACCTCAATGCTACTGACCGTGATGTGGCTTATCTGATCGAAAAAGAGATGTTTACGGTGAAAAGCATCGTAGATAAAATTTATGAGGAGTTTGCGTTGCGCGAGTGGGAGGGCGTGACGCTGAAATTGAAAGAAGGCGACTACACAAAGAACAATCTGCCGCCAAAAGAAACAATTGAGCGTATTATCCGAAACTCAATGGCAAAGCGGGCCATTGAGGGCGATGAATTAGACAAACACAATCGGCAGGTGGTGTTCAGCGCGTTTAACACCTTGCTACGAAAAAAATCGAAAACCCTCCAAACCAAACGCACAGCACAGAAACCAGTAGCCATCAGCACAATAGGTCGCGAACGCGAAACACTGTCAGTGAGCAACTTACGTCGGGACAGTAGCGTATTTTACACCCCTGACTTTGCCGATGAACTGGGCGACGATGATGCAAAAACTGTGTTAAACGAAGTGATTGCCGATCAGTCATTTCTGAAATCATCTACCAAAGAAGTGAATACGGCCCTGTTTAAAACACCCGTAGATTTGGTATTCACGACTGCCGAACCGGAGCGAAAATTTGTGGAATTACTCACCAAGCGAGATAATGCCAAACTGCTCACGGCGTGGGTGAAATCGAAAAATCAGCGATTCTATGAAATCGAGTATTCAATTACAACGGATGCGGGCAAACACAGCCGATAAGGAAAGTTCAATCCTGACTTTCTGCTGTTCATCAAAACAACCGGGGTAGATTTTGTGGTGGTAATTGAGATAAAAGCCGATAACGACGACAGCCCCGAAAACAATGCCAAACTACGCTACGCCCGGCAGCACTTCGCCGATTTAAACACCGCTCTTGTTGCCGATGAGATCAATCAAACCTACCTGTTTCACTTTTTGAGTCCGCAGGACTACGCCGAGTTTTTTGGCTATTTGCAAGACGGGCGACTATTGAACAGCGATGACCCATTCAGGAGCAAGCTGGAGAATTTGCTGGAAAGCTGACAGTAAGCCCTTTACCAGTTCTATTTAGACCCTTCATGATCACGGGCAATTTTCTCAAAACCAGACACGATATCATGCAGACAGGGGTTTTGCAGACTAAAAATCAGCGATAGAAAGATGTAGCTCTTGTTTGTTTCCGGGATTTTTGCGTCGAGTTTGATGAACGAAACGTCGTTAAAACGGTCAAACCAATCCCGGAATTTTCGGGCGCAGATTACTTGCCGACCGTCGGACGAATCACAGATAAAGAGAATTATACGTTCGCGTTGTCGGCTAAAAAAATCGTCACAAATAGCGGCTATCGTAGCAGGTATGGCAACATCAAGCCCAACTTTTTCGGCAGGCCCGTCTAACTTTCCGATAATCAACTCATAAACAAACTGATTCACAACCGGCAGATTATCAAACAAATAGGGCGTTGCCCTGAATAGTACCTCGTACAAAACGCCCGTTTCTGTTTTGAACAGATACCGGGTTAATGGCTCGTCGGTAGACGAAAACTCATATACGTTCTGCACGAGCTTGATTGTTCAAGCGGTCTAATTCGTCGAGAGCGCGTTTGATAGCGGGTCATTTTTATAGTCTTTCCGCATCTGCCGTTTAGTCTCCTGTTTATCAGCAATAAAACGAGCGTCTTACCTGCCGGATGTGCTTCTATAGTTTCCATTTTATTTTCTGTTTGTTGATACAAAAATAGCAAAAATGACTGTCATAATCCTCGAAGACGAACCGCCCCTGCCCTTAACATTGCCGTAACACACGCCGAACGAAAACCGCTATCGGGCGGTTAGTCGGGTAGTTATTGCTACCCTCAACACTCCCCCGCTTCGGCGGTTAGCTAATGAGCGACGCTATCAAGCACGAGTGCGGAATTGCCTTTATCCGGCTCCGCAAGCCCTATCAGTACTACCTCGACAAGTACAAAACCCCCCTCTACGCCGTTAACAAGCTGTATCTGCTCATGGAAAAGCAGGTGAACCGGGGGCAGGACGGTGCCGGAGTTGCCAACATCAAAATCGAAGTGCCGCCCGGCCACCGTTACATCAGCCGTTACCGCTCGGTAGATCAACGGCCCGTAACAGACATCTTCGAGAAAATAAACAACAAGTTCAGAAAGGCCCTCAAAGGCAACCGCGACAAGGCCAAAGATGGCAGGTGGTTACAGGAAAACGTGGCGTTCACGGGCGAAGTCTGGATGGGACACCTGCGCTACGGCACACACGGAGCCAACGACATCGAGAATTGCCACCCCATGTTGCGGCAAAGTAACTGGCGCAGCAAGAACCTGGTAGTGGCCGGTAATTTTAACATGACCAACGTCGAAGAACTGTTCGACCGGCTGGTGGCACTCGGTCAACACCCGAAAGACCACGTAGACACGGTGACGGTGATGGAGAAAATCGGGCATTTCTTAGACGAAGAAAATCAGCGCGTTTTCGACCGTTTCAAAGGCATCTATGAAAATCCCGAACTCTCTGATGTAATCGAAGATAACATGGATTTGCAACGGGTGTTGCACCGTTCCTGCCGCGATTTTGACGGCGGATACGCAATGGTTGGCATGACCGGACACGGGGCGGCCTTTATTGCCCGCGACCCCGCCGGTATTCGGCCTGCGTACTACTACGTGGACGATGAAGTGGTGGTTGCGGCATCCGAGAAACAGGCCATCAAAACAGCTTTCGATGTTGAGTACAGTCAGATAAAAGAAGTGCAGCCGGGACACGCGCTCATCGTGGATAAACACGGCGAAGTGGGTGAGCATCAGTTTATTGAACCCGTCGAGCGCAAATCGTGCAGTTTTGAGCGGATTTATTTCTCCCGCGCCACCGACCCCGATATTTACCATGAGCGCAAAACGCTGGGAAAGCTCCTGCTGCCCCAAATCCTGAAAGAAATTGATTACGACCTCGAAAACACGGTGTTTTCGTATATTCCGAACACGGCAGAAACCGCGTTTTTCGGCATGGTCGAAGGTCTCGAAGAATACCTCTACAAACAACGCAAGAAAGCCATCATGGAAGGGCTGCTGTTTGAAGAAGACCTCGACCGGGTGCTGTCGTTCCGGCCCCGAATCGAGAAATTGGTCTCCAAAGACGTAAAACTCCGCACCTTTATTACGAGCGAAGCCGAGCGCGACAACATGGTGGCCCACGTCTATGACACCACCTTTGAGGTAATCAGGAAAGGAAAAGATACCGTTGTGGTGGTTGACGATTCGATTGTGCGCGGTACGACGCTGGAAAAGAGCATCTTACGATTGCTCGACCGGCTTGGCCCCAAAAAAATCGTGATTGTGTCGTCGGCTCCCCAAATTCGGTTCCCCGATTGCTACGGCATTGATATGTCGAAATTCAAAGAGTTTGTGGGTTTCCGGGCCGCAATGGAATTGTTGAAAGAGCGCGACATGGAACACCTCGCCGATGAAGTCTATGCCGAGTGCGTGGGAGCAATCGAGTCGGGCAACGCAACGGCGCAAAACTACGTGAAAGCCCTGTTTGATCCATTCACGCACGATGAGCTGTCGCAAAAAGTGGCTGAAATCGTGAAGCCCGCCGACCTCAAAGCCGAGGTTGCCGTGATTTACCAAACCGTTGAAAACCTGCACCGGGCCTGCCCGAACCATTCTGGCGACTGGTATTTTACGGGCGATTATCCCACGCCGGGCGGCAACAAGGTGGTGAATAAAGCCTTCGTGAATTTTATGGAAGGGAAAGTTGTGCGGGCGTATTAACTCTCCACTGGTTTCAAATCAAAATAC
>JBBRUV010000394.1:0-4239 GCA_038247465.1 Cytophagales bacterium
CTCGCCATCAATGATTTGACTCAAAAATAACCTTGCCTCGTCAGGAAATTTATTTTCTGCAAAGTCAATGATGACATTAGGGTCAATCAGAAATTTCGTTCCCATTCGTCTCGGCTTTGTTGGAGTTCATCTCGCATCCGGGCAGCCTGAGCGGCAGTTATACTGCCAGCCAGTCGTTCTGATAAACCCGGCTCACGCAGCAGTACGTTCTTTTTAATGACTTCAATCAATTTCAAAGCTTCTAACTCTTCAATCAGCCTTAAAGCGTGAGGATTATTAATTTTTATCGTGAGCGTTTGCATGGTCTGATACAATTTTAGGAACAAGTTATGTTCTTGAATTTTCTTTACAAAATGGCGGCTAACCAAACCGCAACTTTCAGCCACCGAAACTTACCTGTTGTTCGGCTCCCGGTTTGCTCTTGATAGTATCAGACCAGAATACGGACTTCTGTCAGTGGGTCGCCGAGGCAAATCTTATTTCCCGCGCCCGCCCCGCCGATTTTGGCCTTTCGGGGCCGGGCCTTTGGTGCGCTTGGTTTCGTCGTTTGCTGCCTTACGACCGCTACCGCCCGCTACGGCTGGCTTGCGCCCTGCCGACGACGGTGAGGACGAGGCTCCGGCTCGTGACGAACCTTTTGGAGCCACCGCCGAACGGTTTACGCGCTCGCCGGTGGGCATCGGTTCGCTCCGTCGGCCCGAACCCGTGCCCGACGCAATCCGTTGACCGTCAGCACTGACTAAATAAAAATCCATGCTTCGGCGGCTCAGGTTGGTTTCTTTGAGTTTCACCGTCAGGGTATCGCCGAAGGTAAACATCCGCTTGCTGCGCTGCCCGACAACGCGGTAGTTTTCGCGGTCGTATTCGTAATAATCGCCGGGGAGGTCGGTCATGCGGATTAAGCCTTCGCAACTGTTTTCGGTGATTTCCACGAAAATTCCGAACTCGGTCACCCCCGAAATCACGCCCGGAAACGCCTGATCTTTGTCAATCCGGCTCATAAACTCCACCTGTTTGTATTTGATACTGGCCCGTTCGGCATCGGTGGCCCGGCGTTCCTGCTCCGACGATGTTCGGCAAAGCGTTTCGTATTCGTCGCGGTCTGCCGGTTTGCCTTTGTCTAAATAGTGTTGCAGGAGCCGGTGCGCCATCATATCGGGGTAGCGACGGATGGGCGACGTGAAATGCGAATACCGCCGAAATGCCAGCCCAAAGTGGCCCAGATCGTCGGTGCTATACCGGGCTTTTGCCATCGTCCTGACGGCAAGCTGTTGCAGCAGGTTTTGCTCCGGTTTGCCCTCAATGCTATCCATGAAGTGATTCATGGCGCTGGCGATATGCTTCGGATCGTCCAGATTGAGTTTGTACCCGAGCCGTTTGGCAAACGCCGACAGGTTGTGCAGCCGCTCTTCGTCGGGGTTTTCGTGAACCCGGTAAACCATCGTGTTTGCGGGTAAGAGCGTATGCACAAACTCGGCCACGCGCTTGTTGGCCAGGAGCATAAATTCTTCGATGAGTTTGTTGGTATCCTGCCTGATTTTTGGGTAAACGCCGAGCGGCACACCGTTTTCGTCAAGTTTGAACTTTACCTCAACCGTCTCGAAATTGATGGCCCCGTTTTTAAACCGCACGTCGCGTAGTTTGTACGCTAACTGATTCAGCAACAGCAGTTCATCGTGATAATCGCCCGCGCCCCCGGTCAGGATTTCCTGCGCTTCTTCGTAGCTAAACCGCCGGTTAGAATGAATGGCGGTGCGGCCAAACCACTCATTCATAGTGGTGCCGTTTGGGTCTAATTCAAACACTGCTGAGAAGGTCAGCTTGTCTTCGTTGGGCCGCAGCGAGCACAGGTTATTCGAGAGTTTTTCGGGCAGCATCGGCACCACGCGGTCAACTAAATAAACCGACGTGGCTCGCCGTCGGGCTTCGGTTTCCAATGCCGAGCCGGGCCTGACATAATGCGTTACGTCGGCGATATGTACCCCGATTTCGTAGTTTCCGTTGTCTAAATACCTGACTGACAGTGCATCATCAAAATCTTTGGCATCAACCGGGTCAATGGTAAACGTGGTTACGTCGCGCATATCACGCCGGTTGGCGAGGTCGGCGGGAAGAATTTGGGGTGAGATCGCTTCTGATTCGCGTTCGACTTCTGCCGGGAAATCGAGCGGCAGACCGAATTCGGCCAAGATCGCGTGCATCTCAGTGTTGTTCTGCCCGGCCACGCCCAAAACCGTAATTACTTCGCCTTCGAGACCGCTTTTTGCCCGGACATCAGGGTATTTGGTCAGTTTCACGATGACCTTATCCCCGTCTTTGGCCCCACCGAGTTTCTCGCTGGCGATATGAATATCTTCGTAAAACTTGCGGCTATCGGGCACCACAAACCCGTAAGTCGGCCAGATTTCGATACGGCCCACCACCTCCGGGCGGCCCCGGCTCACGATTTCGGCTACTTTGCCTTCATTCTTTCTGCCCCGGTTGCGCGAATCGCTGTACCGGGTTGCCCGAACGCGGTCTCCGTCAACGGCCCCGGCGAGGTCTTCGGTAGCTACCCAAATATCGTTCTCGCGGTCTCCCCGAACGCCGTTGGCCGTAGCCGGAATCACAAACGCGAATTTCTGATTCACGTGGTCAACCACGCCCTCAATAGTGTTGATGGTTTCGTTGGCGTGGTAGGCTCCGTCGGCCTGGCGGGTCAACACACCTTCTTCGGTAAGTTCGGCCAATAATCCGCGCATAACCAGACTCATGCGCCGGTCAGCGACATCGAAATGGGCAAAAATCTCGTCCTGCGAAAATGATTCGTGGTTATTGATCTGCAAAAAAGCCGCGAGGTCGTTTTTTAGTTCGTCTAAAAAGTCACCCGCCTGTTTGGGGCGACTTTCGGTTGTTTGCCCCTGTTTGCGGGGCCGGTTGTATTCGTTCTTTGGTTGTTTCATCTAGGTAGCGCGGGTGGAAACCCGCAAAAAATTCAATTGACGCGGGTTTCCACCGCAACGGCAGACCGTCCCCGCTACTCACGCTGCCCAATCGGTTTGTACGATGTGGCTTTCATCAACAGCGGGCGCACCCACCATTCGGAGATAGACCTGCACGAGCATGGCAATCGAGTCGCGGGCGTAGTGTCTTATTTTGACCAAATCCCGATTCTGGTAATAAATCAGGCTGGTTTGCTCGCCCGTCCAGTCGAGAGGTTTGGTCGGCACGTTGAGGGTTGCGGCCAGCAAATCAAGCGGCACAAAATGGCGGCTTTCGCCAAACCGCCAGCGTTCGAGCGTGTCCTGATGCGGAATATCCCAGGGTTTCTTCCCGGCGAGTTGCAGGGCATTTGGCAACGGAAACCCATTGACCATCAGCCGCCGACACACATACGGGAAATCAAATTCTTTGCCATTGTGGGCGCAAAGTACCAATTCATTCGGCGGATAGCGGTTCACAATCTGCGCAAATTCGTCGAGAACGTTGCGCTCATCGTGGTCGGCAATGATCTTGATTTTCAGGTACGGCTGATCCGAATCGTCCCAATACAAACCGCCAACGCCGATGCAAACAATCTTACCGAACTCGGCATAGTAGGAGGCTCGGTTATCATACCAGTCAGAAACCGTCCATTTTTCGTCGTTGCGGAAGTAAGCGGCTTTTTGTTCCCATTGCCGTTTCAAACGCGGATCAACTTTCTCGAAGGCTGCTTCTGCCGCAATGGTTTTGAGGTCAATAAACAGCAAATTTTTGAGCTTGCGTTTCCAAGGAATGGGTTGTTGCATAATAAAATCCCCGCCCCAAAGGGGAGTTTATCTGTAAAAGCCCCTGTTGGGGGTTGGGGGCTTTTAATCGTGAAGAATACCGTCAAGCCAGCCCAAGGCCGGAATCTGGATCAGATTTTCTTCAACGATACTATCCGGCACGAAAATAAACTTTTTGTCGAAAATCTGTTCGCCGATAAAATAGCTTACCCAGTATTGGTTGTTCAAGTGAAACACATCGGGCATGATTGATTCAACCACTTCATACTGCCCCGGCTTAACGTTCGGGAAAAAATGACGGAGCGTTGAGGTTTTTTGCGGTTCGGTTCCTTTTTCGCCGTAGCCGTGCGAGGTCACAAAGACCGTATGAATCGGCACGTCGTTCTGGTTGATGAGAAATACCTGCCAGTCAAAACCACCCGACAGTTCGTTTTCTTTCCGGGCGATCACCACCTGAACCCCCTCAACGGGTAAAAATTGAATGTCTTTCTTC
>JBBRUV010000395.1:0-4238 GCA_038247465.1 Cytophagales bacterium
AATGATTGGTATGGGTCATACGGCAGCAGTAGCCAGACCAACCCTACCGGCCCCAGTTCGGGTTCTTATCGGGTCTGGCGGGGCGGGAGTTGGTACAACTCCCTGCAGTACTGCCGGTCGGCGTATCGGCTCCGCAACACCCCCGCGCACCGGGACCACTGCGTGGGCTTCCGCGTCGTATCCCAGTCTCAGTAAGTTGGTACATTTATCCTGGTTTGTGAGCAAGCCGCAGTGAGCAACGCCGGTATCATCGGCGCGGGCGGAGAGGAACGACGACCAAGCGATGATACCGGCGTTGCGAGCCTTTTTTCCTGTACCCGCAAAGGCGCGGGGCGGCCCGTGCCGGTCGAATTTATTTTTGGAGAACCCACCTGATAACGTACCAACCGGAGGGGGTACCGTCTGGCAGGACGGGCGTAGAGACAGGTGCGCCGGTGCGACATATTTGCGTCTCTACGCAAACCGGATACTTTATGCCCAACCCGTTCAATAAATGGCTGACGCACGTGTAGAGATCGCGACGGCGAACCGGCAATATTTTGCGTCTCTACGCCTGCCGGATGGTACGCAAACCGGACGGTACGCAAACCGGACGGTACGCAAACCGGATGGTACGCAAACCGGATGGTACGCAAACCGGACGGTACGTAAACCAGACGGTACGCCTGCCGGATGGTACGCCTGCCGGATGGTGTAAATCAGGTTGGTTTTTATAGTTGTTTCAGTAAACCCAAACCCCATTTTTCCATGAATCTCCCTGACCCTGACATTCGGTTTAAAGGCCGATACCGGATACCATCAACGCGGCTGGCGGGTTATGATTATGGGGCCGGTGGGATGTATTTCATCACCATCTGCACCAAAGGCCGATTCTGTTTTTTCGGCACCATTGACGAAGCACAGGGTGAATTATGCCCTACTTTGGCGGGGCAGGCCGCTATTGATTGCTGGCAGGCCATTCCCGATCATTTCCCGTTTGTGGGGCTGGATACGTTTCAGGTCATGCCCAATCACATACACGGCATTCTCTGGATTGATAAACCCCAGTACACCGACTGGCAACCGAACCAATTTGGGCCGCAACGCCAGAATTTGGCATCGGTCGTTCGGGGGTTCAAAATCGGCGTAACCAAACAGGCCCGGCTGCACCGCCCTGATTTTGACTGGCAACCCCGTTACCACGACCGCGTTATCCGGGACGACAACGAACTGAACCGAATCCGCACCTACATCGAAGCCAACCCCGCCAATTGGCAAACCGATCAGGAAAATCAGGATGAGCTATTGATGTAGAAAACCATCCGGTTATCACAAAAACCATCTGGTTGGTGTGCTAACCGGATGGTTTTACGCCTGTCCCGTTCAATGGATGGCTGACGCGCCCGCAGAGATCGCGACGGCAAACCGGCGAAATTTTGCGTCTATACGTCTGCCGGATGGTCTATAAAATTCGATTACGCCGAAACCAAATTCTCCTTCGCCGACCGTAGCCACGCTGGTCGTGAGGTCTTTACCACCGCCCGGAGTTGGTTCAGCAGTGCGTACAGACCATAATAGGTTCGGTTCACGTACAGCCCATCCTGCGACCCCCGCGCCATGTTCGACTGCCGTAGTTCTTCCTGTTTGGTGAGTTCATCAGCAAACGAATAAACCTTTTCAAAGTAAGCATCGTCGCCAAAATCGAACTCGTCAACGGCAAACGGCTCGCCAAGCATCAGGATCATCTGTTTAAACAAGCCCGAAAAATACGTCCGCTCTTTAGCCGAATCTTCGGGCAGCAGATATTCTAAATTCAGGAAAATCTGTTCCGTCAGCGCGTCGTCTTCGATGGTGTCGGGGTTCACGAGCCGGAAATAATTGTCGTAGTAATAATCAGGAATCACCTTCACGCAGCCAAAGTCAATTACGCCCATCGTTCCGTCGGGCCGCATCAGAAAATTGCCGGGGTGCGGGTCGGCGTGAACCTGCCGGAGGGTATGAATCTGGAAATCATAAAAATCCCACAGCGCCTGTCCAATCTGGTTGCGGATTTCCTGCGTCGGGTTGGTTTTGATAAACTCCGGCAAATGCAGCCCGTCGAGCCAATCCATCGTCAGAATCCGTTTGCTCGACAATTCGGCGTAGTATCTTGGGAAAACTAAGTTCGGAATATGAGCGCAGGCAGTTGAAATCTCGACTGACCGGCGCAGTTCCAGTTCATAATCGGTTTCTTCGAGCAGTTTGCTTTCTACTTCGCCCATGTAGCGGTCAATATCGCGCTCATTCAGATTCAAGAGTCTCACTGCCAATGGTTTGGCAATTCGCAAGTCAGACGTAACGGCATCGGCCACACCCGGATACTGAATCTTTACGGCGAGATTTTTACCGTCTTTGGTAGCCCGATGCACCTGCCCAATGCTGGCTGCGTTGCTGGCCTCGATACTGAACGTATCGTATAACTGGCCCGGCGATTTACCGAAATACGTGCGGAACGTTTTGACGACCAACGGCCCCGACAACGGCGGTGCCGAATACTGCGACATGGCGAACTTCTGCGAATAGGCCGTTGGCAGCAAGCCTCGATCCATGCTCAACATCTGGGCCATTTTCAGGGCCGAGCCTTTGAGTTCACTGAGGGCATCGTAAATATCTTCGGCGTTGTCTTTGTGCAATGTCTCTTTCGAGGTGTCGCCGGTGGCAATCATCTTGCCGTAATGTTTTATATAGTTTCCGCCGACCTTGAACCCCGCTTTCACAAACTGGCTGGCGCGGGCTACTTTAGAGGTAGGGATGGAGGTTTGTTCTTTCATGAAGTGGCGGTCAGTAGTTGGTGATTGGTGGCTGATGCTTCGCCGGATTAACCAGCCACTAACCACCCATCACCAGCTACTTACCTGTTTTGATACGCAAATTTCGCCAGGTCAAACAGCGAATCTAAAGGCGAACGGCCAATGAGGTCGAAGGCGGTATTGACTGATTTTTCGATGGCCGTGTCGGTCTGCTCAAAATTGCGGCTCACGTCGCGCACCCAGAAATCGAGCAAAAACAGGGTTTGCGCCCAAATTGCGGCAGGGTAACGGTCGGTCACAAAGGGGCGGGGTTCAACCTCGCGGCTCTCACGCCCCTCGGCCAGTAAATCGCGGATAAAGTCAAAAAAAGCACTACGGAATGGTTGTAGCGTCCGGCTATTGGTACCAAGTTGGGCTGGGCCGCCCGTTGCGGGTCGCATTCCCGGTCCGGCACCGGCCCGGAGCCGACCCACGCTATACACCACAAAACTGCGCTGCGCTTTCAGTCCTTCGATCCAGGTGTAATAAAAGGCCAGAAGTTTTTCCCGAACAGAGTACGTCTGGTAGGTCGGGTCGGCTTCGAGTTTTTGGCGGGTATCGTTAAAAAATGTGAGCCAGATATCGGCTTCGATAGCATCGAATGAACCATAATGCGTGTAAAAATCGGCTTCAGCCATGTCTAATTTCTTAGCAAAAGCAAAGACGGAGGCCGGTTGGTGGCCGGTTTCGAGTACAAACTCGGTGTAAGCAGTGCGAATCTTTTCAAGCGTTTCCATACTCGTTCTTAACGGCTGGTTGGGGGTAAAAGTTTGGGTATCCTTCACACAAACTTCACGCACCAAGTCCGTCACTATCGGGTAGATTCGCGTCTGACAATCAAACCCTAAACCATTTTGTATTGTGAATCTCGAAACAACCTACAACCAGGCATCTGCCCTGATCACCGTCTACGGCGGTCGTGTACTGCTTGCCCTGCTCACGCTGCTCGTTGGTATCTCGGTTATTAACTGGCTGGTTAAACTGATGGGGCGGGTGATGAATAACCGCCAAGTTGACCGTGACGTGCAGCCGTTTTTGCTTTCATTAGTAAGCGTACTACTCCGGGTAACGCTTTTGCTGACCGTTGCCGGGATGCTGGGCATCGAAACCACATCGTTTATTGCCATCCTCGGCGCAGCTGGTTTGGCTGTCGGGCTGGCCTTGCAGGGCAGTTTGGCAAACTTCGCCGGGGGCGTTCTGGTGCTGACCATCAAGCCGTTCCGCGTCGGTGATCTGATTACGGCGCAGGGATTCACGGGCAACGTGCAGGGGATTCATATCTTCGATACCACGCTCGTTACGCTCAACAACCGCACGATTATCGTCCCCAACGGCGCCCTCTCAACCGGCCCCATTGTTAATATCTCAACCAAAGGCACCATCCGGGTTGATACGACGTTTGCGGCTGGTAATCAAAATGACCTCGACACG
>JBBRUV010000396.1:0-4226 GCA_038247465.1 Cytophagales bacterium
GGGTGCAATTCAAATTGTCGCATGATAAAATCATCATCAATAATTGGTAGCTATCAATCAGTCAGTTAGCTTGCGGGGTCGGTCCCGTTACAGGCCTGACAAGGCATGTTCTGAGAAGCTATGGCCCTATCTCGAGAATATAACTCATTGATTAAAAGAAGATTACTCTACTGCAATCTGGAAGCGACAATTTGAATTGCACCCTCTATCACTACCAAATCCGAAGAACTATACGGTATGTTACTTGCGATGGCTGAACAAAATTCTGAAACCGTTCAGAGATGCAGGTAAAGATGTCTTATCTCTTACCGAGTTATATGTCCCCTTTGCTACCCCAAGTGGTAGCCGAACTAACTTCAACTGCTACGAACGGCTTGCCCTTGATTTTGAGATGCTGCGTCCATACAAGGGCAGCTATCAACTAACCACAGCGGGCAATCGCTTCGTAGAAACAATGAGTCCATACGTTTCATTTTCTGACAATGTATCATCAATTCCACTCACCAACCCTCAAAAACGATTGCTCTTGCAAGTACTCACAAATGGCGATTGGGAGAATAAAGTCCATAAGGTGAATATTTATTGGTTTCTGCGTTTTGTGGAGGTCACAAGAGGAAGTTGGCTCCCTAAAAAGCACGATTTTGAGCCTGATAAACTCGAAATTGCTAATGGTCTTTTCAATGTGTCATTCGGCTCACGCACGATGCACGAATTTCTGACGTGGTGCTGCAATTATTGCACGGAGTTGGGGCTCGCCGAACGGGTCAAGTCAACCTCCTAATATGACGAGGTGATTTTAACGCCATTGGGCATTGATGTAAATAATATTTTCAGCGCAGACCTAATCCTGAAAAGGAGTCGTATGAATCTCAATTTTAAGTATTTAGACTGATGAAGAACCGAGAAATTCACCATCTTTTACCAGTTCATCCACTCATTACTGACCGTATGGGCGATTTCTTGTGTGCGATTTTACCCTTGGCACAAGGCGGGCAGGAATTTACCCGCGACGAGTGCATCGAATACATTGCCAACCGGACGCAGAACGGATATATTCGTCCAAAATCAGTTGTTTATGAGGGCTTGGCAGGACATTTCCCAAACGTACAGTTTGAAGAAACATTGGATTCTTTAACCCGTCTGGACTTTAACGTGACGGAAGATATTGACTACTTGGGTGATGTAGATTATCTCGGTTTTATCGGAGAACGGGCCTTTGGTATCCAAATCAAACCAACTACCGCAAAAGCCAATTTCGGTAACTACTCCGTCTCCGAACGCATGAAAAGTAGTTTCGCCCGTTTTACCGACGAATTTTTGGGGAAGGTCTTCATCGTATTCAGTCTCGATGGCGAGATTGCCAACCGAGATATTATCCCCGAAATTGCCGCCGAAATCGAGCGATTGGCCTGAAAACTGACATTCTGCGCGAACGATTATGACCGATTTTTGGGGCGACGAACAGTTCGCGTTTTTTGAGAGTATCCTGTTTCTGGCTCTGGGGCATGACGTTGAGGTTATCGGTACGCAACTGCTATCCGGGGGCGGCATCAATACGGCGGTACAGGTGTTTTCGTCAGAAGGGGTGTTTTTCGTGAAGTGGAATCACCACGACGACCACCGCGATATGTTTGAGACCGAAGTGCGGGGGCTTGACCTGCTCCGCCGAACCGAAGCCTTTGCGGTGCCAGCCGTAATTGGGTTTGGCGAGCAACAGGGCCGCTCCTACCTGATCTTAGAATACCTCAACACCGGCGCACCCGCTCCCGATTATTGGGAACAGTTCGGGCAGTCGTTGGCTCTGCTTCACGCACAAACGCAGCCGAAATTCGGGCTGCATTTTGACAATTACATTGGCTCATTGCCCCAAATCAATACACCCGCTGCCGATGGAATCGCGTTTTTCTTTGAGCAGCGAATCTTGTCACAAGCGGGACTGGCTCTTTACAACGGACTGTTAGACAAGACCTTATACGATAAAATTCTGAACCTTCGCAATCGTTTACCTGATCTCCTGCCCAACGAACGCCCGGCCTTGCTACACGGCGATTTATGGTCGCAAAACGTACTTGTGCAGGAGCAATCGGGCCTGGCCGTACTGATTGACCCGGCAGTATATTACGGCTTCCGCGAGGCCGAAATCGCGTTTACCAAACTCTTCGGCGGCTTTGAGCAGCAATTTTACGATGCATATCATGAAGCCTTTCCGCTCGACGATGGCTTTGACGAGCGCGTGCCGATCTATAACCTTTACCCATTATTGGTGCACACAAACCTCTTCGGAACGGGGTATGTAGCCGGTGTCGAAAAGGTCTTGAAGAGATTTTAGTCATTCGCGCTGCTGTCATTTTTCGTGAATTACAAATGACAACATGGCAAATGACTACTTTTGCACAAAAAAATCATGCTACGATTTGAGAATCAGGTTGCGCTTGTAACCGGGGCTGCGTCGGGAATCGGGCGGGCTACTGCCGCGATGTTTGCCCGGCAGGGCGCGACCGTTGTGGTTTCGGACGTGAACGAGACCGGCGGTGCCGAAACCGTCGAAACCATTCGTCAGGCCGGAGGAGAAGCGATTTTCGTGCGCTGCAACGTAGCCGATATAGACGACGTTAATGCCCTGCACCTCAAAGCCGTTGAAGCCTTTGGCCGGTTGGATATTGGCATCAATAACGCCGGCATTGGGGGGCGCATTGGCCGCACCGCCGACCAAACCGCCGATGATTGGCATCAGATGATGGCCGTGAATTTATCAGGCGTATTTTTCTGTATGCAGGCGCAACTCCGGCAGATGGTGAAGCAGGGTTCGGGTAATATTGTGAACGTTGCCAGCATTGCCGGTATCCGCGCCCTGGCCAACAGCGCACCCTACACGGCGGCCAAACACGGCGTGATTGGCCTCACCAAAGCCGCAGCCGTCGAGTACGCCCGGCAGGGTATCCGGGTCAATGCCGTTTGTCCGGTGTTTACGCGCTCGGCAATGGTAGACAGTATGTTTGCCGCCCGGCCTGACTTTGAAGATAAGCTCGTGAAATTGATTCCGCTAAATCGCTATGGTCAGCCCGACGACATTGCCCAGGGAATTCTGTGGTTGTGCAGCCCCGAAAACAGTTTTATGACCGGACAGGCGTTGCAGTTAGACGGCGGTATGACCGCGAGTTGAGTACCGATTAACCCCTTAATCACAATCAAATGAATCGTCGTAATTTCCTTCAATCGTCGCTGGGTTTAGGCGCGTTAGCCACGTTGCCAACCGCCCTCAATGCCACGCCGTTCGGGGCCGCGCCAGCCGCCAAAACTATTGGCCTGCAACTATACACCCTGCGCGATGATATTCAGAAACAGGGCATCGAACCCATACTGGCCGAGGTTGCCAGACTGGGGTATAAAACCGTTGAAAATTTCGGATACGGCGGTGGTAAGTTCTTCGGCAAAACGCCCACAGAATACAGCAAAATCTTGAAAGACAATGGCTTAACGGCTATAAGCGGCCATTATCTCACGGGCCGGTCAACGAGTATGGTTTCCACAGATGGCCTGACTAAGAACTGGCAAAAAGTGGTTGACGACGCTGCCGCTATTGGTCAGAAATACGCCGTTATTGCGTATTTAGTCCCCGATGAACGCAAACCTGACGACTACAAACAATTGGCCGACCTGCTGGGCAAAGGCGGAGAAATCACCAAAAAAGCGGGCCTGACACTGGGATATCACAACCACGATTTTGAGTTTGTCGAGCGTATGGACGGGCAGAAACCGTACGATTTCCTGCTTAAAAACACAACCGTTCAGATGGAAATGGACCTGTATTGGGTGGTGAAAGCGGGTGAAAAACCCGCCGAGTACTTTGCCAATCATCCGGGCCGGTTCCCGCTCTGGCACGTGAAAGACATGGCAAACACGCCCGAAAAAGAATTTGCCGAGGTAGGCATGGGTACAATTGACTTCGCCGGAATTTTTAAACACGCCAAAAAAGCGGGCTTGAAACAGTATTTTGTGGAGCAGGACGTGTGCAAACGCCCGCCGTTAGAAAGTATTAACATCAGCATCGGCAACATTCAAAAAGCCAAGTGGGGTTGATGATTTAGACCAAAAAAGGCCCGTCAGCAGATGCTGACGGGCCTTTTTTGGTCTAAATCATCAACCCCACTTGGCTTTTTGAATGTTGCCGATGCTGATGTTAATACTTTCTAACGGCGGGCGTTTGCACACGTCCTGCTCCACAA
>JBBRUV010000397.1:0-4185 GCA_038247465.1 Cytophagales bacterium
GCCCATTTTTATCAACTATTTTACCGTTCGAAGTCTGTTTAACATATGGATTTCTTTGTGCCGCATTAGGACTGTTAGGATTTCCGCCCATAACTCTAACGTTATTACCAGCAGGATTCGTAGGGGTGCAATTCAAATTGTAGCATGATAAAAAAAAAAAAAATAAATGGTAGCAATCAATCAGTCAGTTAGCATGCGGGGTCGGTCCCGTTACAGGCCTGACAAGGCATGTTCTGAGAAGCTATGGCCCTATCTTGAGAATATAACTCATTGATTAAAAGAAGATTACTCTACTGAAATCTGGAAGCGACAATTTGAATTGCACCCATTCGTAGGGTCTTTAAAAACTGTGCCATTCCCTTTCTTAACAGTACTTTTCTGCCAACTTTTAGGTATCTGTCTGGTTATTTGTGCGCTTGCATCTCCACCCGGACCTATTAGTTTAGCTAAAGCAGATGTTTTTGTCAGTAGGTTAATCTTGCTAAAAAGTGCTAGTCCCTGTAAATACTTAGCTGGGCTAAAGAAAGCAAACAAATTATCAATCGTATCGTCATCCTCCGACGAGCCACCCATAACGATAGGCCCCATCATAATGTCGTTTGGGTTCGTACTAACGTAATGACTGCCATCCCGGTTAAAACGGTTTCCCGACTCATCCTCTAATGCAAAATACCGCGACTGATTATTACTACTCTGCGCCTTCACCGTCACCGCATCTAACAGTACCTCGTCGCGTTGAGTGTCAAAGGTCTTCATATTCAGGGCGTTGGCCGGTACGGTGCTGTCGCCGGTGGGGTCAACGTAGAAGACGGGGTTGTTCAGCCCGTAGCTGTATGGGCTAACCTCGGCAAAGGCTTCGGCCAGCGCATCGGGGTTTTTCATCCGCCCAATCGTTGCGTCGTAGAGCCGTGCGCCGTAATCCAGCAGGTTGGGGCCAATCTCGGCAAGGGCTTCTTTACCGTTGTATTTCAGCCGGTTACTGCTGCTGGTATTGCCTACGGTTGCACGTCTTGCCAAAAATCTGTTACTTTGGCTACCCCAAACCCCAAGCTGCTATGACCCCGCGCACCGCCCCAACCACCCCCGCCGAAGCCCGTACTGCCACTGCAAAAAAGGCCGCCCCGCCCCGCAAGAAGCCCATTAGCCCCAAAGCTGTTGTCTATGGCACCCAAATACGCAAAGCGCGGGAAGCCAAACGGATGCCCGAACAGGAGTTGGCCGACGAATTGGGCGTATCCCAGAACGCGGTGAATAAAATTGAAAACGGGCGGGTGCATCTGACGGTAGAACGCTTGGAACAGATAGCCGAAATATTGGGTGTGAAGGCCAGCGACTTAGTGCCGAGTTTAACGAAGGTAGATACCATAAACCAAACCAATCAACATAATTCAACTGTGAACGGTAATGCGGTCTATCAAGTCGATTTTGAGTATGAGCGCAAAGTTTGGCAGGAATTAGACAAATCCCGTCAAGGTGAGTTGATGGCTAAAAATGAGACGATTGTCGCTCAAAACGCCCTGATAGCAGCCAAAGAAGAGACTATTCAAGCGTTGCGGTCATCATCATCAAAGGGAAAATGATAGCCCATTTTAATTAGCAGTTTTTAAAATTAGCTTACTTATAGTAATCTCTGACACGACAAATGGAGAACAAAGGTTTTTTATAACCTCCTGTTGAGTGACTAAATCAAATTTATGCCAATTATCAACATTATTGATGTGCATTGAAACTTTCAATAAAAAATCTGGATAATCTTCAATACTTCCCCAATCTCCACCGCTCATGTCTGAACCATATTGCTTGGAAATATGCTTAGACAATTCCTCCTTTGTCTGTTTTAACAATTTCCCAAGTATTGGGCTAACTGCCAAATAATGAGCGTCATACTCATCATTCCCAAATTTTACAAAAAACAGTGCTTTTTGTAATGCTAATAGTTCGTCAGTTTGTTCTATTTTCATTTGCTTACAAAAGGATTTTTACCGCCCCAAACGTTATCTATTTTTAGAGTACCATTCGGATAAATTAGTTCAAATGGAGTGGATGGGTCCGTTCTCAACTGTGCTGCTTGAGCAGGATTTAGTTTGAACGCAATTACATAATCTCCTCTTCCTGAATGAGTTGGTTGGCTCAAGAACAAATTTTGGAAAGCATCCGCTGGTGCCATCTCTTGCTGAGTGACGTAAACTTTACCCTTAGAATTTGGCAGAATTCTATTAGTTGCCATTATTCCCGTGAAACCTTCCTCATTAGTATAGTGATAAAAATACTCTTCTCTTGGTTTTCGTGCTGGAGTATCACCTGTTAAAATCGCTGAAAAAAACGCAATCAGCGCACCTGCACCGAACAGACTACTACCACCAGCCCCAATTATTGATTCAAGACTCGTTGCCGTAAATCCCTCGCTTAATGCTGCAGTTCCCAATGCTACCGGGGCAACAGTAGCAGTCTGATTCCGGCTTGATGAGGGCGCACTCATCGCGGGTTTCTTTGGCCCCGGCCCGCCATCACTCTCTCCCGCTTCCCGCGTCAAACTCTCCTGCTGGAACTGCCCAAACAACTCCCGCGCTGACTCGCCCTGATAATATACCGAGGAGTTCTGGCTTAACATCCCGTCGGGGTCAATAAAACGCACCGGGTTGTTATTGCCATACACAAAAGGGCTAAACCGGCGGCTCATCTCGGCCAACGGGTCTGGCACACCCCACCGGCCAATCTGCGCGTCGTAGAGCCGTGCGCCGTAATCAAGCACGTTGGGGCCAATCTCCGCAAGGGCTTCTTTGCCGTTGTATTTCAGCCGGTTGCTGCTGCTGCCCCCCGTCAGGTTGGGTAGTTGCCAGCCATACGGGTCATAATCGGTGTATTGGTTAATGGTCAATGACTGTGGCCCCGCCACCGGCGTTTCTACTTTGGCCGGGCCGCCATACACCGCCCGAACGTTGCCCAGGTGGTCGCGGGCGTAGTACTCGTAGCGGCCCAAATCGCCCCCCGCCAGAACCCGGCCCTCTGGTGTTTGCTGGCTTTCAAACACGCCGTTTACCCACTCAACCCCGGCCACATAATCCCGTACTTCGCCCCCGTCAACGCTCATCCGAAGTTTTTTGCCCAGCGCATCATACTGATACCGAACCACTTTGCCATTGGTAAAGGTAATCTGCCGGGGCAGTTTCAGGTGGTTGTATTGTATCGCGCTGATACCCCGGCTTTTATCAACCTTCACCGAGCCATCGGGCCAATAGTCATAGAAAGGCGGTGAACCGGCTGGCTGTCGGTAGTCGCCAATATCGGTGTTAAGAATGGCCCCGTCCAGAATGTGGCTCAGACCATTACCGTTGTTGTTATAGACGTAAGAAAGTTGGTCAACGTTGCGGTTTACGTTGCCAATGGGGGCGCGTCGGTTCAGGGTCAGAAGGTTGCCATTGGGGTCGTAGCTGATGCCAGAGAGGGCGTAGTTTTCGGTGCCGGTAAAACTCGCCCCGGTCAGCCGGTTGGCGGCATCGTAGCTGTAATCGTAGGCGCGGCTGATGGTGGGTTGCCGGTTATGGAACCACGTTTGCCGCCCGATATTGCCGTTATACTGCCCGGCGGTTTCGTAATCGAGTTGGTAGCCAAAGGCATCATTTTGGCCTAAATTGAGGTCTGCCCGGCCCTGAAACGTGTTTAGCCCGCGCAGCCAGCCGCGAATGTGGTAGGCATAATCGAGGGTTTGCAGAGCAGCGGTTGTGCCGGTGGTATTGGTATTGCTCCCTAACCGGATGTCATAAATCCCACTGTAAATATCACCGAAGCCGACGTTGAAATTACCGGGTCTGACTTCCACATAGTTGCCGGCTTCGGTGTAGCTGCTCAAAAACGAGGGTTGGGCTGTCACGGTCAGGGCCGTTACGCCTGCTACACTGACGTATGGGCCTCCCGTCGGCTCGATTTGCTTTTGCATCATTCGGCCAATGGCATCGTAATTCATCCGTGCCATTTCAAAGGGCTTGTCAGCGATGTTATATGTCAGGCTAACCGGACGGCTGAAATGGTCGTATGATGTAATACTACTAGAATTAATGCCACCACCCTGACCATTGAAATTGACCAGACTTACTAATATCGTTTCCAGAAGCTCGCCGTTAAAACTGTACTTTGAATTAGTATTATCAACCCCCTGTACGTGATTTTGCGTTTGCTGCTGCACCA
>JBBRUV010000398.1:0-4177 GCA_038247465.1 Cytophagales bacterium
GCCGGGTAAGAAGGAAATGAATGGGATTGGGAGACTCATTTAGTTTCTGAAAGGACAGGATGAGTTAACTGGAAAATAAAAACCCCGCTCAATCTGAGCGGGGTTTTTCAGGAGCCTCTTATAGGACTTGAACCTACGACCCCTTCATTACGAATGAAGTGCTCTACCAACTGAGCTAAAGAGGCTTTTTGTTTTTGTGGACGCAAATGTACTATCTTCTCCTTGATTTTAGCAAGCATCGTGCCGAAGATTCGGTAAATTTGCCGTATGATTTCTATAAACAACCTGTCGTACTACCTCGGTAGTCGCGCGCTGTACGAAAACGCATCGCTCCACATCAAACCCGGCCAGAAAATCGGACTGATTGGTCTCAATGGCACCGGCAAATCAACGCTCCTCCGCATCATCAACGGCGAATACCAGTTCGATAGCGGAAATATCGCCAAAGCCGGTGATGTAACCATCGGCTTTCTGAATCAGGATTTGCTCTCATACCAAACCGACGATTCGATTCTGGCCGTTGCCATGCAAGCCTTCGAGCGGCAAAATTTCCTGCAAAAACAAATTGACGACCTGCTCCACGAGATGGAGATCAACTATACCGACGATCTAATAGACAAACTGGGTAAGGCGCAGGAAGAATTTGAAGGTCTCGATGGCTACACGATTCAGTCGCGTGCCGAAGAGATTATGGAAGGACTTGGTTTTTCAACCACTGACCTCCAACGGCCCCTCCGCACGTTCTCCGGCGGCTGGCGAATGCGCGTCATGCTCGCCAAACTGCTGCTGGCAAGACCGTCGCTGCTAATGCTCGATGAGCCAACCAACCACTTAGACTTACCCTCGATTCAGTGGGTTGAAAAATATATTCAGACCTACGAAGGTGCCGTGATGGTAGTTAGTCATGACCGCGATTTCTTAGACAACTGCGTGGATATGATTGTGGAGGTTGCCAACGAAAAACTGAACGTCTATGCTGGGAATTATTCGTTTTACCTGGAAGAAAAAGCCCTCCGCAACGAGATTCAGAAGGGAGCCTTCGAGAACCAACAGGCTAAAATCAAGCAGACCGAACGTTTTATCGAACGCTTTAAGGCGCAGGCTACCAAAGCAAAACAGGCTCAGAGCCGGGTAAAGCAACTGGCTCGTTTAGAGCGTGTTGACAACGTGATTGACGAAAACGCCCGCGTTAACTTCAGGTTTAACTTCTCGACTCAGCCGGGCCGTCATGTCCTGCACCTCGAAAACGTGAATAAAGCCTACGGCGAAAAACGCATCCTGACCCACGCCAACGGCACCCTCGAACGCGGAGACCACGTAGCTCTGATTGGGGCCAACGGCAAGGGAAAATCAACGCTGCTCCGCATTATTGCCGGCTCTGAACCCGTGCAGGGCGACCGGCGGCTGGGCCATAATGTGTCGTTCAGTTTTTACGCCCAGCACCAACTCGAATCACTCAATCTGGAAGATAACCTGATCGAAGAACTTAAATCAGCTAACCCGCAAAAGTCCGAAGCTGAACTCCGTACCGTGCTGGGCTGCTTTTTGTTTTCGGGTGAAGAAGTATTCAAAAAAATCAGGGTGTTGTCCGGGGGCGAAAAATCGCGGGTGGCGTTGGCAAAAGTGCTGCTGTCTCAGGCCAATTTCCTGCTGCTCGATGAGCCGACCAACCACCTGGATATGCAGTCGGTGAATATTTTGATTCAGGCATTGCAGCAGTACGAAGGAACCTACATTGTGGTTAGCCACGACCGTTATTTTGTGTCGCAGATTGCCAACAAAATCTGGTTTATCGAAGACGAGCAACTCAAGGCATATCCTGGCACGTATGACGAATTTGAGTGGTGGATGGAAGAACGGAAAGTAGAGACGCAAAATCTTGCGTCTCAGCCCCGCCAGTCAACGGCAACGGTGGTCGCTCCAAAAGCCGCGAACGGCAACGCAACCACAACCACGAACCACAAACCGCCCGGCGGCCCGGCACGATCCACAAACGGCTTTGACGACGAGCGCAAAGAATGGCAACGGACGCTGAAAAAACTGACTCAACAGGCCGAAGAAGCAGAGAACCAGATTGAGCAGTTAGAAGTCCAAAAGAAAAAGCTCGAAACGGATCTCGCCAACCCCGCCACCTACCACGATGCCAAACAAATGCAGGCCAAGAATGAAGAATACCGGGGGTTGACCGCTCAATTGGCTACACTTCAGGAACAGTGGGAAACGGCCATGCTTGGAGCCGAAGAATTAGAGCAGAAAATCCGCTGATTAAGCCAGCCACGTTCTGATAATCTGGGCCAATGGCCTGAATTCAATTAAAAAACCGTCGTGACCATAGAGCGAGCCAAGTTCCTGATAGGTAGCATCGGGGATGTGGCGGGCCAGAAAAATCTGCTCTTTCGGTGGGAACAACACGTCAGAGTCCAGGCCGATAGTCAATGTCCGGGCGCGAATTTGGGTCAGCGCGTCGGGAATACTCACCCGGTTGCGGCCCACGTTGTGCGAGTCCATGGCTTTGGTTAGCCGGTGGTAGGTAAAGGCATTGAACCGGCTGACGAGTTTTTCGCCCTGATAGCGTTGGTAGCTGGCGGCCTTATAAAAATCGGTTTGCTCGTTGTTGTCCAATGCCTGCGTAAAGCCGTAGGTATCATAATTCCGGTAAGACAGCAAGGCCATTGACCGGGCGGCTTTCAGGCCATTAAGCCCGGCGTCGGGTCGGCGTTCGGACCAGGTGGCATCGGCCTCAATCGCCATCCGCTGCGATTCATTAAAGGCAATTCCCCAGGGCGAAAACACGGCGTTGGTCGCAATCAAAATCAGGTGCTCAATCAGGTCGGGCTGCATAATGGCCCACTCCACCGCCTGTTGCCCCCCCACCGAGCCGCCAATGCAGGTGTGAATCTGGGCAATACCCAAATCCTGCCGGAGTAAATCCAGCGCATTTACCATATCTCGGATGGTAACAATCGGAAAATCATGGTAATACGGCTCATTTGTGAGGGGGTTTATCGAGAGTGGCCCGGTTGACCCATAGCACGAACTCAGTACATTGGCGCAGATAATAAACTGACTGGCAGGGAACGTCCGTTCGGGGTCGTAGAATTTTCCTGGCCCTACCAGCCCGCTCCACCACTCGCCGGGGTCGGCGTTGCCGGTGAGGGCATGACATACCCAAATTACCTCCGATTGACCCGCATTATACTGGCCATAAGTAGTGTAGGCCAACCGGAAACCGGGTAGCGATTGGCCCGATTCCAGCGGAAACGAGAATTTATGGTCGTAAAAATGCAGTGCCAAAGTGGTCTGATTTATAGTTCCTAATTGTCCGCCAGTGCGGTTTTTAGGCAGGAGTTAGCACCTTGTCTCGCCCGGAAGGCGGTCGGTTGCCAGCGATTCGCAGAGCCTGATCTCTCCTCGCTTCTGTATAAATCAATGCGGGTGAAGCAATTGACTTGATGCTGCAAGTTTACGGGCCAAACCCCCGAAAAACAAATTGGCAGCCGGTCTTACTCCAACGCCTTCACCAAGGCCAGCATCAACTTGGCAGAGTTGCGGGCGGCTATCTCATAAAACGTCCGCATGTCGCGCCGGGCGTTGTCGTCGGCGCGGTCGCTCAAACTTCTGATTACTAAACACGGCACTTGTTGCTGATAACAGACCTGTGCCACTGCCGCGCCTTCCATCTCGGTGGCATCGGCCCCAAAATCGGCGCGGAGTTGCCGGACTTTCTCGGCTGATGAAATAAACTGATCGCCCGTAACCACCGTACCGACCATTACCGACGGCGGGCGTTTGGTGAGCGAAATCGGCTCAAAAACCATCGCCCCGGCTACGCAACTTGCTTCCTGTAACAGGGCCGAATCTGCCGGAAAGTACTCCGGGTTCATCTCCTTGGTGATGGCGTTGCGGGTCTGGCGGGTTGGCTTTTGGTCAAATCGGTCCGCCGACGCGGTGATGGACTGATAATCATGGTGAGCGGTTTGGCGGGCAATCACAATATCACCAGGTTGCAAATCGGGATTGGTGCCGCCCGCAATGCCCGTAAACAGCACCCGCCGGGGCCGGAAATACGTCAGGGCGATAGCCGTTGTCATGGCCGCGTTTACTTTACCGATGCCTGTTTCGGCCACCACTACGCGCTGAGAACCGATACGCCCGGTCATAAACGAAATGCCATTCA
>JBBRUV010000399.1:0-4126 GCA_038247465.1 Cytophagales bacterium
CCTACCGGATACCTACGCAATGGCGTGGCCGAACCTACCTGCCGCAATTGCGCTGAGTCTGGCGGATGTAAAACTGCATTCACTCTATAGTTGAAGGCGACTGTGAAGACCCGAAAAAACGTCGAATCCACGTAGTCTGTCGCTCTCTGGATGCTCTTGCCGCGATACGCAATCCAGGGGCCGTTCCAGTGTTGAACGTGCGTGCCGGTCTCGATTTTGAGATAGTTGCCCAACATGATTTTACTGGTTTGGGTATCTTTGAGAAAAAATAGGTTATGACAAAATCATTTGAAACATGGGAATACGAGGAAGTTGAGACTGTTTTTGGGCTAAAGCGGCTTTTCGACCTTCCGGCACTAACGGATTGGCTCAATGTATCGGCAAAAACTATGGATGAAAACCTACTACACTCATTGGCTATTATCCAGAAACGGCTCATTGTCAACGTTGATGCCTGGAATGAGGACGAACTTAAAATGTTATTCATTGCCCCGCTGCTTAGTCAGATGCCTTTAGAAATTGATGATTTCAAGCCCTTCACGCAGCGAACCCTCTCGGCGAAATTTCTCGACCTGAACCTGGAAGTTTCGGGAAAAGTCGAGTTTGTTATTGCGCGGGGGAAGCAACGGCCCAAACAGCCCTATTTTTTTCTTCATGAGTACAAACAGGAGCGTCGCCGTGAAAACGACCCATTGGGTCAGCTACTGATTTCGATGGTAGCCGCCCGCCATACCAACGAAAAAAAAACGCCCCTTTTTGGTTGCTATGTGGTTGGACGCGACTGGTTTTTTGTGGTTCTCGACAAACAGACCTACGGAGTCAGTTTGGCCTGCGATGCCACCAAAAACCACGAACTCAGCCAGATCGTCGGTATGCTATCGGCCATGCCCGACATTGTCAGACGGTATTTTCAAGCCTGACTTCACTCACTCCGTAAACTCTTCACCGGGTTCTCCAAAGCCGCTTTCAACGCCTGAAAGACGACCGATACGAAGGCGATGCCCACTGCCAGCAGCCCTGCCACCACCAAATACCACCACTGCGGCTCGATATGATAGGCCCAGAAACCGAGCAATCTCTGACCCATCCACCAGCCCACCGGAGCCGCAATCAGGATGGCCAGTCCCACCAATTTCAGAAAGTCGGACGACAGCAGCAGGGCAACACTCAGTACGCTGGCTCCCAGCACTTTCCGAACGCCAATCTCTTTGGTGCGTCGCCGGGCCACGAGCGTAATCAGCCCGAAAATGCCCGCGCAGGCCGTCAACACCGCGATGATTGTCACAAAACTGACGATGCGCCAGGCATTGTTGATGGGTTCGTAGGCTTTCGCCACCTCGTCGGCTAAGTAGGTGTACGACAGCGACCGCCGGGCCGGTATCTTTTTGAACTGCGCTTCTAACTCCCGAATCAGGGCCGGGGCGTTGGCGGCATTGGTCAGGCGCACCGACAGGAAGCTGCTCAGTTGCTCGCGGCCACCGTACCGCTGCAACATCGGCCCGACCTTGTCTTTCAAATCGCGGTAATGGTAATCTTTCGTTACGCCGACGACTGTGTAAACGTCAGTGCTGTTTTGCTGACGCAGTTTCTTGCCCACCGCCGTTGTCCAGCCAAAGGCTTTCATGGCGGCTTCGTTCAGCACCACCGCCCGGTTAGCCGAATCGGCGGGCGTGGCATCGGAGAAATTCCGGCCTTCCACCATCGGAATCCTGAACGTTTCGAGGTAGTTGACCGCACCCGATACGTGCCGGATATTCACCTTCCGGGTCTCGTCGCCGTCGGGGTAATAGCTGTTGAAGTTGTTGTAATAATTGGCCGGGGTCAGTTCCGAACTCGTGAACGAGACCACAGTCGGGTTTTTGCGTAGTCCGTTCAGAATGGCCCGTCCCTGCGATAGGGCTGCCGTTTCGTTGCGATAGGCAAGGTCGGTTTTGACCACCAGCACGTTGGTTTGGTCGTAGCCCAAATCCGCGTTTTTCATGTACTTGATTTGTTCGCGCATCCCAATCGTGCCGAGGATAAACAGCACCGCCAGCGCGAACTGCACCACAATCAGCGCGTTCTGCCGGAAGACCCCACTGCGCGGACTGGCCGAGATTTTACCCTTCACGGCTTCGGTTGTTTTCAGCCGCATCAGAAAAAGGGCCGGGTAGGTGTACCGGCCACCAGCGCAACGGCCAGTGCCAGGCCCAGCACGGTCAAAATCGTGGGATAATCTGTCGCCCAGACGATGTCTAACTGCAGCTTCCCCTCGCGAAGTTCATTGAAGTGCGGAATCAGAAAGTAAACGGCAAACCCCGCCGACAGCCCCAGCGACACCGCCACCACAATCCCCGACTCGATCCAGAACTGATTCATTACCAGCCGTTTCGTCGCACCCACGACCTGCCGCATCGCCACTTCTTTAGCGCGGGGCAGGGCCGAAGCCATGTTGAGGTTGATGAGGTTGATGCTGATAATGAGCAACAGAAACGCGGCAATGGCGATGATGGCATTGATGAGGCCCGCAAACGCCGGGTTCTCAGCATAGACAAAATCTTTGAACGGGTTCAGCCGCAGGGTCCGCTTCTGGGCATCGGCGGCAAAATGCTTTTTGACCAACGGCGGAAATTTGGCTTCGAGCCGGGCTTTGTCGGCACCGGGCCGGAGCAGCACAAACACACTGGCGAAGTTGTTGAACCAGTTGGTGTTTGCCCGAAAACCGGCATCAGCCATCAGGTTGGCGGCTGGCATCAACACCGCAAACTGCTGCGACGAGTTGGCCGGTATTTTGGACAACACCCCCTCACGGTGAATTGCAGCGTATCGTTGACGGTCACGTGTTTGCCCACCGGATTGACCGGACCAAACAGCGATTCGGCCACGTTTTCGTTCAGCACCACCGAGTAGCGATTTTGCAACGCCGTGGCCGGATCGCCGTATTTAAGGGCAAACGTGAAAACCCGAAAAAACCTCGAGTCCACGTAGTTCGTCGCTTGCTGGATGCTCTTGCCGCGATACTCGATCCAGGGGTCGGTCCAGTGTTGGATATGCGTTCCGGTCTCTATTTCGGGGTAATCGCGCAGGAGCTGATCGAGTGGCGGATAGACGGTTTCGTTGTAGGTTCCTTCGTCGGAGGTGGTCTGAATCGAGTAAATCCGGTCGAGATTGGCGTGGAACGAATCCCAGGTCAGGCATTTCTGGGCAAACAGCAGCAGCAGCACCACGCAGGCCAGCCCGACCGACAGGCCCAGGACGTTGATGGCCGTAAACAGGCGGTTACGCCAGAGCGTTCGGAACGCGATTTTGAGGTAGTTTCGGAACATGATTATTGAGGGGTTTTATGTCACACGTGAAAATTCTCCGTTACCACTTTTCCGTCGAATAAATTCACAATCCGATGGGCAAAACCCGCGTCGTAGGGTGAGTGCGTCACCATGATAATCGTCGTGCCTTCATCATTTAATTCGCTTAGTAATTTCATTACTTCTTCGCCGTTTTTAGAATCCAGATTTCCGGTTGGTTCATCGGCCAGAATTAGTTTGGGTTTGGCTACCACCGCCCGCGCAATGGCCACCCGCTGCTGCTGCCCGCCCGATAGTTGCTGCGGAAAGTGATTTCGCCGGTGCATAATCGCCATGCGCGTCAGGCTTTCTTCCACGCGCCGTTTGCGCTCTTCGGCGGGCGTTTTCAGGTATAGCAACGGCAGTTCTACGTTCTCATAAACAGTCAGTTCATCAATCAGATTGAAGCTTTGAAACACAAATCCAATGCTGCCTTTCCGCAGTCCGGCCCGCTGGCGTTCGCTCATTTTGGCCACCGCCGTGCCGTAGAAATTATATTCCCCGTCACTCGGATTATCCAACAGGCCGATGATATTGAGCAGCGTTGATTTGCCGCAGCCGCTTGGCCCCATAATAGCCACAAATTCGCCGTCGTTCACGTCCATCGTGATGCCGTTGAGGGCGGTGGTTTCTACTTCTTCGGTGGCGAAGAGTTTCTGTAGGTTGATGGTTTGTATCATGGTTTCTTTGTTTTTTCGTTTTTTCGTCACAGAGATGCGCCAAGTAGCACCGCGAATGAACGACATTATTTGAAGAATATATAGAAATTTTTTTTTTTTAATAAACAAGAGTCGTTGTGGATA
>JBBRUV010000400.1:0-4096 GCA_038247465.1 Cytophagales bacterium
GTTATGGGCCAGATACAGTAATGGCGTAAGTAAGATGGCGGTGGTGAATTTGTAAACGTAGTTGATAAGGCCAACGGCCAGTACTTGCGTCAGCGACCAGTTTCCAAATACATAAAACGCAATAAACAAGACCAAAAACGAGTCAACGAGTTGCGAAACCACCGTTGAACCCGTGGCTCGGAGCCAGATTTGGCGATTACCCGTGATGCCGCGCAGGTAATGAAATACTGACGCATCGAGTAACTGCCCAATCAGAAACGCCGTGAGCGAGCCGATGATGATGCCCAGCCCCTGCCTAAAAATCATAGCAAACGCATTGTTGATGTTGATGGCATTACCCGCCGGGTCTTTGGCGTTGACATCAAGCCAGAATTGCGCGGGAGGCAGCGTTGTTACGGCATAAATAATCAGAAACGAGTAGGCAATAAACCCCGCTGTGAGAAATGAAATCCGGCGAACGCCTGCCTTGCCAAAATACTCGTTAATAATGTCAGACGTGATAAATACAAACGGCCAGATCACAGCACCGGCAGTGAGGTTGAAATCCAGTACAAAGGCGCCGAAGAGGTGAATCTGAGCCGGTTGGCTACCAATCAGAGCCTCGCCCGAAAAGATTTTCACTCCGATAATCTCAGCCACAATAGCATTGGTCAAAAAAATCGCACTCAAAAAAATGTACAGGTTTGTACGTTTATTAGTAAACAAATTCAACTCCATATTGGAATGATCTATAAGTTTTGGTGAATTTTTTCTTTGTATTATTCCAGAAGCAGGAATAGTAGGGTATTTTTGCAGCAAGTTAAAGAAAAGTTACACCCGCTAAATTGTATTAAACCGAATGAAAAATGTACTGAACTATGGCCGACTATGGCTGTTGTTAATAATCCTGGGACTGCCCGGACTGGCGATGGCGCAGACGGGCCGAATCGAAGGTATTGTGAAAGACGACCGGGGCGTGGTTATGCCATCGGCTACGGTGCTGCTCCAAGGCACCCGTAAAGGAACCGTTACGGACCGGAGCGGCAAATTTACGCTCGACAACCTGACCCCCGGCACTTACACCGTGCAGGCCACGTTTGTAGGCTACGTATCTCAGAAAAAAGACGTTACGGTTGGTACCGGAAACAGTGCCGTAACACTTGATTTTGTACTGGCCGAAGACGCGCTTGAAATGGAGACTGTGGTCATCACTGGTTCTTTTGACCCACGCACCAAACTCGAATCCAGCGTGGCCATTACCACCATCAACGCCCGCACCATTGACCAGCGCGCTCCGCGGGGCACCGGCGACCTGCTGCAATCAGTACCGGGAGTTTGGGTTGATAACTCGTCGGGCGAGGTGGGTAGCAAGGTTGTAGCGCGTGGCCTGGCTCCGGTTGGTAACGATCAGGTAGGGTTTCAGTACGTCAGTTTGCAGGAAGAAGGGCTGCCCGTGATGGGCGCACAGATGGGCTTTGCGCTGGTGGATATGTTCCAGCGCACCGACCTGACTACCGCCCGGCTGGAGGCAATCCGGGGTGGTTCGGCGGCTATCACGTCGGCCAACTCGCCGGGGGGGATTTTTAACTTCATCTCAAAAACCGGCGGGGCTGCGTTCAGTGGTTCAATCCGGGCAACGGGCGGTATCTACGGCAACGGTAAGGGACTGGGCCGCACCGATGTTGAGTTTGGCGGGCCGGTAGCCGGGGGCTGGAACTACCACATCGGTGGGTTTTACCGCGTTGACGGAGGGGCCAGAAATACACCCTTCAACGCCAATCAGGGCGGGCAAATCCGGGCTAATGTCACCAAGTTGTTTGCGGGCGGACGCGGGTCGTTTAAAATTTATGGCAAATACATGAACGACCGCAACACGTTTTTTAAGGAAATTGCCCTCAGCAACGACCTGAAAAGCGGTTATGACCCCGGTAATGGCGATCCGGTGGACATCAATTACTCAACAACGTTTGTGGACGTGAAGACTCAGGTGCCGCTCGGCGATGAATTTCGGCGGGAAACAACCCCCGGCATGAATCCAAACCGGACGTTTGATGCCAGAAAAGGAATTGCTAACAAGACCTACGCCGTTGGGCTGGATTTTAGCTATGACCTCGGCAAAGGCTGGGGGCTGGGCGTGAAAGGTAAAGTGTCGAACTTCGATCAGGCGTACCTTCAGTATCAGGGTAATATCGTGATTCCGGTGCTGCCGTCGGTGGTGGGTTCGGCTTCGCTGGGGGCGCAGCAGGGGTATCTGCAATTCGGCGCGGGGGCGTTGATTACTGCCGGCACATACGCGCCTGCCGCAGCCGCTGGTGCAGCCATCCCCGGCACCATTGCCAATACGCTGTTACCGGGCGCGTTGTCGCCGACTTATACCGACGCAACCACCGGCGAGATTCTGGCAAGGGCAAACTTCGCCTTAGTGAATGGGGTGCCAAGTTCCGTTCTTGACCCCAATACGCCTAATAAATTGGGTAAATATCTGCTTACGACGGCCCCGTTGAATATGTTCAACAAGGCCGATGATCAGATTGCCAACCTAAACCTGACCAAAGAAATTGGCGGACATCAACTCACGTTTGGTACGTACTACTCGCGCACCGAGATTAATACGCGCTGGTTTGCTGATGGTGTGGTGAGTACGCTGGGCGGTAATCCACGGGCGGTAAATATCACGTTTCCGGCACCGGCGGCTTTCCCGGCTTCGGTAGCGGGCGTTTTTGCCGCTGTGCCGGCATTGAACGCAGCGTTTGGCGGTTTGGCGGGTGGCACGTTTCAGGTAACCAATCCAAATGGATTCGTTCTGCAAAGCGGCTTAGCGTATACCGTCACCAAAAACGTGCAACGGCTGAACGCGTTTTACGCCAACGATGTCTGGAAGGTCTCGGATAAACTCAGCATTGACCTCGGCGCACGGTTCGAAACCGTGCGGCATACGGGTACAAAACAGGGCTGGCAGGGTGGTACAGCTATCGGGGGCCTGGGCGGATTAGACCGCAACCCTAAAACCGTATCTGATATTGGTTCACGGGTGTACAACGGCGATGAGTTTGTGTATGGCGTTAGTTATCAGCCGGTTAGTGCTACGTCGTCCGTACTGGCACGAGACGCTTCCAGGAAGTTTATCGTCTCGAATGCCGATGGTGACGGCGACGGCGATGGTTTTCAGTTCAATTACTTGTCGTGGTCGGTCGGCGGAAACTACAAATTCACCAACCGTACGGCTGGTTATTTGCGCGTATCGCGCGGCAACAAGGCTCCTGAACTTGATTACTACGCCAATAACTTCGTCAATGTCCCGCTCGACAAAAAGGCTCCGCTCGAAACCGTTACGCAGGCCGAATTGGGCTTCAAGGCCAACGGACGCAAAGCATCTTTTTCGGCAACGACGTTCTACAGTAAGTTAGACAATGCGTTGCTGCAACTGTTTATTACCAACGGCGCGGCCAGTTTCTTTACCGACCCGACCTTCAACGCCACCCGCACTATCGGTCTCGAACTCGAAACGGTGGTGCAGGCTACTGACCGGCTCACGGTTCGCGCCCACGCTACGTTGCAGGATGCTAAGTATGACCGTCTGACGTATTTAAACGTGGCCGGCGGTGTTGACCGCTCACGGTTCTTTACGGAAGATTTTTCGGGAAACCGCGTTTTGGGCGTGGCTCCGGTAATTATTGACGTTACACCAACCTACAAAGTGGGTAAATTCAGCCCGTATCTGAATTATCGCTGGTTTAGTGAGCGGCAGGGCAACCGCCGAAACTCAATTCAGTTGGCGGCATACGGTGTGTTAAGTGCCGGGGTGTCAGGCGCACTGACCTCGCGGCTCGACCTGAGCGTTCAGGCCAGTAACCTGCTCAACAGCGCGGGTATCCTGCTGTTTGGCGGCTACGGTCTGCAAGGCACATCTGTCGAAGACATCGCTGTTGGCGGAATCAAACGTCCCGACGGAACTGTGTTGCCCGGCACCGACCTGAACGTGTTGAACGCCCTCGGCGCACCCGTTTTTGGCCGCCCGGTGCTGGCCCGCCAACTTACGGCAAGTCTGACGTATCGGTTTTAGGAGAAGAATAGAACGCCGATGACGCAGATTCACAAGGATTTTCGTGATCTGCGA
>JBBRUV010000401.1:0-4079 GCA_038247465.1 Cytophagales bacterium
CTGATTGACACCTGGATTATTGTGAGAATGGTAGAAGATAATGAGGGCAGAAAACGCACCCGTGAACTTTTCATTGTCAAGTCTCGTGGCACGAACCATGATAGCGATGTTCACACGTTTATTTTAAGTGATGATGGTATTTTTGTGATGCCAAATGATGGGAAAGCTTTATTAAGTACTAATAAGGAAAAAGAGGTTGATAAAAGTATTGCTGAGAATAAAAATGTTCAGTAATAATAGTAAGCCGTGAAATCATCGCAACCCATATTCATTGTAGGTATTGGCGGCTCTGCCGGAGCACTTAACGCATACAAGGCTCTGCTGAACACAATGCCGGATGATACAGGCATGGCCTTTGTTATTATTTCTCACATGAACCCCACCGCCATCAGTCAGTTAGCTAAAATACTACAGCGGCACACGAAAATGCCAGTAACCGTGGCTTCTGAGGCAATGCCGATCCTTGCGAATCATGTTTACGTAATTCCTCCGGACTCCAATCTTACGATGGATAACTATCGCTTCAACGTAATTTCCCCTCGCTCTGGCGGACACAAACAAGTAGATGTATTTTTCATTTCCCTGGCAAACGAAATGGGTGCCCGTGCTGTCGGCATTGTCCTTTCGGGCTATGATGGCGATGGTACGGTGGGCTGCAAGCACATCAAAGCCAACGGAGGAACAACCTTTGCCCAGGATATGTCTGCCGAAGTTGACCAAATGCCACTTCACTCCCAGGCAGCAGGCTTTGTTGATTTCGTTTTGCCACTCAATAAAATTCCAGATAAGCTAAAAAGCCTGGCGGCTGCGCTTAAAACTTAGAAACGATTTACAAAATCAGAAAATCTTAATTGCGGGTCAAAACAGACAAAATTAAAATTCAATTTTTTAAATGGCCTGTCAAAGGAACTAAACTGTTTTGAAAATAAGAAGAAAAAAGCACGAATCGCTAACATAAGTATTTGCAAAGGCAAGACTATACAATGTAACTTTGACTATTTGCAAGCATCAGCAGTGCTTAAGGGTGACATTTATAAATTTAGCTTTTAGTCGTAAACTTCAGCTTCATATTGTCAATTGGGCAGTAGTTCCGAGCGGGCGATTTTCAAATTACCCAACATCTCCAAGCCCCAAACCGTCGTGTTCAGTCCTATTGAGACCCAGTATGTAAACTAAAATTGCCAATAAAATAAACATGGATTTTCGTATTCTTATTTCAAATATCACCAACCCTACTTTGCTTTTTTTTGTGCTGGGAATTATTGCTACAATCGTTAAAAGCGATTTGAAGATTCCTGCATCCTCCAGTAAATTTATTTCACTTTATCTTTTATTTTCGATTGGTTTTAAAGGCGGACAGGAATTAGCGCACAGCGGCTTCACGAATGAAATTGTGTATTCGCTTTTATTTGGAGTGGCCTTAGCATCCCTAATTCCGTTTTACACATTTTTTATTCTCAAGCGAAAATTAAGCATCAGCGATGCGGGTGCAGTGGCTGCCGCGTATGGTTCGGTAAGTGCTGTAACATTTGTCTCGGCTGTATCATTTCTGGAAGTACAAAAGATAACTTTTGGCGGACACATGGTAGCCGTGATGGCACTGATGGAATCACCTGCAATTATTATAGGTGTTATTTTAATGATGCAATTTGATAAGGAAAGTACGAGCAAAGTGAGCTTAAAATCCGTTGTTCAACATTCATTTACAAATGGAAGTGTGCTTATGATTTTGGGAAGTTTAGTGATTGGGTTAATTGCCGACACCAAACAAGCCGAAGGAATAAAACCATTTACAACCGACATTTTCAAAGGGTTTCTTGCCATCTTTCTATTGGAAATGGGAATGGTAACTGCAAAAAGATTTTCTGCATTTAAAAAGTATGGTTGGTTCGCTTCATTGTTTGCTATAATCATTCCTGCTATTAATGGATGCGTTGTAGCGTTTGTAAGCCAATACGTAACGCATGAGATAGGCAACCGATTTATCTTTGCCATACTTGCCGCAAGTGCATCCTACATTGCCGTGCCGGCCGCTATGCGTTTGGCCGCCCCTAAAGCTGATCCCGGGCTTTATATACCAATGGCATTAGGAGTAACTTTTCCGTTCAATATCACAATTGGAATGCCCTTATATTTTATGATTATTAGCTTTTAAAGATGAAGAGAACTACCAAAAAAGTGCCGCAAGTATTGAAAAATATATACCATGCTGTTCAGGCTACGTGCCAATGTTAGGCAACAACAATTCACGAATGCCGAAACTTTCTCCCGTTCCCTAAGTTTCTGGTAGTGGGGGCTACTAAACTTCTGCCTTCTGACTAAACATGACCGTTACTGCTACCCAACTTGCCGACCTGTTTCCTACCGCTGACCAGATTCCGGCCCAGTACCGCATCGAACCGATTCACCAGCGCGAATACCTCCTCAACGGTGAGATGATTCCCTGGAACGGTAAGACTGCCGAAGTGGCCTCGCCCGTTTTTGTGCGCCGGTCAGACGGCACACTAACCCGCGAAGTGGTCGGCAGTTACCCGGTTTGCACCGCCAAAGAAGCCCTGCAAGCCCTCGATGCCGCCGTTACCGCCTACAACAGTGGCCGGGGCGAGTGGCCCACCATGTCGCTCGCGGGCCGGATTGTCTGCATGGAACAGTTTATTGGCAAAATGCTCGACCAGAAAGCCCTGATTGTGAACCTATTGATGTGGGAAATCGGCAAAAACCTCGCCGACTCCACCAAAGAGTTTGACCGGACGGTGAAGTATATTTATGACACGATTGATGCGCTGAAAGTGCTCGACCGGGCCGGGTCGCGGTTTATTGTCGAAGAAGGCGTGATTGGGCAGATTCGGCGGTCGCCGTTGGGGGTAGTGCTGTGCATGGGGCCATTTAATTACCCCTTCAACGAGACCTACACCACGCTGATTCCGGCCCTGCTGACGGGCAACACCGTTCTTTTTAAGACCCCGAAACACGGATCGCTGCTGCATTATCCCATGCTCGAAGCATTCAGAACGTGTTTCCCCAAAGGCGTGGTGAACTCGATTTACGGGCGCGGGGCCGATGTGGTACCGGCCCTCATGCAGTCGGGAAAGGTGGACGTGCTAACGCTGATTGGGTCGAGTCGGGTGGCCGATTCGCTCAAAAAAATGCACCCCAAAAGCAACCGGCTCCGGGCTATTTTGAGTTTGGATGCCAAAAACGCAGCTATTATTTTGCCCGATGCCGACCTCGACCTGACCGTAAAGGAGTGCGTTCTGGGAACGCTGTCGTTTAACGGCCAACGCTGCACGGCCCTGAAAATCTTATGGGTGCATCGCTCCATTGCCGATGCGTTTCTCGAAAAATTCGCGAAGGCTGTGAACGCCCTGCGGCCCGGTATGCCCTGGGATGCAGGGGTGCAACTGACGCCATTACCCGAACTGACAAAACCCGCTTACATTGCCGAGGTGATTGCCGAAGCCGAGGGCATGGGCGCACGGGTGATAAACGAAAGTGGTGGCATAACTGCCGAATCGTTGGTGTTTCCGGCGGTGGTTTACCCCGTTGGAGAAGGCATGAAACTCTACCGCGAAGAGCAGTTTGGGCCGGTGATTCCGGTGGTGCCGTTCGACGACATCGAAGAACCGATTGACTACCTCATCACCGACGATCACGGGCAGCAAGCCAGCATTTTTGGCACCGACACCGACCAGATTGCCCGCCTGATTGACCCGCTCGTCAACGTGGTGAGCCGCGTAAACATCAACGCCCAATGCCAGCGCGGACCCGATACGTTTCCGTTCACGGGCCGTAAAGACTCTGCTGAACGGACGCTCTCGGTAGAAGACGCGCTCCGGCAATTCTCGATCAGGACGGTGGTAGCCACCAAAGACACGTCGGCCAATAAAGCCATTCTGAACGAAATTGTAGGCCAGCATAAATCCGAGTTTTTAAGTACGAATTTTATTTTCTGATCGGGAACACAGAACGCAGATGACGCTGATTGCTGCAGATTTACGGTGATACAATCCGTAAGAATCTGCAACAATCAGCGTCATCTGCGTTCTATAAACCCCTATTTTTGTCCACACTGTTTTCTA
>JBBRUV010000402.1:0-4030 GCA_038247465.1 Cytophagales bacterium
AATTCAGCACCGCCTGATCCCAATAAAGTTTAATGCCTTCCATGGCAAAGAGCTTATTGTATTGCTTGGTGAGGGCGTTGCGGGGGCCGGTCAGAATCTGAAACAACGCGTCGCGGTCGAGGGGTTCGAGGTTGGTCAGCACCGGCAACCGCCCAATTAGTTCAGGAATCAGCCCAAACGATTTCAAATCCTGCGCCGAGATGAGCCGCATCAGCATCCGTCGATCCGAGAAATCGTGCAAGGGTCGCTCGCCCGAAAACCCGATGGGCCGCGTATTAACACGCTTGGCAATGTGCCGTTCGATGCCATCAAACGCGCCCCCGCAAATGAACAGAATATTTTCGGTGTTGAGCGAAATCAGCCGTTGATCGGGGTGTTTGCGCCCGCCCTGAGGTGGTACGCTCACCACCGAGCCTTCTAAAAGTTTGAGCAATGCTTGCTGAACACCCTCGCCCGATACGTCGCGGGTGATGCTGGGGTTGTCTGACTTACGGGCTATTTTATCAATTTCGTCAATATAAACAATGCCGCGTTCTGCCGCATTGATGTCATAATCAGCCGCTTGCAGCAACCGGGTCAGAATGGTTTCAACGTCTTCGCCCACATAACCGGCTTCGGTAATTACGGTGGCATCGGCAATACAAAACGGCACCTCCAGAATTTTGGCAATAGTACGGGCGAGGTAGGTTTTGCCGGTGCCGGTTTCGCCCACCATCATCACATTTGATTTTTCGATGGTCACTTCGTCTTCGTCAGACGACGGTTGCATAAGCCGTTTGTAGTGATTGTAAACGGCTACGCAAAGTGATTTTTTTGCATCGTTCTGCCCAATCACGTATTCATCGAGGTGAGCTTTTAGTTGAGCGGGCTTTACCAGATTAAGTTTTATCTCGACGGGTTCGGCCTCAATGGGGCGCATTTCTTCCAGCACGGCCTTATGTCCTTCCTCAACGCAATAGTTACAAATGTGGGCATCCATACCGGAAAGCAGCAGCATGACTTCATTTTTGCGTCGTCCGCAGAAAGAGCAGGTAATAGTCGACATTGGCAAGCGTAGCTGGGTTGGTAAGTATTGTTGCAAGAACGGCCCGAAACGCGGGAATGTTGGCATACCGGCGCAAAAAACGACTTAATTACGTGTGTGCGGCAACGAGCGCGACGGTACCAATTGTTATTTTGTAACGCTGTATAATGCCAAAAAAGCCCCTTGATGGAGGGGCTTTCTGGTTGATCGGGTGATCGATACGGGACTTGAACCCGTGTTACTGCCGTGAAAGGGCAGTGTCCTAACCGCTAGACGAATCGACCATCTTTGTTGAAAGACCCAGCGTTTTCGGCGTTAAAACCGCTACGTTGGCGAATCGTGGTGCAAAAGTACGCACAAAATGATTCGACGCAACAAAAAAGTCGCAAAGTTTCAAGTTTTAGTGTTTCAAGCGTCCATACTTCCTAAGTTTCGGTTGCCCGGTTTATCTTTGAAACTTTAACACTCTGAAACTCTACAACTTTGGGACTCTATAACTCTAAAACCTTAAAACAAAGCGTACTTCTGCTGTTAACACTTTGCTGCCCGCAGCTACTCGTTGCCCAAACTGCCATCACGCCACCGCAGGATTTTCTCGGCTATCGCATCGGCGAACGCTTCACGCCCCATCACCGCGTGGTGGCCTACGCCGAACTCGTAGCCCGGCAGGTTCCCAACCGAGTAAAAATCCTGCCTTACGGCCAAACCTACGAAGGCCGCCCGCTACTGGCCGTTGTGATCAGCAACGAAACCAACATAGCCCGGCTCGACGAAATCCGTACCGACAATCTCAAACGGGTTGGCCTGACTGCCGGCAAACCGTCGGCCAACGCCCAACCGCCTATTTCGTGGCTCAGTTATAACGTGCATGGCAACGAGGCCGTAAGTTCAGAAGCGTTTATGGACGTGCTGTACCAGTTGCTGGATGTCAAAAATGCAGTCTCGCAGAAAATCCTGAACACGTCTGTTGTGGTGCTCGACCCCGACCTGAACCCCGACGGCCACGACCGCTACGTGAACTGGTACAATCAGATGGTGGGCCGCACGTTTGACCCCTCGCCAGCCGCCCGCGAACACCAGGAACCCTGGCCCGGTGGTCGCTATACGCACTATTATTTTGACCCCAACCGCGACTGGGCCTGGCAAACCCAGGAAATCACCCGGCAGCGCATGGCCCTCTACCATCAATGGATGCCGCACCTGCACGGCGATTTTCACGAGATGGGCGTGGAGAGTCCGTATTATTTCGCGCCCTCGGCCAAGCCTTTTCACGAAGACATCACCAAGTTTCAGCGCGATTTTCAGAACACCATCGGGCAGTATTGCAGCCGTTATTTCGACCGCAACGGCTGGCTCTATTACACCCGCGAACGCTTCGATTTGTTTTATCCCAGCTACGGCGACACCTGGCCGACCTACAACGGAGCTATCGGCATGACCTACGAGCAGGGCGGTTCTGGCCGGGCCGGGCTGGGTATCGAAAAAGCCGACGGCGACACGCTCACGCTCCGCCAACGCATTGACCACCACGTTGCTGCCAGCATCGCCACGCTCGAATCCGTTGCCGACCGCCCCACCGAAGTTGTAAAAGCATTTGGTGAGTTTTTCGAGAAATCGCAGACCAATCCGGCGGGAACGTTCAAAACCTACGTCGTAAAAAACACGGGTGACGCGGGTAAGATGAAGTCATTACAACAGCTTTTAGACCGCAATCAGATTCGATACGGCACGGCGGGAAAGGCGCAGAACATCGCTGCGGGCGGGTTTAATTATTTTACCCAACAAACCGACAAACCGATTTATATAGCTGCCGAAGACCTGATTATCAGCGCGTTTCAACCAAAATCAACGTTACTAAAAATCCTGTTCGAGCCCAAGTCTATGCTCGAAGATTCGGTCACATACGACATTACGGCCTGGTCGCTGCCGTACGCCTACGGTCTGCCCACGTTTGGCCTGACAACCCAAATCACCACAACTGCCTATCAGGAACCACAAACTACAAACTACAAACCACAAACTACCAAACCGTATGCCTACCTCGTGCGCTGGCAGTCAATGCCGTCTGTACAGGTATTGGCGGGATTGCTAAAACAGAAAGTAAAAGTGCGGGCGGCAGAAAAACCATTTGAGATAGGCGGCAAAACCTACGATGCCGGTACGCTGCTCATCACGCGGGCCGGTAACGAACGGCTCGGCGACCGTTTCGACGCGCTTGTGCTGGCCGAAGCCACCAAAGCCGAAATTACGGCCACGCCCGTTGCCACCGGCTTCGCCACAAAAGGTTCTGACTTCGGCTCCGATTTTGTGATGGCCCTGAAAGCCCCGCGCATTGGCTCTATCGTGGGCGATGCCACCGCAGCCCCTGCCGCCGGGGAGGTCTGGCATTATTTCGATCAGGAACTCAATTATCCCGTCACGTTACTCAACAGTGGCGACTTAAACTCGGTTGCTCTCAGTAAGTTAGATATTCTGGTGATGCCCGATGGCTATGGCTATGGCCGGTTGCTTTCGGAGAAAAACCTGACTGTATTGAAAGACTGGATTCGGGTGGGCGGTAAACTCATCGCCCTCGAATCTGCCGCCGATGCGCTGGCCGGAAAAGCCGATTTTGAGTTGAAAGAAAAAACCGATGAGGCTGATAAAGGAGGAAAAGACAAAGCCGACAGCAAGAAAAAAGCCGCCACTGATTCGCTGAAAACCTACGCCGAACGCGAGCGCGTGGCTGTATCAGACGAAACGCCCGGCAGCATCTACCGCATTGCGCTGGATACCACGCACCCGCTGGCCTTTGGTCTCGGCAAAAATTACTACGCCCTGGTGCAGGAAACGCATAATTTTGACCTGCTTAAAGACGGCTGGAACGTGGGCTACCTCAAAGCCGACAACTACGTGGCAGGGTTTGCGGGCCGGAATGCAAAAGAAAAACTCAAACAAACCCTCTCGATAGGCGTTCAACAATTAGGCCGGGGGCAGGTTGTTTACCTCGCCGACGACCCGCTGTTC
>JBBRUV010000403.1:0-3987 GCA_038247465.1 Cytophagales bacterium
CCTGATAGTCTGCCCCATATTATCTAACAAACCCCCAACCGAGGTGCAGAGCAGTAGCCGTTCGGCCCCGAACCCAACGGCGATGAGCGTGGCTAACTCGTCGTTATCCGAGAATTTGAGCTCGCGGCTGCTGACCACATCGTTTTCGTTGGCAATCGGGATAATGCCGTTGGCCCAAAGTTCGTGGTAGGTGTTTTTGAGTTGCAGAAACTGATCGCGGCTGGCAAAGTGGTGGCGTTCGCACAGGCTTTGGGCCACCGGAATACCGTACTGAGTAAAATAGCGGCTGTAAATACCAAGCAATAGCGGATTGCCAACGGCGGCTGCGGCTTTGCGCTGCGTGAGGTCGCCCCGGTAATCGCGCAGGAAACCCCGCCCGGCCCCCACTGCTCCCGACGACACCAGTACGATATTATAGGTTGAATGCAGGGCGGCTACCTGCCGGGCGATGTCGGCCAACACCGGCTCATTCAGTTCGCCAGTGGGTGTGGTGATGGAGGCCGTGCCAAATTTGAGGACGAGAACGGGTTTCATTACAGTTATCAGTAAACAGTTATCAACAATCAGTAAACAGTTTCAATTATTCCAGAATTGATAACTGTTTACTAATAACTGTTCATTGTTCATCGGCATGGTAGTGAAACAGGTGCTCAACGGGTTGTTCGGTGAAACGGGCTTTTTTGGGGAGGGCCTGTTTAAGCAGAAGCAAATACTCTGATTTGGGAATTTCGACAGCCCCGAACCGCAGTACGTTATCGTTGATAAACTGCGTGTCTAGGAGTTCGTAGCGTTGTTGGCGTAGCAGCAAAATCAGGTGGTGAAACGCCACCTTCGAGGCATTCGGAACGCGGTAAAACATAGATTCGCCAAAAAAAGCCCCGCCGAGCGACACGCCGTATAACCCGCCCACCAAACGGCCATCTATATACGTCTCAACGCTGTGAGCCAGCCCCATCCGGTGTAAATCGGTGTAGGCCTGCACAATTTCTTCCGAAATCCAGGAACTGTCAGAATCTGACCGGGGAACCGCGCAATTTCGCATAACCTGCTCAAAATCAGCATCTATCCGTATCTCAAACTGATTTTTGTTCAGCACGGGCCGCAGCGATTTAGCCGGTTTATAGGTCTCGATGGGGATAACGGCGCGGGGGTCGGGCGCGTACCAATACAGCATACTGTCGCTATCGGCCATCGGAAAAATCCCGTTGATATACCCGTAGATTAAATCGTCGGCAGTTAAGGTATTCATCAAAAACGAAGAGCTTGGTTGTATCCCACAAAGATAACAGAAACCGGGAACGTGTGCATCGCTCCGGTTTCTGTTGCCCGCTAATTTGGCTCCTGCCCAATGGCAGCCGTTTCTGGCAAACGCAGTTCACCGAGTTCGGCATTGGTAGATTAACGGGCATAAATCAGCCTATCAACAAAGGTGATTCTGACAGATTTAGAACGCCTTTTTCTAATGAATAGACCCGGTCAGCAAGGCGTACTGATTGGCTGCGGTGCGTAACCAAAACGGTTGCCATTGTCGGTTTGAGCCGTTTGAGGAGGTCAAGCACAAACTGCTCGGTGTGGCGGTCGAGGGCTGATATGGCTTCATCTAAGATTGAAACTCAACAAGGTTGGTAGTCCGATTTGCCACGAATAACCAAACAGAAACACCGCCGTCAGCACCACCACCAACACATCAATCATGACCGACCCGACCAGAAAATTCAGGCTGCTCTGAATCCGACGGGTGTCGTTGAGCCGGGCCACAATGTCGCCCGTTTTGCGCGTGTCGAAAAAGGCTTTGGGCAGGTGGAGCAGGTCGCTGAAAAAATCACCCGCAATTCTGACGTTGAAGGCGCGGCTTTGCCGAAGCAGAAAAAAGCCCCGCAAATAGTTGATGCCCGCTCGTGCCAGCAGCAAAACGGCCAGTAACAGCAGGCCCAGCGTCAGCCGTTGGGTGTCGTGCTTAGGCAGAATCTCGTCAATGAGCCGTTGTGAAAACAACGCCATTGCCAAGCCCAGCCCGGCCACCGCCACACCTAAAGCGGCTGCCACGCCGAGGAGGGGTAAATCGGGTTCGAGCAAACCGCGCAACCACTGCCACTGGCTTTGCCGCCGGGTGGTGGTGCTGACAAACGCCGGTGTCGGTGCCAGCGACAGCAACGCTTTTGATTGCCAAATGGCAGCCAGTTCATCGGCAGTCATCTCGACTATTCCGCGCCCCGGATCACCAATCAGCAGTTTACCCGGCACATTAGCAGGATAAAACACCACATAATGCTGCAACCGCTCATCTATCAGCACGTGCAGATGAGCGGGGGCGGTGAGTTCGGCAAGGTTATGAACGCCCTCAGCCTGTAAGCCTTCGGCGGCAAAGCCAAGGGTAGCAGCCGCCTGTTTCAACCCCAAAACGGTAGTGCCGGTAACGCTTGTGCCGCTTAGGGTACGGAGCCGTTCGCGGCTCACATCGCCCCCATGGTAGCGCAGCACCGACAGTAGGCAGGCCACCCCGCAATCGGCAGCGTCGAGTTGGCGGGTGAAGGTTTTGTTGATGTGTTTGTTCAGAGAGTAGCGCGGAGTTGCACTCCGCAGTCTAAATGGTTGGCGTATTTGTAGCCGGTAGCGCGGGTAGAAACCCACCTGGCAAAGGCTAACCTCGCGGGTTTCCACCCGCGCTACCGGCTACAAATAGTTCAGCACAGCTTCCAACTTAACCTCGCCCCGGTATTCTTTGCGGAGCGACCCATCGGGGCCATAGATAAACAGGTGGGGATTGCTGGTTGGCCCAAAGGCGCGGTAGGCTTCGTCGCGGCTGACGGCCCCTACGTGAAACCGATTCAGGGTGTCTAACCCAAACTGACGGGCAAACAGCCGGGCGCGGACAAGGGTGGCCGTGGTGAGCCAAAACACCTGCGCCGACCCAAACTCAGCCGCCCGTTTGCTAAACTGCCCGGCTTCGTACTGGCAATGTTCACAGTCGGGGTCAAAAAAAACCACAACAACAGTTTGGTTATCAAGCATGGCATTGGTGAACCCCGTTCTGACCCCGACGGGCAGGGATTTGGCCGATGTTGGCTGATTAATAAGCTGAATACGAGATAGTTCGGGCCGGTGTTGCCGTTTTTGGGTACTGGTTTCTTTTTCGGTAAGCCGTTGCTGCATGGCTCCGATGGCGTAGCTAACAAAGCCAAATACCAGCACGATAAGCCCCCAGATGATAGCGCGTTTCAGTCGGTTCATGGTTTTCAGGAGTAACTCACGAGCAGAAACATAACCAGCACCACCCATAGCAGCAGCCCTACGCCGTAGGAACTGGCAACCAACCCCAACGCCCGGCCAAATTTCAGGTCGGTTTCCTGCGTAATGCCGTAGGCCAGCAAAAGCCAGTAGGCCACCTCGAACAGGTTGAGCGTTTGCAGCGGGAAAAGCAGGTAGGGTTTTAATGCCGAAACGGTAAACAGATTAGCCGCCGAGAGCGGATAAAACTGGCTTAAATCGTTGAGGCCATAATCGGTTTTGACAAACAAAAACCAGAGCATTTTGAGCAGGATAGGCAATAAAAATACCAATTCGGCCTGAATAGCCGCGCCGAAAAACGGCCTGAATGTGAATCGGTTATCGGTCAGGTAATAACCAAGCCCAAGACAGAGGGAGACGAGCGAGAATTTAATCAGGAAAACAACCGGAACGAGAGCATAGCCAAGCCAGCCCCATTTTTTACCCTCACTAATTAGTTCCTCAATGCGTTCATAGCTGAGCTGCGTTTGGAGCGCGTTGAAATAGAGTTCATCAGAGGTCAGGAGATATTGGAAAGTGGCTTGCAGGGCGAATGAGAAACAGCACAGCAACGCAAAACCCTGATAATTCAGCACTAAACGTGATTTCGGGAAGTTTTGAATTGACATAATTTCATTGGTTCCTTTTGTAACTTATGAATTATGAATCCTAAAACTGCGACAACTGCAAAATAGCAGATAAATAAAAAGTTTTCCGATA
>JBBRUV010000404.1:0-3984 GCA_038247465.1 Cytophagales bacterium
AAACTTATTGCAGATAATTCTAATCTCATTGCATTTAGTTTGCTTTTTGCAATGGGTTTGCAAAATTCGTTAGTAACAAGAATTTCTGACGCAGTGGTAAGGACAACACATTTGACAGGACTTTTCACTGATTTAGGAATAGAACTATCACAATTATTTTTTTACAAAGCAAAAGAACAAAAAGACAAACTAACTTCAACAATTAAACTCAGACTAAGAATAATTACCTATTTCTTTATAGGTGGTATTGTAGGTGGTGTTTTTTATTCATATTTAGAACTTTATGTTTTAGTTATACCTGCGACGATGTTAATAATGGGCTTGCTTTATGATAGTATAAAACTCAAACTATTAAATTGGAAACGAAAACTTAAAACGAAAGAAAAAAACTACAACTAACAGCAGTTTGGTGTCATGACGGGGGCGACGAATAAGCCATCAGTATTTGTTCATTGTTCCGCTACTGTTCCAGGCAGACAATACGCTATTGAGCAGTAGAACATGTTTTGTACTTTAGTTCGTTATTCGGCTTCAGTTGTTGGCTGACGGAACACAGAATACCGCCACATCGCCAAGGCCTGTTCGTTAGCTGTAACCTTAATAGCCAAAAAGACAGTTGCAGATCGGGGGTAGTTTTCTTTATCGAACCGAATAGCTTATTCAGATTGAAAAAGGCAACGTAATTTTATTGCCAATTATGCAAACCCTCCAATTTATTTCACCACTTGGCCTGACCACCATCACTGGCGACCACGCGGGGGTATCGGCCATTTCTGTAACCGACAATCCCGCAATAGTATTAGATAGCGAGACTCCCCTTGCCAAACCCCTATTGGCCGCCCGAATACAATTGCAGGAATACTTTGCCGGAACCCGCCACGCGTTTGACTTTTTGCTGAATCCAGCAGGCACCGATTTTCAGCAGCGCGTCTGGCGCGAGTTACCAACCATTCCCTTCGGCACTACCACCTGCTATTTGGCCCTTAGCCGACAACTGGGCGATGAGAAAGCGATTCGGGCGGTGGCAGCCGCCAATGGCCGCAACCCGCTCTGGATTGTTATTCCCTGCCACCGCATAATCGGCTCTGATGGGTCACTGACGGGTTATGCAGGAGGATTATGGCGCAAAAAATGGCTCATCGAACACGAACAGAAAACCCGGCAATTATCGTTGTTTTAGGGATTTCGGCTCCGGGCAGAGATAATCGTTCTCCTCATTCTGTTGACCCTCACCGGCTGTTTCAGTCGGTATCAGATGACCAAACGCGAAATCAGGCGGCATTACGCCCAACGCGAATCACTTGGTTTTCACACCAAACCCACGTTTCACACCATCGAAAACGACACGGCTACATTGTTCGTTGCCACCACCGGAGCCGACACCCTGCCGCCGTTATGGCTCATTCACGGCGCACCGGGGGCGTGGTATGGTTACAGCAGCCTGGTGGACGATACGGCTCTGCAACGCCGGTTCGAGATTCTGAGTATTGAGCGGCCCGGCTACGGTCATTCGCGCAAGCGGGGTCAGCGAAGCGTCCGCGAGATTGACCAACAAGCCGGGCGCATTGCACCGGCCCTCAGCCTGAACCATTCCGACAAACCCGTCATTGTGATGGGCCGTTCTTTTGGCGCACCCATTGCGCTCCGACTGGCAACGATGCAGCCCGAACGGGTAGGCCATCTGGTGCTGATCTCGTCAGCCATTGATCCTGACCGCGAGAAGCTTTGCGGGGCCGCCCGTGCGGTGGTTCTCAAAATTCGGCAGATCACCATTAGTGCAATGGGCCTTGCCCCGCTCGCTCAATACCGCTACCGATGAGAAATATGCTCACGTGGCCGGGTTACGGAAATTAGTGCCAAAATGGGCGCGGCTACAAACGCCCGTAGTGGTGTTACAGGGTGGCACCGACTGGATTGTGGATACAACGAACTTCACATTTGCCAAACGGATGCTGGCCGGGAAACGGGCCGAGTTTATGTTTCTGCCGCAGTCGGGCCACCTCATCACCAGTTCTAATCCCGATTTGGTGCGGTTGCTGGTGCTGCAAAAAGCTGATAGTTTGGCGGGGAAACATCGAGCGTCTGGCTTGAGCAGTGCCAGCAGCAACTGAGCCAGAACCGGATTTCAAAGGCTCAACTGGGTGATATGTAAAACGAAAAAGCCAAGTGGGGATTCCCCTCTTGGCTTTCTGATTTACTCAACGTTATGAAAAACTTTTCTTTTCGATACAATGATACAACAAAATACGCGCAAATGGGCGATTTGACTTTAAAAAATTTAAATACTCCCATTTTTCCTTTGATCATCAACGAGTTATGTGTAGTATATTTTCCAGCTTGGCGTATTTTTACTAAGTAGTTTCCGCGATTTATATTATTTGTCGTTCGTCAGACCGATACAGTACCGTCTCGCAATACTATTTTCCGGTCTGTGAGGCCGGCCAATTGCTCATTATGCGTCACGATCACAAAGGTTTGACCCAATTCGTCGCGGAGTTGAAAAAAAAGCTGATGCAGTTCGGTGGCATTTTGGGAATCTAAATTGCCCGTTGGCTCGTCGGCAAAAACAATGGCGGGTTCATTAATCAGGGCGCGGGCCACGGCCACCCGTTGCTGCTCACCGCCCGACAGTTGCGAAGGCAGATTCTGAAGCCGGTCGCCGAGCCCCAATCTCCGCAGCAGTTCTTCGGCCCGGTTTCGTACATCGCGGTCGGGTTTCTGGGCAATGAACCCCGGCAGGCACACATTTTCAAGAGCCGTAAATTCCGGCAGCAGGTTATTAAACTGAAAGACGAAGCCAATTTTTTCATTCCGAAAACGGGCTAACTGTTTGTCATTCAGCGAAAGCACGTCTTGCCCAGCCAATTGAACCTGTCCAGAATCGGGCCGATCGAGGGTGCCGAGGATGTGCAGCAGCGTGGATTTGCCCGCGCCGGATGCGCCCACAATAGAGACAATCTCGCCGGATTCAATAGCAAGGTCAATACCTTTCAGAACGGGCAATGTGCCATAAGAACGGCAGAGGGCGGAGGCAAAGAGAAGGGGCAATCGGTTTTCGGTTTGTGGTTTATAGTTTGTGGTTGGGCTAAATTATATGGTGACGCAACGAACGACGCACTACGAACCACGAACTATAAACCCTTTTTCATACTAACTTTCCGGCGAAATTACGGGTATAACCAATCTAATCGCTGTTCGCATGAACATTCACGAATATCAGGGTAAAGACATTCTGAAACGCTACGGCGTCCGGATTCAGGAAGGCATTGTGGCCGAATCGCCCGAAAAAGCCGTTGAAGCCGCCAAGCAAATCATGGCCGAGACCAACTCGAAGTTCGTTGTTGTGAAATCGCAGATTCACGCCGGTGGGCGCGGCAAAGGCATGATCGTCGGTTCGGAACAACGGGGCGTAAAACTCGCCAAATCCATTGACGAAGTTCGCGAAATCGCTACCAACCTGATTGGCAACGTGTTGGTAACGCACCAAACCGGCCCCGAAGGCAAGAAAGTCAACAAAGTACTGGTTGCCCAGGATGTGTATTACCCCGGCCCCGAAGAACCCAAAGAGATGTACCTCGGCATTTTGCTCGACCGTTCGCGGGCCTGCAATGTGATTATGGCAAGCACCGAAGGCGGCATGGACATTGAGGAAGTGGCCGAACACACGCCCGAAAAAATCGTGAAAGAATGGATTGACCCCGCCGTTGGTTTGCAGCCGTTTCAGGCCCGGAAAATCGCGTTTGGCCTCGGTTTGACCGGCGAAGCGTTCAAAGAGATGGTCAAATTTGTGACTTCGCTCTACAAAGCCTACGTGGATACCGATGCTTCGATGTTCGAGATTAACCCGGTGCTGAAAACGTCGGACAACAAAATCCTGGCCGTTGATGCCAAAGTAAACATTGATGATAACGCCCTCTACCGCCACCCAGACCTGAAAAACCTGCGCGACATCGAAGAAGAAGACCCGCTCGAAGTCGAAGCCTC
>JBBRUV010000405.1:0-3956 GCA_038247465.1 Cytophagales bacterium
TGCACCGCCCGCCACCCCTGCCCAAAGGCCGTGTTGATGCGACCCAGAAAATCAGCGGCCATCAGGTTGTCGGCATCCGCCACGGCAATAATATCGTACTGATTATCAGGAATTTGAGCCAGGGCCGCGTTGATCGCTTTTGCTACCGTTGAGGTCTCGAACGACACGACAATCACCCGGACAGGCAGCGCGTTGAGCCGCGCCAGGGTGTCGGGCTGCAGCGAATCGGCAATCACGACCAACTCGAAACGGTCGGCGGGGTAGTTCTGGCGCAGATTTGCCGAAACGGTGTCACCAATTACTCGGTCTTCTTTGTAGGCCGGAATCAGCACCCCGATTTTGCGGAAAATCGGGGTTTCCGGGGCAGAAAGTGCATCATCGGCGCGACCCAATCGCCCGGCAACGGCCAGCACAAACACGTACAACACCGTGAGGGCGACGAAACCGAGAAAGGCGAGATATAGCACAAACAACAGGTGCATGGCAGAAATTATAATAATAAATCAATTACCTCGGCCCACGAGTTTACGCGCTGATAATCAGTCTCGTGGCGATTGTGCAGAGCCGTAAATAACAGGCCTTTTCCCTGAAACGTGCGGAGGTTTCGGGGCATATCGTCAATCAGATAATCCGTGTTCAGCACACTTTTGTCCCCCATAAAAATGTAGTGTTTCCAGGGAATCATTGGGAAATACTCGGCCAACCAGTCATACTTTTCGCGCAGCGAGTTTGGAAATTCCATAGCCGCCGTTGCGATAAAAATATCGTATTGTTCCGAGAGTTTGGTAACGGCTTCCTGCGCGCCCGGCATCACCGGAATATCGGCAAAAAAACCCGGCTCATACACCCGTTGCGAGAGTGCGCCGAACTCGTGTGCTTCAAATAATTCCTGCAGGGAGCTGCCGCCGAGTTCGGTCAGCGTGTAGCGCGGGGTTTCGCCAGCGAGGTAAAGCTGCACGAATTTGGCGTGGGTGTCGGCCAGCACGTCGTCCATGTCAATGGCAATTCTGGGTTTGTTCATTTTTTATCAAGTGGTACGATTTGTATCAAACTGCTCTAAATAATCGGCCACGCGCCGAACGAACTGCCCGCCCAGCGCACCGTCAACCACGCGGTGGTCGTAGCCGTGCGAGAGAAACATTAACTGCCGGATGCCAACAAAATCGCCCTGCGGGGTTTCGACAACGGCGGGTTTTTTCACAATCGCACCGAAGGCCATAATTGCCACCTGCGGCTGCACAATGATGGGCGTTCCCATAAGGTTGCCAAAGGTGCCGATGTTTGAGATGGTATAGGTGCCACCGGCCAGATCATCGGCAGTGAGTTTATTGGCGCGGGCGCGGGCCGTGAGATCATTTACTCGTTTTGCCAGCCCGACGAGATTGTATTGGTCGGCGTTGTGAATCACCGGCACAATCAGATTGCCCGATGACAACGCCACCGCCATACCGATATTAATGGATCTCTTGACGATAATCGTATCGCCTTCCACCGAGACATTAATCATTGGGAAGTCTTTGATCGCCCGCACGATGGCTTCGACTAAAATGGGCGTAAAGGTCAGGTTTTCACCTGTTTGCCGCTTAAAAGTTTCTTTTGTTCGCGTTCGCCATTCGACCACCGCAGTCATATCAGCCTCCACAAATGAGGTCACGTGGGGCGATGTCTGCACCGATTCAACCATCCGCCGGGCAATCATCTGCCGCATCCGATCCATCTGGATAATGTCGTTGGCTCCGTTGAGGCTGGTTGCGGGTGGTTTATTAGTTTCGGTTTTCGGGGTATCCGCTACGATACCATTCTCCGATTCAGAACCGGAGGGTATTTCGATGGCCCGTGTTCTAACAGACTCTCTGGTTGGTAATGACGGCTGACTAACCACCAATGACCGTTGACCAATATACCCCAAAATATCGTTCTTGGTCAAGCGATTAGCCGCGCCCGTGCCGGGAATTTGGTCGAGTTCAGCGCGGGATAATCCTTCTTCTTTAGCGATATTCAGCACCAACGGCGAGTAAAAACGGTCGCCATAATCAGCGGCTGTGACCTCGGCCAACGCAACGGCTACGCTGTATGCCGGGGCATCAGTTTCTACTGAATGGCTGCCGCTACTCATGGCCGCTATGCTGGTTTCGAGTTCGCGGGCCGATTCGTCAGATTCATTATCATGGCCGTTTGATGACTGGTAAGCAGATTCCCCGGTTTGTGTCGCTTCCTCAGTCTGCGTCCTCACAGACTGAGGAATCGGCTGGTCAGCGTTGTTCGTAACAGCCACTTCGGTTTCAATCCGGGCAATCACATCGCCAATCTGCACCACGTCGCCTTTTTGCACGAGGATTTCGGTCAGAACCCCGGCTTCGATGGCCGGCACTTCGGTATCCACCTTATCCGTTGCCACTTCGAGCAGTGATTCGTCGGCTTCGATACGGTCGCCGGGCTGTTTGAGCCACTGGATAACCGTACATTCCATAATACTTTCGCCCATCCGGGGCATGGTCATGTTGATGAGCATAAACGTAGCGCGGGTAGAAACCCGCTTTATAAACTGTAAAATGCGGGTTTCCACCCGCGCTACACTGTAAAAACGCGGGTTTCCACCCGCGCTACACTGTAAAAACGCGGGTTTCCACCCGCGCTACACTGTAAAAATGCGGGTTTCCACCCGCGCTACACTGTAAAAACGCGGGTTTCCACCCGCGCTACGAACTAAATCAATTCTGTTCGTAACAAATTCAGCACGTAATTGGTCGTGAGCTGAATATTTTGATCTCGGTATTGGCCGAGTTTGAGCAGCCGCGTTACGGTGCGATGTTCGGTGGCGCAGGCAATCCAGATGGTGCCAACGGGCTTATCGGGCGTGCCGCCGTCCGGCCCGGCAATGCCGCTCGTGGCAATACCCACATCTACGCCCAACGCCTGCCGAACGCCCTCGGCCATCTGCGTAATTGTTTCTTCACTCACCGCCCCAACCGTTGCCAGCGTCTCTGCTGACACCCCCAACTGATTAATTTTCAGTGAGTTGTCGTAACTCACAATGCTGCCCCAAAAATACGCCGACGATCCCGGAACGCTCGTGATTTTGCTGCTGACGTAGCCGCCCGTGCAGCTTTCGGCGGCTCCGAGAGTCAGGTTTTTAGCGCGTAGCAACTGCCCAACTACCACTTCGAGTTCGTCAGAACCATAGCCATAAACGTGGGTTTCGATGAGCGGCAGTACGGCGGCAACCTGATCGTTAAGTTCCTGATCAAGACTGGTTCCGGCTTCGGCGGTGCGGGTATTGGCGGTGGCCGTGAGTCGTAATCGTACCTGCCCAAAACTCGGCAGATAGGCCAGCCGGATGTGGGGCGGCAGCGCGTCTTCCCAGGCTTCGATGCGCTCGGCCAGAAACGATTCGCCGATGCCGATGGTACGGATAATTTTGTGGGTGATGAGCGGCAGCGTAAACTCAGCCTGCAAACGCGGCAGCACCCGGTTGGTCATCAGGCTTTTCATCTCGAACGGCACGCCCGGCAACGACACAAACACCACCCGTGACCCGTCGGCCCGGCGATACTCAAACCACATTCCCGGAGCCGTTCCCCAGTCGTTTTGCAGATACACGGCGTTGGCGGGCAGGTCGGCCTGCTGGCGGTTGAGGTCGGTCATCTCACGGCCCCGTTTCTCAAAAAATCCCGTCACCAACGCCAGCGCGGTCTCGTTCCGAACCAGACCGACACCAAAAAAATCGGCGATGGTTTTCTTGGTGATATCGTCTTTGGTAGGGCCGAGGCCGCCGGTCAGAATTACCACGTCGGCGCGGGTTACGGCTTCGTTCAACACGCCTAAGATAGCCTCGCGGGTGTCGCCGATGGATGTTTTGCGGACGGGCCGGATGCCGATTGTGGTCAGTTCGGTGCCGATCCATTGGGTGTTGGTATCGGCAATCTGGCCGAATAAAATTTCGTCGCCAATGGTAA
>JBBRUV010000406.1:0-3876 GCA_038247465.1 Cytophagales bacterium
ATGAGTCAGGAGAAAAAAGTGGAGGAGCCGCTGTTTTTCTACCCCCTCATCGGGGCCATCAATCGGTTAGTGAGCGAAATCGGAACCCGAACCAGTGCAAACAACTGACGGTAAACCACAAACTATTTATGAAGCCGAACCAGTGGATTTTGTGTGCGGTCTTGCTGCTGACCACGCTCGCGGCACACGCCCAACTGTCGCCTGCCGAGCGCAACAAAGGGGCCGTTCGGGTGCTGACCAAAGAAGTGGCGCAACGGGTGTTTATGGAATTTGCCCGCGAAAAAGACAAAGCTGGTAAGTCGAATCAAATAGCGGTTCAGATCGTCGACACGTTAGCCCGGTCGCCGATTGACACCAACGCGCTGGCCGTTATTGGCGGCATAGATCGCAATGCTTTCTATAAAGCTGCCAAAGACAAACTGACCGAACTGGGTACGCTGAACCTGAAACCAGTATCTGACGAACAGCTAAAAATCAGCTTGCGCGACGCGCTCAGCTATTGGTACGAAAAACATAAAGGAGAACATTTAGCTTACAAAAAAGGGACCCACGATCAGGCAGGGATTTTGACGGTTGTCAACGGCTGGCTCGACCGAACGCCGACAACAGAACCAGTAATAAATCCGGCAGACGTTCCGACGGTGGCGGATGATGGCGCTGTTACAGACTCCGTTCTGTCACCCGCGCAGCCAACTCAATCATCGGGCTTTCCGCTGAACTGGCTGCTGGGCGGTATGTTGTTAGGCGCACTGCTGGCCGGGGGCGCGGGCTACTGGTTCTGGTATCTGCCCGGCACAAAATACCAGAAAGACTGGCAGGACGTGAGCGATTTTGTTCGTAAACTCAATATCCCGAACGCGCCTGTTGGCAGGCCCACCCTGAGCAGCGACCAACTCACTAATTTAATCGAGACCCTGAACAGCCGCGCCAAAGGAAACACGTTGCCCGGCACGCAAACGCCATCGGGGGGCGACAAAAGAAACCGCCAACTCGTTGAGCAAATAGCGGCTTTGCTGGCCGTAAAGAATACCGATACATTAGTAGAAACGGTTCGGGGACTGAAAGAAGATGTGTATCGCCTGTCCAAGCCAGACACCAAAGCCACTCAAATGCCGATAATAGATAAAAAACAACCGGAACCAGCGGCTTTTGTAGCTGTTGTTGTTCAGCCCAGTCAGACAGTTGGCAGCGCGGCTGCGGGCAATGCAGGTTTTAGCGGGGCCAATAAATCGCAATCAATGACTATTTACTTTGCCCAGCCCAGCCCCGAAGGGTGGTTCGACGACAGCGAAAGAACCCTGCGGCCAACCCTCGATTCGTGTTACAGTTTCTCGTTGCCCCACGAAACCGCGCCAACGGCCACCTTCCGGTTTGAAGCCAACGTGAATGAATTGCCACGTCTGCTGAATTTTCGCAACTTTTTTATTGACCCGGTCTGCGAAAGCCAGAACAACTACCAACCCGGCCACACCCGCGTGGTGACGCTGGACAATGGCAAAGCCCGCCTGACTGACGGACAATGGCGCGTAGAGACGAAGGCCAAAATCCGGTTTGAATAGACCAAAACCCTGATGCTATCAACGATTTTTACGATACTCCTCCAAGCTACGCCTACTACAATCGCCCCCGAATCGTCGGGGGCATCGTTTGCCATTGAGGGTGTGCTGGTACTGGTGATTATTGCCGCGCAGGTGTGGCTTTTTGTGGAGACCCGCAGCCGGATTGCGGGCTTCAACCGCGCCCTGCCCGAACTGGCCCATTTCCAGATTAACCGCGTCATGGTGTATGATGCCATCCTGAAAAACACATCGCCCCGGGTCCTGCTGCAAAACATAGCCGAAGCCGCAGTACTACCCGAATCGCTGCGGCCCGACGAACCACACACCGAACTTCCGCTATTGCAAACCGCCCAAACGTCAGAACCCTTCGAGCGAATCCGGGAGAGCATCAACACCTACCTGATTCGGAACAAGGGTGCGGTGGCTGATTTCAATCTTTTGCGCGACATCACCCAGCGCAATCTCGACACGCTCGAAGAAGAAATTACGATCATGCTGCCGTTGCCATTGTATCTGGGGCTGCTCGGCACCATGCTCGGCATCGTGATTGGCCTGTTCAATATGCCCACGCTGGAAATCAGCAGTTTTGCCGGTGGGCAGGGAGCCAGCAACCTCGGTGGGGTAAACGTGCTGATTAACGGTGTTAAGTACGCCATGATTGCCTCGTTTGCGGGTTTGTTTGTCACCGTTATTAACTCCTGGGCCTACCGGGGAGCCAAACTCACGCTGGAACTTCGCAAGAATGATTTCTTTACTTTCCTGCAAACCGAACTCCTGCCGATTTTGACCGAGAGCGTCAACGCCGGGATTTACGACCTCAACCGCAGCCTGAGCCAGTTCGGGGCGCGGTTTGTGCAGGTGGCCGACCAACTCGACCGTACCGTAAACCGCAACTACGACGCGCTGATGGCCCAGCAGGGATTGCTCGAAAAAATAGAAAACATGGACTTGAGCCGCATCGCCACCTTCAACGTGACGGTGATGGACGAACTCCGCAAAAGTACCAGCAGCCTCGAACGGTTTGCCACGTTTCTGACCACGCTCACCACCCTGACCGACAACGCCCGGCAGTTGGTTGAACGCACCAGCGACGTGGGTGCCGTGTCGGACCAACTCACGCAGTTGCTGACCGAATCGCAGCGGCTGCAACGGTTTTTGATGAGCCATTTCGAACAATTAGAACAGCGCGGGCAGGTGATTAATGCCACGGTGGTGAAGTTAGATGGCGTGGTTGATAAGTCGTTAGACGAGCTGCAACGGCATATTTTTGAGCGTGTGGATGCGGTCAGAAAAATCACCATCCGCGAAGACGACCTGCTGCTGGAAGCCTTTGAGCGCAACCGTGACGTGTTGAAGAATTTAAAGTATCTGGAAACGCTGGAGAAAGGCGTAACGAGTCTGGGCAAACAAGGCGGAGAAAGCCAGCAGGAAATCAAAACTGAAATCAAAACCTTGCAGGAGAGTTTGGCCCGGATGAACGAAAATTTCCGGGAGATGAACGCCAACTTAACCAAAATGCGCGAACGGCAGGAGCAAAGCGTATTTGGCCGGTTATTGGGCAAACGGTCATGAAATCACGCGAAACCTCTTTCTTCTGGCCCAGTTACGCCGACCTGATGACGAGTCTGTTTTTTGTGATGCTCGTCTTGTACGTGCTGACGGTGGTCGCGATGCAATACCAGCAACAGGCCACGCAGGAGCAACTCCGCAAAATCAAGGAAATTCAGAACGCAACCAAGCAACTCCCGCCCAACTATTTTCAGTACCAGTCGCGCTACAAACGCCACACCCTGCGGCAACAAATCCAGTTTCCGACGGGTAAAGCCACCATTCCGGTTGCCGATATGCCATACCTGCGCGATGTGGGCCTGAGCATCAAACGGCTCATTGACACGCTCGAAAACAAGTACCGCAACGAAAATATCAAGTACCTAATCGTGATTGAAGGTATGGCCTCACAAGACGGCTACCGATTGAACGACCAACTCAGCTACGAACGGGCGTTGGCCCTGCGCCGGTTTTGGAGCCGACAGTCAATCATCCTGAACCCCAATATTTGCGAAGTTATTGTGGCCGGCAGTGGCGAGGAAGGCGTTGGCCGCGAAGCCAATGAACGAAAGAACCAACGCATCCTGATTCAGATTATCCCAAAAATTGGCACCATTGAATAGAGCCTTAGTTTGTGGTTTGTGGGGGGGGGGCGGGGGGGGGGGGGGGTGTGGGGGGGGGGGCCACAGAACAAACACAAAAAGCAACCGCCCCCCCCCCCCAACCCCCAAAAACCACACCCAGAAAAAAAAAACGAAAGAAAAAATGA
>JBBRUV010000407.1:0-3874 GCA_038247465.1 Cytophagales bacterium
CGTCGGCCACGCTGGCGGCTACAATCGTGCTGGGTTTGTTGTTAATCAGTACCCGTACATTACTGCTACCGCGCAGGCTCACATTGCCGTCGAGGTCAACGGTGAGCATCGGCACTTTCCGCATCACGTCTGATGCGTCTCCGCCCTTACTGGTGATGTCTTTATCGGCGTTATAAACGAGCCGGTCCACTTTTTCTTCGATGATGTTTGCCACGCCCGTTACGTTCACTTCGTTGAGTAACCGAACGTCTGCCGCGAGTTTCAGCACCCCGATGTTCAAATCTGAGCCGCGCTCAACGGTGATTTTATCAACCGTTTTGTTGGTATATCCCAAAAATGTAGCCTGAATTTTATAGGTGCCGGGCGCAAGTTTGGTGAGGGTGAAACGGCCCTTGTCGTCGGCGGTGGTGCCGTCAATGGGCTTGTTGGTTTTGATGTCAATCAGCGCAACGGTGGCATATTCAACGGGTTTGCCGGAGGTAGAGTCGAGGAGAATACCGGCGATTTTACCGTTGCCTTTGGCGCGGCTGTCCATATCGGTTCCGGGAATGCCCTGATTTTGACTGCGGTTGGCTTTGCCGTTGTTATCGCCCCCAAAACCACCGCCACCCCCACCGGGAGGGCCACCGCCAAACTGCCCGAAGGCTACTGATGCCGTTAAAAATAGGCAGATCGTGGTAAACGCGGTGGCAAAAGTGGCCCGGACCGATGCGGACAGTAAGTGCCGGTAAGAGCGGGTAAACGGTTGAGTGGTCATGGTAACGATTGTGTCTTTTGATTTGATAACACAAAACAGCCACAACCGGCTTACCCCCCCAAATAAATCGTGCCGAATGCCGGTTTTGGTGTGCCGAATCGGTAGTTTTAGCGGGTCAGGCCGCGACAGATAAGCTATCGCTTCCTGGGCGGCTTCCGAAAATGTTGCGTAGCCTGTACAGAGTCTTTGTGCGTCTTAGGCGGTATCGAACCGTAGTAAGGTTCATACTTTTTCCCCCAGTCTCTATAAATAATACCTGCTTCGCTATGGGTCAAACCAGCTAAATAAGGCTGTTGCCAATATATATCGGTTGCGTAATCGCGCCACCGCCAAAACCGCCACCATTGCCGGGCTTGTATTCTGTATAAACGGCGATTAGCGTTAGGATACATTAATACAAATCGTTTGTAATAATCGTCTGACAAAGTATCTAAAAGAAATCCTTTATAAACATAGATTTTGTCAGCAGAAACGTAAGTTATTTCTTCAGTTCCTGATATAAATACACCATCTAAGAGTAGCCGACAAGTTCCATGGAAAAATTGAACAGTGTTGCACAAAACAATAAACACAATTATTGCCAGCACCCAAAGGATTCTTTTTGTGGTCTTTTTCATTGTTTTTGTACTTAAAAAAGTCGTCCCTGACCGTACTTAAGCTGACAGGAACGACCGAAACATAACCTTAATTACACGTCCCTGCCCCTTGTGGCGGAGAACCGCCAGAGTGGGTTTTGTTGACAAGCCGCGGAGATTGTACTTCAAAAAGACGCTCCCCTAATTTTCCGATACTTGGCCCGTATCTGGTTTGGAATGGAGTATTTGGGTTGTACCAGTTACCACCGCTCGATCCAGATTGATAGGTGTACCACGGTGAATTCATCCAGTCAGAATTAACGCCGATACCCAATATGCCCAATGCGCCGGTACACATATTGCCACAGTTGCGGTTGATCAGGTTGTAGTTTTGGTTTCCATACTGCCCAACGAATGATGTGACCTGCATCATTTCCGGGCCGTTGAGTGTGAAAGTAGCCTGAACGTCCCAGCCACGCGGATAAAATGAGTCGTCATTGTAAGCAGGGCCAGAGGACGGAGAAAAAGGCAGAACCATTCCATCAGGATAAAAACCAATAGTTCGGCTAATGACAGAGCCATCGCCCCTTGTTTGCGTCAGCGTCAGGTAAGCATGGCCTACTACAAATTTATCTCCCCACTGTGCTTGAAAGTCCATGTAGGCATTTGATCCTGCAACGGGCTGATCTACGCTTACCGTAAGCCGATAGCTGCTATTGGCATCATCGGTGAAACATTCCAAATACTTGTCCACATCCCGGATTACGTTGTCAGGCCGATAAACCACGTACAGTTGATTCACAATCTGCTGCACCATGTATGGGTTACTTACCCAGCCACTTGACCCGTTGCCGTCACCACCACCCGAATTGTAGGTGTACATATTGGCCGCTATCGGAGACCAGGTGTCACAAATAACCGTAAACGGCCCGTTGTCGGTGAAGTTGTAATACGGGCCGTTAATTGCATTCCCCGACTGCACCGTATAGGTAAACACGGTGTAGCTTTGGGTAAGGTAACAAGCCGCTTTTCGTCCATCTTTCGTCTCCTTGTTTTTAGTGTTCTCGATCTCTCCAAGCCGTTTTCCCTTTTCGTAGTAGTAACCCCGGAGTAGCTTTCCGTCGTCGTCAGAGAAAGTCATCGCCCCGGTAAACGTCGCATCGTCGTCAAAGTAGGTGTTCCGGGCTTTGTAGCTCTGCTCGCTGATAGCCGTCATGTATTCAACGTGTTCGCGGCCTTCACGGTTGTAAATCACCGCCTTACGGGTTGTGAACACCTGCGCCGGGCTGCTTACTTTCAGGGGCTTTCCGTCTAAAGCCAGTGTTGCGTGGGGGTAATCGGGTACGTTCGTGTCTAACGGCACCAGCACAACCTCGGTGCCATCGGCAAAGGTCTCTTTATGGGCGTATTCCCAAACCAGTTTCTTCTCAAACGGTTTGGTGTCATTACCCGTTGCGGGTTTGTCGTCGGTACTGCTGCGGGCCGTTGTCAGGTTTTTCTGGTGGCGTTCGTAGATGCTTTTCGCATCCGCTACCGACAGCGTGGTCGGTTTGGGCGACCGGGGCCGGCTGGAGGTCGTCGGCGTTGTAGTGGCAACCTGCCAACAGCCCGGTCAGGGCAACGGTGAGCAGGGCAAAGGATGACTTTCTCATGCGTTTACGTTGTTTTGGTAACGCAGCAAAAGTCAGGTTATCTTGACCGTGAAATCTTGATTTATATCAATTTATTCGGGCTGTGTTTATAGTTTTTTTGCCCTGATTCGGCTAACTGTTTCTGGTGTGAGACACAGAAACGACGCAATATGCCTCACCGCAACCCGGTTCATAACAGGAGCATAGTTTTTAGCAAAAATCGTGTGCCGCTCCTCCGCTGATAACATTCGCAGGTAATGCGCCCTGATTTCACTCCGAACATAATAGTCTTCTGTCAGTACCCGGCCAACTAAGTTATAATCGGGAAACTCCCGGTACAATTCCTGCACCTGATTATAGGAAACGGAATACAATACGCTGTCCTCCAATAATTGAAGGTATTCAAAAGAAGGCCGTTGCCGGTAAAAACTGAGTGGCGAAATCACAAAGTCATGCTGCTGCATAAACCAGGTTGTAACGTCTTTATCGTCTTTCAGATAATACCCTCGCACCAGCCCCTGCTCAACAAAATACATTTTTCGGGAAACGGCACCGGCGGTCAATAAAAAAGACTTTCGGGTCAATTCTTCGCGGTGCAGCATCTGACCAAGTTTCAACAGCAACGCATCAGAAACAAGCGGGTGAACCTGCCGAATTATAGTGAAGAGTGCATCCATCAGGATTGAGTCAGTAACGCCCAAAGTTGCATAAAATCCAGGGTTGGGTGTTATTTTTTTCGTAATCGGCAAAGGGCAAAGCAGGACGGGTTTTTATTAATGCGAATTTTGGGTCTATCTAATTGATTTTCAGATAATTATTGCCAATAAAACAAGACAGCGTCAATAGTCGTATCTTTGAACTTGCACATTACCAAGATTGACGACCATGACTACTGTCTTGAATACTATCAA
>JBBRUV010000408.1:0-3866 GCA_038247465.1 Cytophagales bacterium
ATCCGGGATCAAAACCCGGCAGCGCAAAGCCCCCTGGATAGGGGCAGTCCGATGGGTCGGTTGGGGGTAAGGCCGGAGGACAGACAAAAGTAATTCTGTCCAATTACTCAATAATCAGTAACTATTACTGCTTCAACATCAAATTTCTGTACTGTACTTTCATGGGTGGCCCCACGTGTACCTGTACGCCCAGCAATCCGTTGACCTTGCCGTTCACGGAGTCTTCGTCGGTCACGTCGCTCATCAGTACGCCATTGACGTAATGCTGAAGCCGGTTGCCTTTCACCACGAGGTGAACCGTGTTCCAGTCTTCGGTTTTGATGAGTGTTTTGAGCGAATCTGAACGCCCCAGCGAGCCGGTGACGGTCAGCCCAGCCCAGGCGTTGTTTTTCACATTGGCCCGTACGCCTTCCGGGGTGGCGGGGCCGGTGTAGGATGGGATGGTGGTTTTCTGCCCGCGATAGGCCAGTGTGGTTCGCTTCCGTTCTTCGTAGTTCTGCCCGGTGTAGCGGTTTTTTCCGTCAATGTCGGCCTGATAGCCGCGCAGGGCAAATGGCACATCGGGCAGTTGGTCGCTGCGATAATTGATGCCGGAATTGCCATCCTGCGTAATCATAAACTCGCCCATGAGTTCAAAATCGCCGGGTTGTCCGCCCCGCCAGATAATAAACGAGTTGGTTTTGAGCAAGGTAGTGGGCGTAATCTCGCCGACCAGCTTGCCGTTTTCGACGCGCCAGTACGTCGGGTCGCCGTCCCAGCCGGTGAGCGTTTTACCATCGAATATGGGGACAAACCCGGCTTTATTAGCCTTTTTCCGTTGCGCCATGCAGCCGGTTGTGGTGCTGCCGATCAGAAAAATCAGCAGCACCCCGAACTTGACTGAAATAATCAATTTCTTAATCATTGAGACTTAAACCTAATTACAGTGTATTCTTATTTACCTTTCGATGCACCATCGGCTGTTTTATACACCTCATGTTCGGCTTTGCCACCCGATTTCATGTACGCAATCAGGTCGCGGAGTTCGTCGGGATTCAGGCCATTAATCAGGCCCGGCAGCATAATCGAGACGGTCGAGTACTTCTTGGAAACGACATCTTTTTTGGCGATTTTCCGAAGGTCATCTGGCGCGAACGGGTTCTGCGAAATAGCATAACTCGCCTTATCTTCACTCACTAACCGCCCCAGCACCGATTTCCCGTTTTTGAGCGAGAAAATCGTGGATGCGTATTGGTCAGAAATGGTTTTGTCGGGCATAATCATCGATTCGAGCATATCGCGGTTCGAGAATCGGGTGCCAATCTGGGTCAGATCGGGACCGATGTCTGCACCCTGTCCGCCCATTGCGTGGCAACGGCTGCACAAAATGGCCGAGTATATTTTCTTACCCGTATCAAAACTCAGGGTTCCTGCGGCACTGTCGAGAATGGCCACGGCATTCTCCATTTTCCAGCCCCGGCCCGGCCCTTTCGGTGCGTAATCGCTGGCAATGTCGTTACCCGAAGTGGTAAGCAACTCGGCTCCCGACAGATTGTTGTATTGCTCAAACTGTTCTTTCGGCACGTGGGCCAGGGCTAATTTGCGGGCTTTGTCAATAAAACCAATGTAGCTGCGGCCACCCTGATAGGTAAACGCGTTGGCAAACCACGAAAAATACTGCTTGCGGAGTTGGGGAGTCCAGCCGGTATGGGCGCTACTGAGCATGGTGGCGTAGTAGGTCTGCTGGGCTGGCGGGACTTTTTCGAGCATCTTAGCAATATCAAGCCCGTACTGCGGATTGCGAAGAATCAGGTCAGAAGAAGCCATCGTTACGTCAACGCCGAGGTCTTGGCTACCAGGCTCGTCTTTTTTATCCATCAGGGCCAGGGTCTTGCCAATCACGCCGGGGGCTTCCAGGTAGATCACGAGTTTGCTCAAACCGCGATTCAGCAAACTGGTCTTGGCCGGATAATGCGGGTTTAGATAGGCAATAACTTTGTCTTTATCAGTAGGTTCGGGCATTCCCATCCGCAAGAAAACCAGCTCGAACGCCCGGCACAGATCAAACTGCTGCGATTCGGACAGCTGATTGAACTTGACGGTTATCAGTGCATTCAGCAACTGGCTTTTCAGGGCTTTGTTGCTGGCAACCATGGCTGCGGTTGCGGCCGTTGTGCTGAGAGCCGGGCTGGTTTGCCGGGCCAAGGCAATGGCTGCCTGCGTCAGACGTTGTGGGTCGGTTTCGGTAAACACCCTGTTTTGCCACTCGGCCACAGGTTGATGTTCAACCGCAATGCGGGCTGCATACTGAACAAATCGGTCGGGATTGTTCAGGTTGGGCCAGGCCAGAGCTAAGGCCACTGGGTTGGGACCTGTATGAAACTGCTCTAACTGGGTACGGAGCCGATGTTCCGGCGTGAGCACGGTGGCTTTGGCAACGGACTCGACCGATTCTGTTCCCACATAACTAATTCGGTACAGGTCTGATTCTAAGCGACGGCCACCTGTTAAAAAATATAGCGCACCGTCGGGGCCAATGGCACCATCGGTCAGAGGTAAGGGTGAGCCGGAAACAAATTCTTCCCGTTCGGCCTCGTAAGTTGACCCCTTAGGTTTCAAATAGATCGAATAAATAATACCGAAACTCCAGTCGAAGGCATACAATGACTGACGGTATCGGGCCGGGAACCGCGCATTTTGGCCATACAGTAGGTTGGTCGGCGATCCCTGTCCAATATTCAGTACTGCCGGTAGGTTATCGGGGTTGCCGGGAAGCCATTTGCCATTGCCGGTACGCCAGCCAAATTCAGCCCCGCTGGTGGCATGGCAAATGCGGGTGGGGCGATACCAGGGCAGACCAAAATCCCATTCCATATCGGCATCATAGGCAAACAAATCGCCCGCTTCGTTGAATGCAATATCGAAAGCATTACGGAATCCGGCTGCGACTAACTCCCAGTTTTTACCCTCAGGATCAGTGTGGGCAATCCAGCCGCCGGGCGCATAGCGGTCGTTGGCGTGGCCGCGCGGGTCTTTAATTTGCGGAAAAAGATTGTCTTCCTGCCAGGTGGCGGGCAATCGGTAACTATCCATTTTGGGTATGTCGGTATGATTACCGGCAATCAAATAGATAGATTTTTTGTCGGGCGATAAGATGATGCTGTGGGGGCCGTGTTCACCTTCGCCCTTCATGGCTTTCAACAGCGTGATTTTATCGAACTGGTCATCGCCGTTGGTGTCCTGCAAGCGATATAGGCCACTCCCTTTTTCGAAGTTCTTGTTCTCACGGTTGTTGACCATTACATACAGGCTGTTGAAGGCATACAGAAGCCCTTGTGCGTAGCCCATCCCCACTTTTTTACTCGTGTCGCCGGGCATTACTTCACCAATGGTCAGCTTCTCGATTTTGGGTTTTTGCACCCCTGAGCCAACGGGCGGCATTTCGAGCCGGTACAGAAACCCGTACTGATCCGAAACAATCATTCGGCCTTTGTCGTCAAACGCCATCGCCACCCACGAGCCTTGTCCATTATCGGAGGGGCTGTAGAGGTGTTCTGCTTTGAAGCCGGGCAACAGCTTGAGTTTGTCGGTTTTGGGATTATCGGCCTTCTTCGGGCCGGAATCCACGCCCTGCATACCGATCCAAGAGGCTCCCAGCAGTAGTACCGCCGAGAGTAGCAAGCCAAGTTTGGCCGTGTTAAGTGTCGAAGACATAGTTATTTGGAGAAAATGTGTGTTGCTTTTCAGTGTATTCAGTTAATAAAGTACAAAGAGGTGTTGGGGACTTGCTTACCGTTCAGGGCGGTGATGGGTAAAAAAAAGGTTGTATTAAATTGCTTTTGTGCATCATACGGCAGTTGGGCGGCAAATTATGAGGCGCACATACC
>JBBRUV010000409.1:0-3862 GCA_038247465.1 Cytophagales bacterium
AATGGCTATTGCCTCAGCATTTTGATTCTTGGAAAGCCATACAGGAGCAGCTAAATGATATTTTTATCAATTTTGGAAAAAAGTACAAGATTGATTTCGCTGTAGTTTAACAGTGATTATTTCAGTTCAACTACTTATCAGTTTTTGGCAAGCACTTAGACGGTTTTATTCTGTCTAAATTCTTATACCGTCAACAAAACAATTAAAATTAAGGCTGTTATTCCAACCGTGATTGTAAAATTTTTTGAGTTTCCAGGCCTGATCCAGCCTGACAAAGACAAAATCACAATAATGGATAGCATTCCAATTATAAAGGAGACAAACCCTACAACTCTCGGAAAAACTATATCTTCTGCTGTTACTTTAAAAGGAAAGTCTTTATTTGTCAACATAAGAATTTTTGTCATTGCAAAAATTGATACTAAAAAAGAAGCGGTGGCTATTGTAGCTGCCTTAAATATATAATCCGTTATTTTTGATTTATTCTCAGCGAATAAAAAAACGAGGGATAACGAGAAACCGGCCAATAATGAGCTAATCACAATGAACTGACTCACCAGCGCATTCCAATAACTAAATGAAAGTTGTGTCATACTATTAAATTTTCATTTTCGAGTTGCTAATTAACTCACCAATTGTCGTAAACCTCATCATAAACCACCTAACGCAGTAAAGTACGCAATACTGGTTAATTCTCCCCAAACGCCCGCTCCACGGCCACCGGATGTTCTTTCGCCATACTCTCTCCAAACGCCCGTTCCATCTGCGCCCGGTCGAAGGCTTTTTCGTTGTTTGAGAGCCAGACCGTTGCCACGCCGTTACCGATAAAGTTGGTGATGGCGCGGGCTTCAGACATAAACCGATCAACGCCGAGCAGCAACGCCAGCCCCTCCACCGGAATAACCTTGATAGCCGTGAGCGTACTGGCCAGCACAATGAAGCCACTGCCCGTTACGCCAGCCGCGCCCTTGCTGGTCACCATCAGAATGCCGATTATGGTCAGGATTTGCTCCAGCGTGAGTTGTACGTTGAAAACCTGAGCCAGAAAAATAGTTGCCATCGAGAGGTAAATCGTGGTGCCATCGAGGTTAAAAGAGTAGCCAGCCGGAACCACTAAGCCCACAACGGGTTTAGCGCAACCCATCTTCTCTAATTTCTCCATGAGCGAGGGCAAGGCCGCTTCTGATGATGACGTTCCCAGCACAATCAGCAGTTCGTCTTTAATATAGACCAGAAACGACCAGATTTTGATGCGGTACTGCCAGAGAATCAGCCCCATAACGCCGAAAACGAAAATCGCCATTGTCGTATAAACCGTGAGCATCAGCTTGGCAAGGGGCAGCAAGGTTTTCACACCGTATTTGGCAATAGTAAATGCCATGCCGCCAAACGCACCAATCGGGGCAAAAATCATGACTTTGTGCAGAGCCTTGAACAGATTCTTCGACACGGGTTGCAACGCATCCACAAGCCGCTGCCGACCCGAATACATACTCAGCACCACGCCCAGCACAATAGCCAGCACCAGCACTTGCAGGGTGATATTATCCCAGAAAAATTTAGCCCAACTGAAATCCGTTGCGCTGTTGGTGTATTTCGAGATGTCGCCCCCGGCAATAGCAGTCGTCACCACGCCGTCGCCGGGGCGGATAATGTTGGCAACAATCACGCCCACAATCAGCGCCAATGTGGTCACAACCTCAAAATAAATCAACGCCTTCGCACCGACTTTACCGACCTTTTTTAAATCGCCCATTGAAATAATCCCCAGCAAAATGGTCAGGAAAATAATGGGGGCGATAAACAACTTCACCACGCTGATAAACGCGCTGCTGCACAGTTCGCTAAACGTGGTTTTAAGTTCAAATTCAGCCAGAAACAGATTAATTTTTATCGGTGCCGACAGCACGGGCATCAGCGCAATATCGGGCGCGAAATGGCCCAGGAGAACACCACAAACGATGGCGGTAAGCACCCAGAAGGTGAGGTTTTGGAAGATTTTCATGCGAGTTTGTGATTTGTGATTTGTGGTTACGTTCGCGTCAGCCAACTACGAACCACAAACCACGAACTAAAAGTATAACAATCAACGAAAGCGGGATGCCGATGCCCACCATCCGGGCAGCCAATGGCGGGTCGAGACCGTAGTTGGCCGCAATCACAGCCGCCGTGTTCATTGGCCCCAATGCCGACCCAATTACGCAGATTTCTGCCATCGGGCCATGTTGATTCAGCACAAACAGCACTAAACAGGCAATCAGGGCCGGGGCCAGCAACAATTTATAGCCTAAACCCCACCACAACGCCCGGCTCTGCCAGCTTTCGGGCCGGAAATCTAACTGCATCCCCACCGACAACAACGCTAAAAAACTGAACGGACTGCCCACACGCTGCAATACCTCGCGCACAACCGACGGCCAATGCCAACCCAGTGCGTTGAGCAGTAATGCTACCGCAAATGCTCCAAATGTGGGGAAACGCAAGACGTTGATAGCCAACTGTTTCGCCGTGATTGTCTGGCCCGATTTTGTCGGTGCATGATACGAAGCCAGCAACACCCCAACCGTACCGCAAATCAGAAACGACCCGGCCTGACTCATCAGCACAGCCGTTTTTAGTCCTTCCGGGCCGTAGAGCAGCTCAAAAATCGGGAAGCCAACAAACGATACGCTCGGAATACCTGCCGTGAGCGTCAGCACCACACGGCTTTGGTTGGTCAGGCCCAGCCGGGTTTGCATCGCCCAAAAAAACAGCCAGCTTCCCAGAAACACCACCCAGGGCATTAGCACCGCCAGCGCGTACCGACTGTCAAATCGTAACTCACTGGCATACAGCAATGTCAGCGCGGGCAAACACCCGTAGATCAAGACCTGGTTAATGGCTTTGGGCGTATCGCCGTTCACCACGCGCCCCTGCCGAAGCCCCGTCCCGATTAACAAACAAGCCAGCAGGAACAGGAGATTGGTCATACACTAATGGCACGCGGATTCAGCGGATGCGTTGCCGAAGGCATCTGTGTCATCCGCGTTCCATCAAAAATTCACCGTCAAATTTCCGAAAAAATACGATCCGTTGAACCCAAATTGATTGGCATTTCGGGTGTACGGCACCTGCCCGTTGCGGTATGCAGCATAGTTGGTAAACACCCGGTCGGGGTAAACGTTGGTAAAATTGTTGGCCCCAACCGTGAGCGTGAGCAGCTTGTTGAACGCATACACCACCGAGACATCGAACACGTTTTTGCCGCCGAAGGGCTGTTTCCGGTGCGTCAGGTTAGCGGGTTTTTCCCAGGCCGTTACCGCACCAAAATACGTCGAACGAAGATTCACGGTCAGCTTACCAACTTGATAACCAACCGATACCAATACTTTCTGGTGCGGTTGGCTGGTTTCGATCAGGGCGCGGCTCACGGTATCAATCAGCAAAATAGGGGTGGTGGTGCCAGCCTGTAATTGCGCCGGTGTCTTTAGTACCGACGATACTGGTTTTGTTGACCGTGAGGGCGATACTGGCCGTGAACAGGTGGCCGGGCCGTGTTGGTTGCCGAAACGAGGGCACAAAGTCAATACCACGTGTTTGCTAACCGAGTTCGATTTACCCGGTTGACTGCAACTCTTTGGCAATCAGCACGTCTACCGGCACGGGCCGCTCAACGTCGGTGCAGGCTACATTCGAGCGCGTGCCGATTACGGTAACCTCGGCCGGCACATCGGTGGCTTCGGTCAGGACAACGGCTACCGAAGAGAGCCGGGCTGCACCAACTCCAGGTTTTAATTGAATTTTTACTGCATTGCCACTCACAAATTTTGGCAGTTTGAACCGCTTGCGCTACCTCATCCGTTTGTTTACATAAAACCCTCAG
>JBBRUV010000410.1:0-3854 GCA_038247465.1 Cytophagales bacterium
GGGTTGAAGGTCTTAGCCAATTTCATACTATTTCAAGACTTCATACATCAGCAAGGTCTTACGCAAGAGCAAGTGAATCAGCTACTTAGCATGGTCTGACAACCTTTTACTGAGTTTTCAATTCTTAAGTGCTTCCTGAATCCAATCAGGCAAAGAATAGCCAATACGCTTAGGCTGATTTCGTTGATACCGTGAAAAAAAATCTGGTGGTAGTTCAGTAGCACCTCAATTTTCTGATCTATGTGAAAATTCTGCTGCGTGGCGGGGTCTTCCAGAAACTGCCTGACCAACAATGGCAACTGATTGTGCCAGGCGGCATCACCCCCGTACAGTAACAGCGTAACAACCCCGGTTGCGCAAAACAGTACGCTTGGCTTCCAGCCTGTGCGGAACAGCAGCCAGATCGCCCCGGCTGCCAGATAAATCAGTCCGTTCAGGTGAGTCAGTGCCGCCAACCCGGCCAGCCCACCACCCAATACGGGCCGGGGCCAGCCCGCCACCTAATATGGGCCGGGGCCAGCTAACCCGCCCGGCGGGTCTAAAGCCAGATAAGACGCAAAACCAAGGGTCATACACATCACCTCCGGGCGACTGACCGACGTGTAGCGCATCAGTGTCCCGCAGCCAAAATAGAGAAATACTAACAAGAACTGTTGTTCCATTCCTTTGGTTTTTCCGTGAAACCAAATCAAAACACCACAGAAAAGCCCGAAGAAGATGCTGACAAGTTTACTACCTGCTACCGAAAAGCCGACCAAAGCCGTTACCAATGCGTTGACCCAGATAAACAATTTATGGTAAACGTACAGTCCGACCTCCCAGCGGTGATAGCCCTGAAATAATTCTGAGCGCACCCTTCCAAGCCGGGAAAACCAGAGGGACTGTTCGGCAAACCAAGCTTCATCGAAGTAAGCGGCTCGGTTGATAAAGGTGAGGAACAGCAAAAGCAACAACACCGCCAACGCGACTAAATAGGTTGGAAGGTTGAAAAGAACGGGGCGCATATTATCGGGGGCTTGGGCAACATAAAACTACGGCAAAACCCGGGCGTAGAAGAAAAATGTTCGATGGTTGCTGACGAATCACACAGGCAGTTCACCGGCAACCGTCGAACATCAAACCTAAAGGGCAGCCCTGGCCAACCATCAGACTTAGTCTAACTCCATTCCCGATCCCACGAATCGCGGGTGTTCCACATATCGGTGGGGGCAAACCAGGTGTTTTCTTTTTTCAGGAAGCGTTTGGCGGCTTCTTCATTGAGGTTCACGCCCAGGCCGGGTGCGGTCGGCACGTTCACAAACCCGTTCTGTACCAATGGTTTAATGCCCGTCACGATGTCTTCCCAACCCGTCACGTCAATGCCATGATGTTCCAGAGCCACGAAGTTTTCGGTGGCAGCCGCGCAATGAACGTTTGCCATCAGCGCAATGGGTGAGCCAGCAAAGTGCATCGCCATCGCAATGCCCGCTTCTTCGGCGTAATCCCCGATTTTCTTGGTTTCTAAAAGTCCCCCCGACGAAGCCAGATCGGGGTGAATCATGTCAACGGCCCGTGCATCAATGAGCTTAATAAACTCTTCTTTGGCGTAAATGTCCTCACCCGTCAGTGTGGGCGTGTCAATGGCGTTAGTAATTTGTTTCCATTGGTCGGTATAGAACCAGGGAACAAGGTCTTCCATCCAGGCGAGCCGGAATTGCTCCATCGCCTTGCCAATCTGGATAGACGTGTTCACGTCGAAATGGCCAAAGTGGTCAGAAGCCAGGGGCACGTCGTAACCGACTAAATCACGTACTTTCCCCACGTGTTCGACAAGCCGATCCAAGCCTTTTTTCGTCACCTGAATCCGGGTAAAGGGGTGCTTGGTCAGGCCGTAATTTCCGACGGGCGTTTGCTTGCCCGCATACTGATTTTTGAGGTTCCAGAGGTTCGCGTTGACGAGTGTGCCGGGTTCGTCGGCCAGCATATCAATGCCAAAATCCATCTTCAAAAATGTGTAACCGAGGTCTTTCCGTTTTTTGATGTTCTGGGCAAAGCCTTCGTAGGTATCGGCTTCGGGCGTGTCGGCGTAGAGCCGGATGGTGTCGCGGTATTTACCGCCCAGGAGTTGATACGCCGGGACGTTGTAGGCTTTGCCGGCCAAATCCCAGAGAGCCATCTCTACGCCACAAACCCCGCCAGCCGCCCGCCCGTGATTGCCAAACGGCTTAATGATTTTAAAAATCTTCTCGACGTTGCACGGATTCTGACCCAGCAACCGGCTTTTGAGCATGAGTGCGTAGTTGGCCGAGGCCCCGTCGCGCACTTCGCCCCAGCCCACCAGGCCCTGATTGGTGTCAATGCGGATAATGGGGCTGGAAAACGGCACACCACTCAAAATTGCGACCCGCAAGTCGGTGATTTTCAGGTCATTCGGCTTCGAATCGCGGCTAACTTTTTGGGTAATAAACTCCATCTCCTGCTCGTGCTGGCCGTTGAAGAGCATCCCGATAGACAGCCCGCCGAGGGCCGATTTTTGCAGGAAACCGCGCCGGGACGAATCCGCTTTCGGCTTTTGGTTTTCAGGTTGCGGCTGTTGCGCTACGGCTGTTTGCGGGGTTGCCGATGCTGGTAGTTTCAGCCGGTCAAGGATATTTTTCATGCTGATTTTTGGGAATTTTCGGGAATGAAATTATTAGCCACAAAATCAATGGTTGGCAGTAATTTACTTGCCGGAGTAGCTTTCGAGGATGTTTGACCATGATTCTTGTTTCCCGGTTTTTTGTCATGCTGACGATAGGACGCATCTTACAGCAATATCAAGGGATGTTTCCTATCGTCAGCATGACAAAAAACTTCAACCTTTTTCCCAACTCCAAATGAAAAAAATCCTTCTCCCGGCCCTGCTTGTGGCTTCGTTACTCAGTGCGCCAGCCATTGCTCAAATCCAGATGAGCAAAGAGCAATTGATGTTTTATACTGCCGATTGGAAAGGCGAACGCTCTGCCGATGGGCGGCCCAAAGTCTCGGATGCACTCGTAAAACGGCTTAAAGATGTTTCGCTCGAAGAAGCCTGGGGTATTCTGCGCGGCCTCGGATACAATAATCAGTTTGATGGTAACTGGCAGATTATCAGGCCCGATCAGCCGATGGTGGGCCGCGCCCTTACGGCCCAGTATATGCCCAGCCGCCCCGATATGGAGAAACCCATCAAAGACCTCGGTAAAACCCAGAACCGCAAGGGTAATACCAACTCGTGGCCCATTGACCTGCTCCAGGAAAACGACATTTACATTGCCGATGGCATGGGCAAAATCGCGGGCGGAACGCTCATCGGCGATAACCTCGGCAACTCGATCTACGCCAAATCAAAAACTGGTGTAATCTTTGACGGCTCGGTGCGTGACCTTGAAGGTCTCGAAGAAATTCAGGGCTTCAACGGCTGGGTGCGCGGTTATGACCCCAGTTACATTCAGGACATGACCATGACCTGCATCAACTGCCCCACGCGCATTGGCCGCGCCATTGTGCTGCCCGGCGATCTGGTGCTTGCCAAAAAAGAAGGCATTGTTTTCATCCCGGCTCATCTGGCCGAGAAGGTCATTCTGGAGTCGGAATACATCGCCATTGAAGACGGTTTCGGCCATCAGATGCTGCGCGAAGGCACTTTTACGCCCGGCCAGATTGACCAGGCCTGGACCGATGACATCAAAAAAGCGTTTATCGCCTGGATTGATAAAAACCCGACCAAAATACCCATGCCCCGCGCCGATTTAGACAAGATTCTGCGGGAGAAAAAGTATCTTTGATAATGAGCAGTGAACAGTTATCAGTTACCAACGTCCGATGGTCATTATTCACTGATAACTGTTCACTGA
>JBBRUV010000411.1:0-3823 GCA_038247465.1 Cytophagales bacterium
ACTAGTAGTCAAGCGCACAAAACCAACCGCACAAGGCCTTGGCGACCCGCCTGTTCGCTTATATCGGCACGGGCCGCCCCGCCCGGCCTAAAGGCGCGGGGCTTTACGCGATACGTCGTAAAAGTGTTTGCCAAATCGGGAACTGAACAATGGTTTCTGGTTCACGTCGAAGTGCAGGGCTATTCTGACGCTGATTTCACTAAACGAATGTTCACGTATTTCTCGCGCATTTTTGATAGATACGAGCAGCCAATTACAGCCTTTGCCATTCTGACCGACGACCAGAAAGCGTTTCGCCCGGCGGTGTTCGAACAGTCATTTTACGGAACGAATCTGACGTATCAGTTCAATAGTTACAAGGTTCTCGATCAGGATGCTGACCTACTCGATGCTGACCCCAACCCCTTCGCTGCGGTAGTTCTGACAGTGTTGACAGCCCTGAAGAAAAAGAAAATCAAAGAAGACAAGCTACTGACGCTAAAGATTGACCTGGCAAGACGGCTCTTGGCAAAGCCGTTCCCGAAAGACAAAATCAGGGTGCTCATGAATTTCCTGAAAAGTTATATTCGTTTCAAAAAGGCGGAAACAGGCGTTATTTTTGAGGACGAATACGATAAACTTACAGACCGACGACAGACGATGGGAATTGAAGAATTTTTGCTGTACCGGGCCGAAAAACTCGGCGAGCGCAAAGGCGAGCGCAAAGGCATTGAAATAGGTCGTAAAGAAGAACGGGTAGCGCGCGACACCCTGTTCGTAAACAACTTGCTTGAAGGCTCCTCCTTCACCGATGAGCAAATTGCACGATTTGCCGATGTGTCGGTTGCGTTTGTAGCGGACCTTCGTAAGCAAATCAACCCCTGACTTAAAAATGAAAAACCTATTCTGCTGCCTGTTCCTGGCCCTCATCGCCCCGGTTTTGGCCCAAACATCGCCCGACGATGCCGCTGTCCGCGCTCCGATTACCCAATTGTTTGCCGGGATGAAAACCAGCGACTCAACAGTAGTACTGTCGGTTTTTTTGCCCGGTGCAACCCTGCAAAGTGTTGAGAATAAGCAAGGTGTGGTATCAGTACGCAACGAGGTTATCGCCAACTTTGCCCGCTCAATCGGTAAAGCACCAAAAGGCGCACTCGATGAGCGGCTGACCGGCACGACCATCCACGTCGACGGCAATCTCGCTACGGCCTGGACTCCCTACGAATTTTATTACAGCGGCCAACGGCGGCACTGCGGAGCCAATGCCTTCACGCTTGTTCGGCAAAATGGTGTCTGGAAAATCCAGGCCATTATTGATACCCGCCGACCGTGTGAATAAACCGGCAGCTGCATGGCATACGTAGCCCATAGGAAACTCCCACTTGCTAAGCAGACGGAGGTTTCTTGTGGGGAGACAATCAGACTGGGTATCGTTCTGATTTACAGTTTTATACCTAATTTCTTGGCGATGTCGGCAAACATCTCCGGGTCAATATCGTCGGCACCGGGCGCGTTAAGCTGTGGTTCCTCGTCCAGGTCGGGGGGTGTATGGCCAGGAATAGCTCCCTGCACCACTTCAAGTGGCTCGCCGGTTTCGGGATGGTTGCCGTTCCAGATGATACCTGCCTGCTGGTAATCGTCCTGGCTAAACGTGTAGAGTTTCAGGTGCAGTTTGTCTTCCATAAACTTCTTTGCTTCAGGAAACGCATCGTTGCTCAGGTCAGGAACCGGGAGAAGTTTGGTAACTTCTACGCCTGTCAGCAATTCGAGGGCTTTGGCATAAGCAACCACGTGTAAGCCACCCCGAACGAGCAGATACCCAACCATTGTGCGGGCGGTTGGGTCATCAACCATTTCGTACACCCGCATTTTGTTGGCCCGCGCTCCGCACTCCAGAAAAAAATTGTGCAGGAGGTCGAGTTTGAGGTTGCCACTGCTGAACACGTTCTCGCCGGTCCAGAACCGTCCCATTGAATCCATGGGCAAGGCTGATTGGCCGCTGGCAATAAAATGGCTGGTGTTGCGGGCATCTACACCGTTGGCTAATGGCGTAGTGGTGGGGTCTATACCCCGTTTGCTGGCACCCGTCAGCAACAGGTTGATGGCGTATGATACAACCTCGATGTGGCCGTATTCTTCACCGGCAATGCTACAGATCAGGTCATAGAACGGGCGGAGTTTTTTGCGACCCCGAAAGTTGAACGACTGATACGTGTAGTTCATCAGTGTTGACATTTCGCCAAATTTGCCACCGAGAAGCTCCTGCAGGGCTGCCGCATTGTTGGGCGAGGGGTTATTGGGGCGGGGTAGCTCGATTGGGAGCTGATCTATTTTGAGAATCATAGCCGAGTTCGTTTAGTGATATAACTCTATAAGCCAACTATGGGAAAAAGTGAAGGTTACAAAACAGTGATTAAACCAATCGAACGGTCTGTATGCCCGGAATCATCATCTTAGCCGCCGGAGCCTCGACCCGTATGGGCGGCAATCCCAAACAATTGATTGTTTATCAGGGGCAAACGCTGCTGAAACGAACCCTGTTGGCAGCTATGGCCCTGTCTGAATCGCCCGAAAACCCCCTGCCAATTGTGGTGGTGATGGGTGGCAATCAGGAAAAAATCAGGCCCGAACTCACTGGCCTGCCCGTAACGACAGTGCATAACCCGGACTGGCAAACGGGCATGGCCTCGTCGGTGCGGGTGGGGCTCTCAACCTTGCTCAACGATGCGCCTGAGACAGAAGCGGTGCTGCTGCTGCTGACCGACCAACCGCACGTGTCGCCGGATTTATTGCGGCAGATTCTGGCCCTTTTCAATGAGTCTGGCAAGGGCATTGTGGGCTGTGAATACGCCGGTCAGGTGGGCGTACCGGCCTTGTTCTCACCCCGTTACTTTAACGAACTTCTGAATCTGACCGGCGACCGGGGAGCCAAGCCCGTGATGATGAAACACGCTTACGATTGCGCTACGATTTTGTTTGCCGGGGGGGCGGTGGATTTAGACACGCCGGAGGATGTAGCTAATTTTCTAAAGACCTGAATTGCCTTCGGCCTGACCTGTTTCTGTGTTGAATGATTCTGAATTTCAATCCTATCTGTCCCCAAAAGAACCATCTGCACCCCAATTGTGTAAATTTCCCGAATGGCGCGTTTCTCCACGATATTCCTCAATCTGTATCTGTCGCTGGCCGTTATGCTGCCCGCGTCGGTGCGGGAGGAGTGCGTTAAACTCCCTGAGTTGTGGGAGCATTACCAACTGCACCGCCAAACTGCCCCAGATTTATCGCTGACTGCGTTTTTAGAAATGCACTATGGCGACACCAGCCACCACCGCCAACAGCACGACCATTCTCAAATTCCGTTTAAAGACGCGCACCATTGCTTAGGGCTGCACTGGCATTTTCAACTCGCGCCGATTGCCATAAACGGCTTGTGGTTCAGCAAATCCCCCGTTTTTCTCCTCCCTCCACGCCCGACCTTTGCCCACAACGCGCTTGCCGTTGTCGAGCAGTCGTTCGCGTTTTTTCACCCACCCAAGTTTTCAGTGACCAGTTATCAGTAAACAGTTATCAGCGAATAATTGACAAAGAGTAGATTTTTTTCTCTGTCGAATACTTTACTGAAAGCTGATTATTGGTAACAAAAAAACTGTTTATTGAAAACTCAGTAAAAGGTTGTCAGACCATGCTAAGTAGCTGATTTACTGGCTCTTGCGTAAGACCTTGCTGATGTATGAAGTCTTGAAATAGTATGAAATTGGCTAAGACCTTCAACCCTTCCAGATAGAAGTACCGGGTAACTTTACCTTTACTTTTTGCCAACTCACAAATGAGGATAACCTCTGGA
>JBBRUV010000412.1:0-3790 GCA_038247465.1 Cytophagales bacterium
GTCTGATTTTAGAAAACCCCCGGTAAGAAACCGGGGGCAAACGATACTCTATTCTGGATTGCAAAATCTATTGACCCTGCATTGATGCAGGGGTTTTATTGTTTTGTCGCGTTTATTCTGATGGATACCGTGCCGGATTTCCCGTAACTGAACCACCGTTCGATGGTGAATTCACGCTTAGTTCTCCGCAAAAACGTCCAGGTTGAAGTCGGATCACTCAATAGTTTTCCGGTGTGCTTTCGGCCCACAGCATACAGATTCAGCATATCCTGCCCCGATGGTTCGTGGTGAATCGTGTATGAAAAATTAGTGATTTCGTTGTCAGCCCTGAAATTCCCCTTGCACGCATCTGGCTCACTACGACTGTCAGATGCTTTGCAATGATCGAACGTCAACGTACCCGTTTTGGGGATAAAATATGAATCAGACGGTTCACCACCCACCACGTCAATACTGGTAACTGTCCAGCTTCCGTTGATAGCATTAATCAACGGTTGTTGGTTTTCATCAGAGCAGTTGGTTAATGAGACCATAAGTCCCATCAGTGCCACATAGAGTATGCGTTTCATAGTGGTTAGTTATAAAGTTGAGAAGAGCAAGCCCTTCTCAACAGACGGGCTTTTATCTTACAGTTGCAGACTTCTCAATTTTGAACTTGAACCAATAGTAGTCAACAACCTCAGCACAATCGGTGAAGTACACGTCATTCTGTCCTAACTCCAGGTCATCCTTACCAACGTTGTACTCTGTATTCACAGTAGTTTCTGTTCCGGGTGTACCCGTTGTTGCGTTACTGGGCGTGGTAACTTTTGAAGATATAGTAATTTTCTGGGAGCGGGTACTGGGGTCGCGTTCCAGCCACAAAAAGTGAACCGCGTCGCCTATTGCTTCATAATTCCATTGGAACAGCAACAATTGTTTAGACCACCATGTGTTCATCACATCGTTGTCGGTTGGAGGCTCAATAATGCCTGGCGAATATATCACTCGGTTGCTCTGTGCCGGCGAAAAAACCCGTAGTACAAGTTCTGGTGCGCCCTTCCACCAGGATTCGTAATCTCTGAGCCGGACGCAGTTTATGGCTGTCAGGTATTCGTAGTACCTGTTCTGCCTGCAAGCTGAAACAGGAGGTGGGCCAGCGTAAATCTGTAAAGAAGGGTCGTAGTAAACACTCGGTCCCTCGCAATCTCCGCAGTAACCACCCCCTCCGCCACCGCCATCTCCCCCGTCAATTTGATCGTCAGATTCATTTGACGTTCTCGCACCTTTGCTCTTCTTCTTAGGGGAGACCCGCTCGTTTATCCCAACCACAATAATTGGGTTAGTTGGCGCATCCTTTGCACTCAGCCAATGCACGTTGCCATTTGAGTTGACGGGTATCGAGATGTTGAGAATATCCACCGACTTTGTTTTGTTCCGTAAATCCAACAGCAAATCCGGCACCGTAGAACCAAGTATTCCCGCACTCACCTTAGACAGCCGCTTTTCGAGCGGTTCGTTTCCAACAGAGAGTTCTTTCACCCGGTCATACAGAACGTCGTAGTCTCCATCAAATTTTTTACCCACCTCAGTCTTCAACAGCCGCCCGACCTGCTTATCTTTCAGGGATAAAGCCAGAAGTTTAGCCACGTGATCGAACAACTCCTCATTAATAGCATCCTCAGACTTCACTGCGTTCCGAGCAGATCCAGGCCCGGCGTTTTCCTTAACAGGTTCAGCGTACTGCTGATTGTCCTCGCAACCTGTCAGCAGAGCCATAGACAGGCGAAAGTCAAAACCTTTCATCGGAAGTAAGCGTGAAATAGATTTTTTCGAAATTGTAACATTTAAAGAGTTAAACATGACAATGAACTGGTAAGATATAGCCCACCGCGCGTTATGGGATACATTTCATGTCAAGAACGACAAGAATTAGGTCTCTGTTTCTGAATCATCGAAAATTTAAACTTCACTTTTTAATGCTCATTCATGTATTGGCGTGAGTAGTTTGCAGTTCTTGATCTTTAGACGATATTTTTTTAAGTAAATATACTTAGTACCAGCACACTGTTATTTTGCCTACAAAAAATAAAAATACTTGAAAAAATGAAATTTTTGTTCTGTGGTATATTGTCACATTCACCAGCACAAACCCCGGTTCTCCGCGCAGCATCCGGCCCCGGAAATTAACCTGTCCGATGGTAGCCTCTGGGTGGGATGTATCAAATCATGCACCTTTTACTCTTGCTTTCAGCCGGGGTTTTGTTTTATAAACTCTTCCAGCGCGTTTAGATGACTGGTAAAGGCGGTGCGGCCCATATCGGTGGCGGTATAGGTCGCGTTAGGCTATGACCACCGAAACGGGAAATACCCCTACCTGAGTTAATGAATAATGCTTCTAGTCAACACATTATACATTATCTACCATCATCTGCTGCCGCAACTCCCTGATTTCCCGCGCTTTGGCTTTCACGTCTAAGCCATATTTTTTCAGGATACTGGCCGCTAAATTTTGCTTGTGTACTTCGTCGGCACCGTCCCAGATTCTGGCTCCGCGCTCGTGGCGATACATGGCTGCCAGGATGGTATCGTCCGTCACGCCCAACGCGCCATGCACCTGAATGGCGCGGTCCAGCACCCGCAGAAACGCATTCGCCACGTAGAATTTGATTCCTGATACGGCATCCCGCACGTTGGCAACGCCCTGTGTATCAATCATGTAGGCCGTGTTCAAGACATACAACCGGCAGGCATCAATTTCGGCGCGGCTTTCAGCGATAAAATCCTGAATAAACTGCTTCTCGCCGAGCATCACGCCATCTTCGATTTCGCGGCTCGCGGCCCGTTGGCACATCAGGTCAAGAGCGCGTTCGGCGTTGCCAATCCAGCGCATACAGTGGTGAATCCGGCCCGGCCCCAGACGTTCCTGCGCCAGCCGGAAGCCCATGCCTTCGCCCGCAATCACGTTCCCGACCGGCACCCGGCAGTCGGTATAGGTCACTTCGGCGTGGCTGAACCAACCCATACCGGCCTCGCCAAAAACCGGAATATTGCGCTCGATCTTGAAGCCCGGTGTATCCGTCGGTACAATAATCATACTGGCGCGTTTATGCGGGGCTTCGTTTGGGTCAGTCACCACCATTGCCACCGCGAAGGCCGCGCCATCGGCAGACGACGTAAACCACTTGCGGCCATTAATCACGTATTCACCGTCTTCTTTCACCGCTGTTGTTGCCATCCGGGTTGGGTTTGAGCCGGCGTATTCGGGTTCGGTCATCGAAAAGCAGGAGCGAATTTCGCCCGCCATCAACGGTTTCAGGTAGCGTTCTTTGATCTCGGCAGAGGCAAATTTATGGAGTAGTTCGGTGTTGCCGATGTCCGGGGCCTGGCACCCGAAGACGTAATGCCCGAAAAACGGGGTGCGGGCTAATTCTTCGCTCACCTGACCAAACTCGCAGAGTGTCAGGCCCATACCGCCGTCTTCTTTACTCAGGTGCAGCCCCCACAGCCCGGCGGCCTTAACGAGTTTGCGTTTTTCGTCGAGCAACGGAATCGTTTTTTCGAGGTTGTGATGCGAAAATCCCGCTTCGAGCGGCAGCAGTTCTGTCGTAACAAATTCGCGAACCCGCGCCAGAATGGGCCGGACGCGCTCGGTGGTGAAAATGGTTTCCATACTCGGTTTGGTTGGTTTATCGGGTTGCCGGGAATCGGCTAAAAAATCGCTGGAATGTACTAAATCAGGCTTAAAAGTACGGGTTTGGTGGGAAAGGCCGAAATACCAACTCCGACAAATGCCGATTGGGTAACGAAC
>JBBRUV010000413.1:0-3788 GCA_038247465.1 Cytophagales bacterium
ATGTGCAAGTTCAAAGATACGACTATTGACGCTGTCTTGTTTTATTGGCAATAATTATCTGAAAATCAATTAGATAGACCCAAAATTCGCATTATTAGCAAACTGTATTTTAGGCCAGTCCTCGCGTTGTGGGCTGGCCTTTTTATTGCCCAACTATCAGTGGCGCAAACTACGCCGGGCAGCGGCACCACTACGCCGGGCAGCAGCACCACCGCCACTACGCCGTTTAACCTGCGCTGGACACCCCGCGAAGACCTTAATGTGGTGATGCCGGGCAGTATCCGGGTATTTGAGACAACGAGCAAACTACCCAACGGCAACCAAATCAGGGCCACCTACGCGCTTATCCGCACCGACGATGCCAACCTGAAACTCCGTGCTGTGGGCGAACCACGCGGCAGTACGTTCCGGCTCGAAACCACAAAACAGGCATTGGAGCGAAATAGGGGCATTTTTGCCGTAAATGGCGGTTATTTTTCAGCCAGCGAATCGGTTAGCCTGCTCCTCCGCGATGGCGAACTTGCCGCCAGCAACATTGCCTCTATCGGTCGCAACAGCCGCACGTATTTCCCGACTCGGGGGGCGTTTGGTCTGGTAAACCGTCGGCCCGATGTGGCCTGGATTTATACCCTTGCCAACGGCTTAACCTACCAGTATGCTGCGCCCAGCCCGGTTGACGAAACCCAGCCCGCGCCCCCGCAACCGACCGAAACATCGCCCACAAGCGGCACCGTCTGGAACGCGGCTCAGGCTGTTGGCGGTGGCCCGGTGCTGGTGCAGAACGGACAAATTCGCCTGACGAACAAAGAAGAATTATTTACCGACGATGCCTTTGTGGACGTGAATCCGCGTACCGCTATTGGCTACCTGGCTGATAATACACTCGTGGTTTTAGTGATTGACGGGCGGCAGAAAGCCAGCGCGGGCGTAACACTGCCCCAACTGGCTCAGGTGATGCAGGAACTCGGTTGCCGCGAAGCCCTGAACCTCGACGGGGGCGGCTCGTCGGCGATGGTGGCGGGCAGCGAAGTGGTCAACAATCCGGTGAACGTGGACGGGGGCGACCGCAACAACCTCCGCGCCAATGCTGCCGCGCTGGTCTGGAGCGAAGTGGCCGAAACCACCAAACGCCCCATCCTAATTTATGACACCGACAGCCCCAACTACACCGAAACCGGCCTTTGGAATAACCTGAATCAGAGCAGTTTCTACGGAAATACTGCCGCTCGCGGGGCCGCACCCGGCAACGGCAACCGTGCCCGCTATCGGTTTGATAACCTACCCGCCGGACGCTATCAACTCGCGGCCTGGTGGACGGTGGCCGACAACAACGCGGCTAATGTGCCGCTCGTGCTGAACCGCCGAAACAATCGGCGCGATACCGTTCGGGTCAATCAGAACGATTACAGCACGGTTGCTAAATGGAATGTGCTGGGTTATTTTGAACTCGCCGATGGTGATTTTCTGGATATCGTGGGTGCCGGAACGGGTTTCCGCGTCGCTGCCGATGCTATCCGGCTCGTGGAAATGGAACGTTTCCCGGCCCTGCCGCAACGGGGCGATGTGCGGATGGCGGTGGTCAGTGACCTGAATTCGGCCCTCGGCAATGCCACCTACGAGTGGCAGGTGGACAGTATTATGCAACGGATTCCACGCATCTGGCAACCCGATTTTGTGTTGTGCGGGGGCGACATGGTGGCCGGGCAGGGGCCACTTACCAGCACCACCGTTGTCAGCGCGATGTGGCGGGGCTTCGACCGCAGCATTATGACTCCGTTTCGGGCCAGTAAAATACCGTTTGGCTTCACCATCGGCAACCATGACGGTATTCGGTCGGCGGGGTTTGAGGTAGAACGGCGGCTGGCAAAAGCCTACTGGGACACCACGCAGACTAACTTACCCTTCGTGGACAAAACCAACTTTCCGTATTATTACTCGTTCAAAATCAAGGACTTATTCGTTGCTTCCTGGGACGCATCGTCGTCAAACATCCCGGCTGACAACCTCACCTGGGTGCAGGCGCAATTGAATTCTGCCGAGGCAAAATCGGCCCGAATGCGCTTCGTAATTGGTCATATTCCGTTGTATAGCGTGGCGCAGGAACGCGACGCGCCCGGCAATATTCTCGACCGGGCCGATACGCTTCGAACCCTGCTGCAAAACGCCAACGTGCATACCTACCTCAGCGGCCACCACCACGCCTATTATCCGGGTCGGCGGGGCAGTCTTGAGTTGTTCAACGCCGGAGCCGCCGGGTCGGGGCCGCGGCAGTGGCTTTACCTCGACCGGGCCGCCACGAACACCGTCACGATTATGGATATTTTCTACGCCAAACCGGGTGGGCCGGTTCGTGACACCATTGTTTACACGACCTACGAAATTGCCTACCGCAACCCCGCCGATATGCCACTGTTCGATTATAAAATCCTGCCCCGGATTGTGTATGGCTACAACGGCACCTATACCATTCGGCGCGATGCACAACTGAACCTCCGCGAAGCCAACGCCCGGCTGTCTGGCCTGAATTTAGAAATCGGGCAGGCCGAGCGCGGGATTGGTTTCGCACAGGCGCGGGTCGAAAATGGCCGGTTGAGCGTTTCCGGCACGTTTTCTGGATTGCGCGGTAACGTTCTCAGTACCACCAACGCGGTGGGGTTGTATGCCGGGCGCAACGGCGACGCGGGCCGGTTACTCGCGACCATTCCCGTAAGCACCAGCGACCGTCGGAGCGGGTCGTTTGCGTTATCACTCGATAATCCGTCGGCAGACGTACTGGAACAGATGGCGGCTGGTGCTTTGTTCGTCGAAATCCAGACCGATTCGGCCACAACGGGTGAAATTCGCAGTCAGCTTTATGAACCCGGCAACGTGGCTCCGGCTAAAGCCGCGTTTGCCAATCGCAATACCCGCAATACCTACGCCGTGCGGAATATCGAAGCCCTGTTTGCCATTTCGTGGAACGAAGCCACTGATAATGAAGGCGATGCTGTGACGTATATCTATCAGGTGTCTGCCGATTCAACGTTCCGCACGATTGGTTTTCAGACCGGAACAGGCCGTGTTCGGAGCCTGAAACGCACCGAAGCCGAGTGGTACGCGCTACTTGGCAACGCGCCCGCCAACCAACCCCGCGTACTATATCACCGGCTGCTGACCAGCGATGGCCGCAACATTACCACCAGCGACGCGCAACGGCTGATGCTCACTAAAAGCGATGCACCGTTGGATGAACTCGTGGAAGTACCGGCCCCTGAATACCGCTATGCCGGGCGATTGGCAAACGCGCCCAACGGCTATGGAGCCACGTTTGATAACATGGGTAAACTCTGGTACACCGATTTTAGCGCGTTGGGCGGGGCCGTTTATGTCGAAAACGCCAACGGAACGCCGACCCCGTTTTCGCCCCTGACCGGCACGGCTCTCGGCGGCAACAGTAATAATACCGGCATTGGCCTCGATTCTGACGGAAACATTTTGCTTTGCCGAAACAGCCGGTTGTTCAAAGTGAATACTCAAACGGGCCGTATCATCGCGTCGTGGCAGTCGCCGGTGCGGGCCAACGGCGCGGCCAACACCCTCACGGTGCCGCAGCCAACCACAGCGGGCGAGATTTATGTGCCGAGTTTGTGGAACGACGATTTTCTGTATGTCATCAAACAGGCCACCGTTAGCGGGCGCGACACGTTCCAACTCGTTCGGCGGGTGACGCTACCAGGCCGGATTCTGGCGCGGTCATTTGCAATGGAAAACGACGGACGGATATTGTATTTGCCGAACCCCGGCTCGGC
>JBBRUV010000414.1:0-3785 GCA_038247465.1 Cytophagales bacterium
ATGGAGTGGCTAACCCCCGAAGATTATTTGGAACAGGATAGCCTACTTTACGCGGTCAATCGATGCATGGCGAATATTGGCACTAACCTAAAGATCAATTTCAGCCCTTTTAATGCAAAATAAAAGTATGCGACTACTTAAACCAACACAACCATGCGAACGGACATCATCAGCATAGACCCCGAAACGTCGGGCGGAGTGCCACTCTTTGCGGGTAGCCGCGTACCACTTTCCAACCTCTTCGACTACCTGACCAGCGGCACCAAAACATTACAGGACTTCTGCGACGACTACCCGACCGTTGACCCGCAACAACTCCGGGAATTTTTGCTTTTAGCCAAGCGAACGTTCACCAACCCCGAAACCATACAGCGGTTAGATTCATGAAGCTGCTGCTGGATGAGAACTTGCCACTGTCATTACGGCACGAGTTTCTGTCTCCTATTGAGGTAGTTACGGTTCAATATATGCGTTGGAAGGGCCGCAAAAACGGTGAACTGCTGGGCCTGATGGCTATGAATGGCTTTGACGGTATTATTACCGCCGATCAGCGAATGTACACCGACGACGTGGTGAGACGCTTCAACTTACATTTTTGTCTCCTTCGCTCCAAAGACACGCAGCTTGAGACACTGTTCCCACTCGTTGCCCAACTCAGCTTATTTCTGGTCGAACGCCACGCCCAACTGATGCAGGCCCGAACCTCACGCATTATTTCGACGGATGGATTAGCTGATGAGGAGTTCCGGGCTGGTGTGCATTTGGCATGGCTGGGGTTATAGCGAATCTGAATTGGTGAATGATTGCGGAGACGGTGTAAACTGCGGAGACAGCGACCATCAGCAAAACCGGCGCACCGAGTTTAAGATTGTATCGGTGCAGTAACGTAGAGACGCATAATTGCGTCTCAATCCCGGATAGTTTTGCGTCTGAAAAAAAGCCACAACATGAACGTTGTGGCTTTTTGGTGCGATTACGGGAACGAACGGCATTGTTAGTCAACAAAAACCGCATCGCTGATTCTGAACGCATGGCAGGTTTGGCCGTATGCGGTGAAGGTAAACGTATCGAATCCGCCCAGATTAACCTCAACCACTTCGGTTTGGCCGGGTTGCAAAGCCGTATCACAAAACAGCACCCACCGGCGGTAAGCGCGGTCGGTGCCTAACAGACATATACCTTCTCTTCGGTCGAAACGATCTGCTAGATAAGTGCTACCAAGTGTGGTAAATACAGGATCGCCAATTACCCGATGTGCCGCAAATTCAGTATCCCAATTCCCCACCCATTCCTTGAGCCAGGTTGCCAGTTCAGCCGCCACAGGCACAATGTCTTGTCCGCCTTGTGGGTTTAATGGATAAGAGACGGCCTGGTTTGGTGAGTATCGGCGCACGGTGGTAGCCTGGGTGAACGTGTCATTGGCCGAAATCTCTGGCGGTATTCCCTTTCTCACACCATCTTCAATGTAGGTGCCGTAGAATCTATCAATAACAGTTGAGTCGTCACCAAATCGCTCTTCACTCTCCCACGAATACAGGTCAAAATCCCACAGCAGAGCCACCGTGTACAGAAATAACTGCAATGAATACGACCATTGGGGGAAAGTGGTGCGGGCAACCGTACCCCGCCCCGGTTCGGTGCGGGTGTATCGGACTGACCATCTTTTGTTGCTGTCCAATGTTTCCATGTATCCGCTAAACGCAATAACCGCACACCGTCGGTTGTAAGCAGGGCTTAGAACTTCGCGAATATGCCGCCGGGCGAGCCGGTCAATGTAAAAATCCATCAATGAGCCGCTAACGAAGCGGTGCATATTGGTGTCGCCGGTCTGATAAATCTTGATGCAACCGTGCCGATGTTCGTACATCTTTGCAGTAGCGGAATAGAAATCATTTCGAAAAGCAGAGTATTGAGAGCCATTCTCGGCTGTTGCATTTGTTGACGTAACAAAATTATAAGCAGCCTCTGGATTTGCCAAAGCAGCTGCAATGCCTGTGGCAACCCTGCCAGTGTAGAGACCTAGTCTAAGATTGAGATGCCCGTCGTAACCGCCGTAAAACCGCCCTGCTCGCATGGGGTCTTGTACAATGGCTGCAACGGCTTTGGCCCAGTCTCGTTGCTGGGATGATTCATTCCATTCGGCAATACCGAAGCCATTGCTTTGCCCGAGGTTTGCATCGTACAGTGTGCTAAGTTTTTCGCCGATTTGATCCACGAAAAAACTCAATTTCCCACCCAGTGGGGACAGGTGACTATTTACCTCGTTGTTGATACTGATTTCAGTCCAGACAGCAGGCGAGGTTCGTCCATTCCAGCCGATAGCATTCCACTCCAGCGGATTGATAACAAATTCACCGCTATCCATACCTGCCCGTTTTGAAACGTCAATGCTTGTATCTAAGTCGCCGGTGTTGCTAATTAGGTGGGATAAACCACCAGCTTCGTAAAATATGTTTTCGACGTTGGCAAGTCTGGGAACTATTGCCACCCACTGACCGGGCCGCAGACTGAACGACCGTCGTGGAGATGGGGGAGTGTTGTTCTGCGGGGGACTATCATCCTTGAAATACTCCGGCAAAAAGCCGTATTTGAAGTTAGGAAAGGAAAACGAAGTTGCTGTTGCCATGATGGTGAAAAGAATTTTAGAGTGTTAGATTTATTTGAGTTTGACGATCCAGTAATTATCAGTTGTTGTCCCAGTTGTTGTTGGTTGCGTTTTCTCGCCCGATACCGGGGAGCGGCTCTTCCCAAAAGCTACATACCCGTCGTCCTTAGTTTTGACCACCGAACTAAGCTGATCAATATCACTTCCGCCAAGTGTTTTGTCCCACTGCTTGTTACCTGCTCCATCAATCTTTATCAGCCAGTAATCCCGTACTCCCCGCAAAGGATCTGACTTTTCGGCTATTGCACCCGATTCTGACGAACCAGCCAGTACAAAACCACCATCATTTGTAGCGATAGCATCCTTCAGATAATCTGAACCACTGCCACCATATACTTTATCCCACAGTTTATCTCCGTTGCCATTGACCATCACGGCCCAATAATCGTCTCGGCCCCGAGAGAAGGCTGTTTTATCCCCTGAGACGCCTGAGTCAGATGTTCCAGCCAGCAGAAAGTTACCATTAGCAGTAGGGATCAGTGCCTCAAGTTGGTCTAAGCTATTACCACCAAAAGATTTGTCCCATATTTTTTGCCCGGTAGCAGTTACTTTGACTAACCAGTAGTCAGGATAAGGAAAGTTGAGCTGACCTTTGAGGGGAGCCGATTTATCACCTGATGGGGGCGAATTAGATGAGCCAGCCAAAAGAAAACCCCCATCTGCTGTTTCCATAGCCGAACTAAAATAGTCAGAGTTTTCGCCCCCTAATGTCTTATCCCATTGTTTTTGCCCCTTAGTATCAATTTTCAGTATCCACCCATTACCCTTAGGAGTAAGACGCTTAAATCGGCGTGGCTCAGACTTATCACAACTAATTCCAGACGAAGAATCGCCAACCAGCAAATAGCCACCATCTGATGTGGGCAAAATGTAGCTAATATGCTCATCTGAGCCTCCTCCGTATGTTTTGTCCCATTGTTTTTGTCCAGACTGTCCGATTTTAACAATCCAGAAATCTATGCTTGCTAAACAAGTGTTGTCTGATTTTTCAAATGATGCGAAAGAGGGAGAGTCACCGGCTATGAGATAAGTAGTTGAACTGAAATAATCACTGTTAAACTACAGCGAAATCAATCTTGTACTTTTTTCCAAAATTGATAAAAATATCATTTAGCTGCTC
>JBBRUV010000415.1:0-3779 GCA_038247465.1 Cytophagales bacterium
ACCGGAACGCCGTATATGCTTTTCAAAGACGCGGCCAACCGGAAATCGAACCAGCAAAACCTCGGCACCATCAAATCGAGCAACCTCTGCACCGAGATTATTGAATACACATCTGCCGATGAAGTAGCGGTTTGTAACCTCGCGTCGCTGGCTTTGCCGAAGTACATTACCAAAGGTGCAGACGGTTTTCTGCGGTTCGACCACCAGAAACTGTACGACATCACGAAGGTTGCTACCAAAAACCTCAACAAGGTGATTGATGTCAACTATTATCCCGTTGAAGAGGCCCGGCGCAGCAACATGCGTCACCGCCCCATCGGAATCGGTGTGCAGGGCCTGGCCGATGCGTTTATCATGCTTCGGATGCCGTTTGAATCGGAAGAAGCGCAACGGCTCAACGAAGACATTTTCGAGACGATTTACTTCGCTTCGATGACGGCTTCGATGGAACTCGCCAAAACCGAAGGCCCCTACGAAACCTGGGCCGGTTCGCCGATCTCGAAAGGGCAATTTCAGTTTGACCTCTGGGACCGCGACGGTGGACGGATATCTCCCAAGTCGGGCCGGTGGGATTGGGAATCGTTGCGGAAAGAGGTCATGGAACACGGTGTGCGAAACTCGCTGCTGGTGGCCCCCATGCCAACCGCTTCGACGAGTCAGATTCTGGGCAATAATGAATGTTTTGAGCCGTACACGAGCAATATCTACACCCGGCGTGTGCTGTCGGGCGAGTTTATTGTGGTGAACAAGCACCTCCTGCGCGACTTGGTCAAACTCGGTTTGTGGAACGATGCGATGAAGAATAACCTCATCGCAGCTAACGGCTCGGTGCAGGCTATTCCTGGTATTCCTCAGAATATCAAGGACCTATACAAAACAGTCTGGGAAATTAAGCAGAAAACCATTATTGATATGGCCGCCGACCGGGGCGTGTATATCTGTCAGTCGCAGTCGCTAAACATTCACATTCAGGATGTAAACTTCGGAAAGCTGACTTCGATGCACTTTCACGCCTGGCGCAAGGGTCTGAAAACGGGGATGTACTACCTCCGCACCAAAGCTGCTGCCGACGCGGTGAAGTTTACGTTGGTGCAACCCCAGGCCGAGCCGATGTTACAGGCGGCTACGTCAGAAACCGCGCCCGTTGAAGTGCCACTCAACTACGAACAATACGCCCGCGAGCAGCAGGCGTTGCACCCGGTGCCGGTAGCCAACGAAACGGATCAGGCGTATGCAGCCATGATTTGCTCGATAGATAACAAAGACGACTGCGAAGCATGCGGTAGTTGAGAAATTTTTACAACCCAAAAGCCCGTTTCTGGTTCAGAAACGGGCTTTTTTAATATGTATGGTAACGAACTTGACCGCTGGTTAAAAACCGGGCAGTTTCTTAGGTTTGGGCTGTGAGTTCGGCCAGAAGGTCATCAACGTTCACGGTGGCGAAGCTGCTGGCGTAGTCGGCCATGGCGTAGGGAATAATCAGTTCGCGGCCATTGAGCAAGCCCCCGCAGCTATACACCACGTTCGGCACGTAGCCTTCGCGCTCGTTTTCGTCGGGGCTTAGGATTGGCTCGGTGGTGCGGCCCAGCACGATAGACGGGTTGTTGAGGTCAAGCAAAAAAGCGCCAATAGCGTACTTTCGCATCGGCCCCACGCCATGACTCAGTACCAGCCAACCGGCTTCGGTTTCGATGGGCGAACCGCAGTTGCCGAGCTGCACGTATTCCCAGGGATAAGTTGGCTTAAGAATCAATTCTTTAGACTGCCAGAAATACAAATCGTCGGAATACATGAGGTAAATATTCTCGCCATCCTGCCGCGAAATCATGGCGTATTTTCCATTGACTTTGCGCGGAAACAACGCCATGCCTTTGTTCGCTACCTCGGCTCCGTTGAGTGTGCTGACCCTGAAATGCACAAAATCCTGAGTCTGTAACAACTGCGGAAACGTTACCCGGCCATTGTAAGCCGTGTAGGTGGCATAGTAGCAAACCTCACCATCGTCGTCGGTAAACCGCACAAACCGGGCATCCTCGATACCGTTGGTTTCGTTGGGCGATGTCGGGAAAATGCACTTTTCGTCGAGTTGCATATCGTCGTCGAAATGCACTTCATAGTTCGACCGGGCCAGGCCCAGAATCCCGCCCGCAATGGTTTCGTATTCGGCATTATAGCGGTATTGGGTGGTAATACGCTTGATCTGCGCGTCGAGGTCATCGAGCGTAAACTCATCGGCCATACCCGCCATGATCCGGTCTGAAATGCTGTTGTTGAGCCGCAACTCATACAGTTTGCGCTCAAACTGACCCTTGTTAAACGCTTGATGCGGCTCAATTTCGGGCGAGGTCACGTAGCGCGATGGCTTGCGGATCACAATTTTTCCGATCTCGTCAACGTATCCCATCCTGAATGAAATAGACGAGATGTGGCCCTCACCAGTGGCCCGCAGGCTGAGAATGAACCGTTTATAACCGGGCGGTACATTGGTCTGATCGGGGTGCCAAACCATTGAGGGGTTAAACAATGCCGCCGATTCGAGCGAGTATTCCATCGTAAAATATGCGCCGAGCAACAGTTTCCGCTCCTGCGTCAGTGGTTCGTCGGTGAGCAGGTTGGGCTTGATAGTCTCAAACCGTTTCAGAAAAAATTGCTCTAACCGATAATGCCGACTGCCAAACTCCTGAATTACTTCGGTGAGTTTCTGCTTCACCTCTTCTTGGGTGAGCGAACTAACCCGCGCAATGATTTTGACAACACGGCTGGTGAGGCCAATCTCGAACGGGCGGAACAAAACGCGGCTGGGGTCGGGGCGTAGCACAATACCCGTCCGCGTGGCTTTAATAGTCATAATCTGGTAATTAGTAGCGGCTAATTTAACGCCGTAATGCCGCTATCAATTGCTTCAACCTCGGTTTCGATTTCGTATCGTTTTTTGTCAGCGGCCCGTAATTCGGTCAGGGCCAACAGGTAAGACAGCGTTGACTCAGCTCCCTGATTGGCATTTACGCGGTCAATGTGCAGCCCGTCCCGACAACCGCCCGTGTCAGGATCGCAAATCGTCAGGCCGAGGTCATTCAGGCCCGTAAACCACTTGAAAATCCGCAGGGCGCGTTTGTGCCAATACGTCTCGTTGGTTAGCCGGAAGGCCGCCAAACACGCCGACACCATACTCTGTGCTTCGAGCGGTTGCTGATCGAAATAGGCGCGGGCCTGTCCTTTCACGTAAAACCCGTTTGAGCCAATGGGCTGAAAATGTGAATATCCGGTGGTATTGCCATCAGAAAGTTGTATTTCCACTAACCACCGTAACGCTTTCAGGCCGGTGCGTACCAGCGTGTCATTGCCCGATACCAGCAGCGCGTGGGCTAACTTGGCGTTGTCATAACTAAGTGTATTCTCAAACCAGAGCCAGTCTTCGGTGGCCGTTTCGGCATGGCAGAAGGCCAATTTGTTGAGCAGTTGCTGCTGAATGGTTTTGGCGAGCCGGTCGGTAGCAAACCGCTTCTGGTATTCGTGAATACCAAGCAAGGCAAAGGCCCAGGCGCGGGGCGAACTCAGGGTTGGTATGGTGGGCAACACCAGTTCAAGCAAACCCATTGCCCAGGTCTGGCAGTTGCGGTCGGCAGAGCGGCCAATGCAGGTGCCTAATGCCCAGACTGCCCGGCCCGTGCTGTCGTCAGAGCCAACGGTTTCGAGCCATCGACGGTCATAACTCATGAAGTTTTTGAACTGCCGGAACTCTGGTGAGAATGCATGGTTCAGGAAGGCCGAGTAGGTAT
>JBBRUV010000416.1:0-3778 GCA_038247465.1 Cytophagales bacterium
ACGGCACCAACAACGAATTTGGCTTTGATTACCTGCGCGACAATATGGCCCGCGAAACCGGCGAACTCGTCCAACGCAAACACCACTACGCCATGGTGGATGAAGTTGACTCGGTATTGGTGGACGATGCCCGTACTCCGTTGATTATCAGTGGGCCGGTGCCGCGTGGTGACGAGCAGGATTACGCCGAACTCAAGCCACGCATCAGCCGCGTGGTTGAAGTGCAGAAGAAATTGGTGTATGATTTGCTGAACGAAGCCAAGAAAAAAATAACGGCGGGCAACGATAAAGAAGGCGGGTTGGCGATGTTTCGGGCGCACCGGGGATTGCCCAAACACAAGCCGTTGATCAAGTTTCTGAGCGAGATGGGTAACAAAGCCCTGCTGCAAAAAACGGAGTCTATTTATCTCTCCGAAAATCAGAAGTTGATGCCGGAAGCCGACAAGCCGCTGTATTTCACCATTGACGAGCGCAACAACAGCATTGACCTCACCGAAAAAGGCATTGACTTTATCACCGGCACCGGCGAAGACCCCACGTTTTTTATCCTCCCCGATTTATCCATTGACATTAACGCCATTGACAAGGATGACGACCTAACCGAGCAGGACAAAATCCTGCGTCGCGAAGCCCTGATTCGGGATTATTCGGTGAAAACGCAGCGGATTAACACCGTGAATCAACTCCTGAAAGCCTACACGCTGTTTGAGCGTGACACCGAATACGTGATTATGGACGGTAAGGTGAAGATTGTGGACGAACAGACGGGCCGGATTATGGAAGGCCGGCGGTGGTCAGATGGGTTGCATCAGGCCGTTGAAGCCAAAGAAAACGTGAAAGTCGAAGATGCTACCCAGACTTACGCGACGGTGACGCTCCAAAATTATTTCAGGATGTATCACAAGCTGGCCGGGATGACGGGTACGGCAGAAACCGAAGCGTCGGAACTCTGGCAGATTTATAAACTCGACGTGGTGGTGATTCCGACTAACCGGGCCATTACCCGACGCGACGAAGAAGACAGGGTATATCGGTCGGTACGGGAAAAATACAATGCCGTTGTTGACGAAATCAACCTGTTGGTTGAGCAAGGCCGCCCGGTACTGGTGGGAACGACATCGGTCGAAAACTCGGAACTGTTAAGCCGCTTGCTGGCCATGCGGAAGATTCAGCATCAGGTACTGAACGCTAAATATCACCAGCGCGAGGCCGAAATTGTGGCTTCGGCGGGTTTTCCCGGAACCGTTACCATTGCCACCACCATGGCCGGGCGCGGAACGGATATTAAACTCACGGCAGAATCAAAAGCGTCGGGCGGTCTGGCAATTATTGGTACCGAGCGGCACGAGTCGCGCCGGGTTGACCGGCAGTTGCGGGGCCGCGCCGGTCGGCAGGGCGATCCGGGAACGTCGCAGTTTTTTGTCTCGCTCGAAGACAGTCTGATGCGCTTGTTTGGCTCCGACCGGATTGCCAAAGTGATGGACCGGATGGGGCTGGAAGAAGGCGAAGTGATTCAGCACTCGATGATTACGAAATCTATTGAACGGGCGCAGAAGAAGGTCGAAGAAAACAACTTCGGGATTCGGAAACGGCTGCTCGAATACGACGACGTGATGAACTACCAACGCGAGGCCATCTACAAGCGTCGCCGGAACGCGCTCTTCGGCGACCGGCTTTCGCTCGATATTGCCAACATTATGTTTGATGTCTGCGAAGAAATCGTGGCAAACTCAGAAGGCAACTTCGATGAGGTAAAACTGCAATTACTTACGTCAATCGGGGCCGAAACCACCCTGACTGCCGAGACATTCAGCAAACTCAAAAAGCCCGAACAGGTACGGCATCTGTACGACGAAGCCGAAGCGCAGTATCAGGCCAAAAACGCAGCCATCGCCGGGAAAGCTACGCCGGTATTGAAACAGGTGCTGACGCAACAGTCTCATATCGAGAATATTGTGGTGCCGTTTACCGACGGATTGCACGAGCTGACGGTGGTTTGCGACCTGCGCCAGGCTATCGAAACCAACGGGCGACTGTTAGTGACGGAGATGGAAAAAGCGGTGTCGCTCTCGCTCATTGACCAGGAATGGAAAGAACACCTCCGCGAGATGGACGACCTGAAACAGTCCGTACAAAACGCGGTTTTTGAGCAAAAAGACCCGTTGTTAGTCTATAAATTTGAGTCTATCGAACTCTTCAAGCGGTTTTTGAGCAAGGTCAACTTCGATACGGTCAGTTTTCTCACCAAAGGCGATATCCCGGTGCAGGAAGAGCAGGAAATGCAGCAGGAGATCCGTCAGGCCCCGGTGCAGCGTCGAAGCCCGAAAATGCCCGAACTGCATACCAACATGGAGGAGTTTGACGACGACCACCTCGCCACCGGCCCCGAAGAATATGCCCGGCGCATGGCAAACAATAACGCTGCCGGGGCGGGCGCACCGCCAATGTCACTGCCAAAACAGGCTCCGGTGAAGGTGGTGAAAATTGCCAATCGTAACGAAAAGGTCAGCGTACGTTATAAAGACGGCACGGTGAAAAAAGACGTGAAATACAAGACCGTTGAAAACGATATTATGAGCGGCAAAGCGATGTTGATGGAGTAACCCCTCCCAACCCCTCCCCTGAAAACAGGGGAGGAGCTTACACTGAACTATTTTTTAGCCGCTCTCCTGAAAACAGGGTAGGGGCTTTTAAGGCGGACAACGTGTTCGCCTTTTTTTGTACCTTGTATCAACAAATCAGACGCAGGAAGACGATGGTAGCGCAGTGTTCTTGAGTTCCACTTTTACGCCCACCTCAATGGCTACCAACGGCGGAATGTCCACGTATTTCGTCGTGATTTTGTCGTTGGTCAGCACCGCCCGTTCATACACCATCACGTCGCAGGCAAGGTTTTCTTTTGTCCCGATGTGCAAACCGGGTTCACTGATTAAGAGTCGGTACGTTTGGCGGTCAATCGCGCCGAATATGACTCCATGAATATAGCTAACTACAAATGACTGTAATCCACCGGCTCCCATAATATCGGCGGGTTTTTTTTGGTTTTTCAGCACATCGCTGTATCCTTTTCGGTAGTAAGTGACCCCGCCCCAGCGTTCATAAACGAGTTCAGGGAACGACCGACGTGTTTTCTTGGGTGTTTCGATGAGGGTTTCCATGATGCGTAAGTTTTACCAAAGATAGTGAGAGCGATTTTGTCATGTACCCGCTTACAGCACAAACATTTTTATCAGCAGTCCCCCGATTACCGCCCCAATCAACGGCCCAACCACCGGAATCCAGGCGTAACCCCAGTCAGATGAACCTTTGCCGGGGATGGGCAACAGCGCATGAACAATACGCGGGCTGAGGTCGCGGGCGGGGTTGATGCAGTAGCCGGTGGTGCCACCAAGCGACAATCCGATGCTCCAGACCAAGATACCGACCAAATATGGCCCGACACCGATTGCCAGCACACCGAGAGCTTTGGAGGAAATGCCGGCCAGCCCCAAAATCAAGACTACTGTGCCGATGCCTTCGCTTGTCAGGTTGTCGGCGGTGTGGCGAATAGCCGGGCCGGTGGCAAACACGGCGAGTTTATCAAATGGGTCGTCGGTAATGGCTAAGTGCTGACGATAAAGCAGCCAAACCAGCACCGCGCCCAGAAACGCGCCCAGTAGTTGAGCCGACACATAGGGCAAGACATTGGCCCAATTGTCGGTGGCGATGGCGAAGGCCAGCGTTACGGCGGGGTTGAGGTGCGCGTCGGTACTGCCAAAGGCTTTCGCCACAAACACGC
>JBBRUV010000417.1:0-3774 GCA_038247465.1 Cytophagales bacterium
AAGTGGTCAGCAATTGCAGGTTAAAACAGGGGTCGCTGCTAACGGGAGTGACTTTGTCATTATCCTGAATAAAGAGCAGAAACGAGTTTACCGCCCCGATTTGCGCGTTAATCGGGCTTTGCACCCGGAACGACACATACTCGTCGGCTTCGGGCGTGGTGTCGTCGCCGATACTCAGCGAAACCACCTGCGAAACCGTTGCATTGGCCGGAAACGTGATGGTCTGCGAGCCGACGAAGCTATATTCTGCGCCCGCCTGTGCCGACCCCGACGATACAACTACCTGAACAGAAGCCGACTGACTGCCCGGATTAGCAATCGCCAGCGTGATGGAAATCACGCCCGCGCCTTCAATTACGGTACGGCTGCTGCCACTAAACGAAATGGTTGGCAAGGGGCAGTTGGTGCCAAACGTAAGGGCCGTTGTGCTGAACGGCACATCAGGAGCGGTTGCATCGGCACTTTGGTCGCCGGCAATGTTTGCCTGACCGAGCCAGTTGACTGCGTTGTTCAGCACGGTTGGGTAACAGACGCGGCTGATGCCGGTGCGGGGGCCGTTATAGACCGCAATCGCCAGGCCACCATCCAGCGCGACCGCCGACGTGCCCAGTGCCAGGCCCGTTCCGGCGAGCGAACCAAATTCAGCGGCCCCGCTCGTCGAGATAGCGGCCAGAAATTGCGTCGGCGTGTTATCGTCGGTGCCGAGGTAAGCAAAAAACGCATCGCCCCCGGCAGCTACACCCCGGTTGCCGGTGATGGTAGCCGAGCCGATATTGGTCACGATGGGCGTGGCCGGATCGGGGTTGATGTTGGTAAAGGTGATGATTGTTCCGGCGGCAATGGAGGTGCTGCCCGACCGCCAAGTGATGCGGCTTTCATCGGCGGCAGGAAATCCCGTTGCACTCCACTCCGAATCAGAGAAATAGATGGTTGTGTTGGCCGGCAGCGCATCGAGCGTAACGAAGGCGAGGTCGTCGGTGCCGTCACCGTTGATGCCGGTGAAAGCCACACTGCCCGGCCCCAACTGCCCGAAAGACAGCAACGGCATAAGCAACGCGACGAGAAGTAGGATTTTTTTCATGACTTTACGAGATTAAAACAGGGTTAAAACTTCGGCAAAGTTCAGAAAGGCAATGTTACGGGAATATTAAGTTTGGGGGGCGCAGCCAGCCAGCCGGGATACTCATTCAGATTGTTGGCAGATTGGGAAAATTGCAGCGAACCATAAGCGCGAACGGCTGATCGGCACGGGCTGCTTTGGCAACGAAGGCGTTGGCCGTCAGGATAAGTTGTTCCAGATCTATCCAGGGTATGTTGAACTGGACGCTCAGCACGGTTTTCTCTGTTTCGTCAACCGATGCCAAATCAAAACCAGCCAGGACTACATTGTTTCGCACATTCTGCAAATGCTTTTCCCGCATACGGTTAACGTTCGTCCGGTCTAACCCAAAGCCTTTGATTGACTTTTTTCCTTTTGGCGTTAAATCATTGATAACGTGCTGGTTGAATGTGAGGTGATTGGCTGGCTCGTCAGCGACCGGGTGCAAAATCGCCAACGTCTCTAACTGGTGATCGGATGTATGATTGCGGGCGCGACGAGTCTCATCTTCGAGGGGCAGGTAATTCTTCTTGTATCGTTGATTACAGATCTGACAGCAGAAAAACAGGTTTTGCCAGTCGTAGGCCAACCAGTAATAACCGGGCCGATTCAGACGCCCCGATACCGTAAGGCTATAACCCGCTTTGGGTCTAAAATGCTCAACATCACCGTAGCCGTTAGCCGTGAAGTCGGCTTCGCAAAAGCAGCACTTACCAGCCTGTTCATCAATGAGTTGCGTTTTCACCGACTCATGCCCGTAAATATTACTGTCAATGTCAAATTTACGGCTGCCGGCATCATACTCTGCCGGGTTCGCGTCGTACAAGTCCCGGTTGGTTTGGGTGGCAGCCGCGCCTTTTGTGGTGAGAATGACCGGGATGTTTGAGGTTTTGGCAATCTGAATCATTTTGCGCGGTTCCGCAGGGCATCGGCTAATTGATGGATAATCGTTTCGGCCTGTATCTCGGTTTCGTCGTTTCCGTGTGGCACAAAGCCAATCTTGCCCTCCAACGTGCTGATTTGTGCGCGGTCGGCTTTGGTAGGTCGTTTTTTAGCCAACAACGTATCGCGCTCATTCCGCATGTCGGTCACGCCTTTAGCCCGGCTTGATTCTAAGCCGAACAGTTCGCTCGTCAAAATTTGATCGAGCCGCCAGTTTCTGACATCAACCGGGTCGTTGACAACGTGGGTTTCATCGCCCACCCGTTTCAGCAGAATCACGTTCGCGTCGAAATCTTCGGCGGTTTGCACAATCAGCGGACTGTGTGCTGTAACGATGAATTGCGTATTGGGGAAGGTCTCGGTCAGAAAGCCGATGATTTTGCGCTGGAAACGGGGGTGGAGGTGCAGGTCAATTTCGTCAACCAAACAAACGGCGGGTTCGGCGAGTGGGTCGGGGCTATCGGGGTAGCGGTCAAGCAAGCCTTTGGCAAAGTCCACCATCCAGGCGATGAGGGTTTTATAGCCGAGGCTAAGTTCATGCAGCCGCACATCACCGTAGTGGGTTTTGAAGAAAACAGGCGGGTTAATTATGCGAGAACTTGGCTGAATGTATATCTCTGAAATTTCATTCCTGAAGAGCCGAAGGAGAATAGTCTTAACTTTCGTATAAAAATCTTTCGCCCCGTTTTCCTGGCGCAGCGTGGCATACTCAGCCAATCTTAACAAAGCTTCAGCATTCGTCAGTGTTGAATTATCATCAAAAAGATTGGCTATTCGGCTAAGTTCTTCATCAGGAATACCGTTCGTACCAATCCGTCGGCTTGCCCCATACGCTGACAAAAACGGCCTTTCATCAAAGTGTTCCCCTACCGGATTATAGCTTCCTTCTGCTATCGCAATAGTTGAAGGATATACTTTAGGTTTTTTAATCTCAAAAGATCGCCCGCTCTCAATACCTTCTTTATGGTTGATAATCGTTATAAATCCTATTTCGCTTAAATATCGGAGGAATATGTCGGAAGATTGAGGAGTTGCTTCTTCCCCCAAACACAACCCCCGCAACACCGTTGTTTTTCCCGTTCCGTTATCGCCCAGAATCACGTTCCATCGGGCAGCAGGGCTGTTTTCAGTGCCGTCTTCGGTGAAGTAAATGGTCTGCCTGCTGCCAAACGAACGGACGTTTTCGAGCGAGATACTTTTGAACCAGACGCGGGGGTTTTCGGTAGCCATACGTTTTTGAAAATTAAACTTCCTCGGTCTGTAACTGCTTGTCATACAGTTCCCGGTAGGCGCCGTCGCGGGCTAAGAGTTCGTCGTTCGTGCCTTCTTCCACAATCTCGCCGTTGTCGAGCATGATGATGTAATCGGCAAGTTTGGCCGACGACACGCGGTGCGAAATAATGACCGACGTGCGGTTTTCCATGATCCGTTGCAGGTTGTTGAGAATGATGTTTTCGGTGTTGGTGTCCACCGCCGACAGGCAATCGTCGAGAATCAGAATCCGGGGGTCGCGGGCAATAGCGCGGGCAATACTCAACCGTTGTTTCTGTCCGCCCGAGAGCGTAATACCGCGCTCGCCGATAAGCGTTTCGAAGCCTTCGGGGAAATCAACGATGTTCTGCAACAGGTCGGCATCGCGCACGGCGGTTTCGATCCGGCTCTGGGGCATATCGGGCTTGCCGAAGCGGACGTTGTTGCTGATGGTATCCGAAAACAGAAACACGTCTTGCGGC
>JBBRUV010000418.1:0-3710 GCA_038247465.1 Cytophagales bacterium
AGCGGCTGTCCGCTCGGCAACATCATCCCGGAGTTTAACGACGCCGTGTATGAGCAGAATTGGGAATATGCCTACGAAATTCTGGCCAGCACCAACAACTTCCCGGAGTTTACGGGCCGGATTTGCCCCGCCCCCTGCGAATCATCGTGCGTGCTGGGCATCAATAAGCCCGCCGTTGCTATCGAGTTTATCGAAAAATCAATCGCGGAGGTAGCGTTTGAGAAAGGTTATGTCGTGGCACGTCCGCCCGTTGAGCGGACTGGTAAAGCCGTTGCCGTTGTGGGGTCTGGTCCGGCAGGATTGGCCGCAGCCGCTCAACTCAACAAGGCTGGTCACACCGTCACCGTGTTTGAACGGGCCGACCAAATTGGCGGGCTGCTTCGCTACGGTATCCCCGATTTCAAACTCGAAAAATGGACGATTGACCGCCGACTCGCCGTGCTGGAAGCCGAAGGAATCATCTTCAAAGCGGGCGTAAATGTTGGTGTGGACATCAAAGCCGATGAACTGACCGACGAGTTTGATTTGGTGATGCTCACGGGTGGCTCAACTGTGCCGCGTGATTTACCGATTCCGGGCCGCGACCTCAAGGGCATTTATCCGGCGATGGAGTTTCTGAGTCAGCAAAACAAGCGCATTGCCGAACGGCCTGTTTCGGTTGACCATCAGGGAGTTAGCTATCAAAATGGTGAACTCCGGGCGACGGGCAAAAACGTGGTTGTGATTGGCGGGGGCGATACGGGTTCCGATTGCGTTGGCACCTCAAACCGGCACGGCGCGGCCAGTATTACCCAAATTGAATTGATGCCAATGCCGCCCAAAGACCGCGCCGAAAACACACCCTGGCCCAACTGGCCGATGATGCTCCGCACCAGCACGAGTCACGAAGAAGGCTGCGACCGGCATTGGTCAATCAATACCAAAGCATTTATTGGTGATGAAAACGGCAACCTGAAAGCCCTGCGCGTGGTTGATCTGGTCTGGGATAACCAAAATGGCCGGATGCAGATGGCCGAACTGCCCGGCTCCGAGCGCGATATTCCCTGCGAACTGGCCCTGATGGCGGCTGGATTTTTGCACCCGCAACAGACCGGCTTACTGACTGATTTGGGGCTGGACTTTGACGAGCGCGGCAATGTGAAAACCCAAAACTACCAGACCACTGCCAACCCGAAAGTATTTGCGGCTGGCGATATGCGCCGGGGGCAATCGTTAGTGGTGTGGGCCATTTCGGAAGGCCGCGAAGCCGCCCGTGCCGCCGACGAATGGCTCATGGGCGAAAGTCTGCTCGAAGCCAAAGCCGTTTCGATGCTGGCAACGGTTTAAGGAAACGCATTAGGGATAATTTCAGAAGTCCTGTACTGAAGAGTACAGGACTTCTTTTGCTGTTATGCACTGGGTTGAAGTCGTTATCTTGTGAAAAATAGAATCGTCTAATTTACTTTTTCATCAGTAATTGTATTTTTACAATTGCCCAATGCCTGAACCCATTGCCCGATGAACACCGTAGCTGTTTCGTACCCAACCCTTCGCCTGTTTCTCGATGGAATGTTAGCCATGATGGCGCTGTATGCCCTGTTGTGCTTTTGGCAACAGCGCAAGGCTATATACTGGCAATATGCACTCTACATCGTGTGCATGACTGTTACGTTTCGGCTCGATGACCGCGATTATGCCCAGGCTGCTTACCTCCCCGGTGCCGACATTGCCGTTGTCCTGATCGAATCAGCCGCGTTTCTGCTCTACATCCGGTTTGCCGTTCTGCTGATGGACATCCGGCAGAACGACCCGTTCAGTTTCCGGTTGCTGCGCGGTATGTTCTGGCTGCTGGTGGCCGAGGTCGCGTTTGATGCAGTGCTGTGGCTGGCTGGTGCTTCAGACCAACTGCGGAGCGTGGCCTACACCATTGGGCGGTTTGTGCTGGCTGCCGGGGCATTGGTTGTCGTGCCGCGTATCCTGAAACTGCGGCAAATTGTGGTGCCATACTTTATAATCGGGTCGCTGTGTTTTATTCTGGGATGCGTGGTCGCGCTCATTATCAACTACATACCCGGTGTTTTTCTGAAACAGCCCGCCAACCCATTCACGTTTCCGATTGCTTATATGCAGGTTGGTGTAGTGGTTGAGGTATTGTGTTTTACACTTGGTATTGCCCGGCTCAACCAGCAGACCGAGCGGGAAAAAATCAGTGTGCAGGCCGAACTCATCAGCCAACTCCGCGAAAACGAACGCAAACAAACCCAACTCCAGCGCATCCGCGACGATATTGCCCGCGACCTCCACGACGACCTTGGTGCCGACCTCGGCAGCATCAATTTGTTCAGTTCGGTGGCCGCCCGCCAACTCGACGCGCACCAACCCGAACAGGCCCGGCAAACAATGGTTCTTATTGGCGAAACGGCCCGGCGCGTAGTGGCTACGATGCGCGACATTGTGAGCAGTCTGAGCGTGGCCCGGCAGTCGGCAGATGACCTCTCATTACGATTCAAAGAAACAGCCTACGCTCTGTTTGAGCATCAGCCCGCTGAACTTCACCTCGACCTGATGGCTTCTGATGCTGATCTACTGCTTTCGTCCGGTCAACAGCGTAACCTGTTTCTGATGTACAAAGAGATGCTGCACAATGCCCTGCGCCACGCCCGCGCCCGAAACGTGTGGGTAACGCTGATGGTGGGCAATGGACAATTGTGCCTGAGTGTGCGCGATGATGGAACGGGTTTTCGCGTCGGCGCAACCAACGGCGCCACTGCAAACGGACACGGGTTGAGCAGTCTCGATAAGCGGGCCAGTGACCTCGGCGGGCAACTGAGCATCGTGTCGGAGCCGGGCCAAGGCACAACCGTTCATTTTAGCGGCCTAATTGCCGGTAGTAACGCCTGGAATTTGCCAACTTTGGGAATCTAACCTGTACCTATGGCCTTGTTCTCCAATTTTACCCCGGACGATAGTACCCTCTTGGCTGGTTTACGAGCCAACAGCCCCAACCGACAACGGTTTGAGAATCAGCTTTATGACCGTTATGCCTACTTCATCAGGGAAGCCGCCCGGACCCATCGCCTGCCCGATGATGACTGCGCCACCGCCTACGCCGATACCGTGCTGACGGTGATTGACCATATACAAACCGGGCGATTTGCTGAACGGTCGGGGTTGAAAACCTATCTCCACAAAATATTTTATAATAAATGTGTTGACGTTATCCGAAAAAATACGACTAACCGGGAAAGCGTTCATTACGGCACGGTGTCGCTCGACGAATCGCTCCATGACCTGCCCGGCGACGTGCAGTCGGTGGTGCAGCAACTCATTCAGGGGCAAGATATTGAGCAGTTGCACCGGTACCTGAATGCGCTTGGCGATAAATGCCGGGAGATGCTGCTGGCCTGGGGCGACGGCCAAGCCGATGCCCAAATTGCCCAGCAAGCAGGGTACAACAGTGCCGGGGTAGCCAAAACGAGCCGTCTGCGGTGTTTAGAAAAATTAAAAGCCAGTTATGACCGGCAGGTATAAGCCTGACAACCAGTACCATACTGATAACCAATATGTTTGAGAATATAGACGATTATTTCACCGGCCAACTTGCGCCCGACGAGCAGACAGCGTTTGAAAACGCGCTCCGCACGGATACCGAACTGGCAAAAACAACGGCGTTTTATCTGGCGGTCCGTCGTGTTGCCGGAGAAGCCGCCCTTACCGAACGCACGGCTGAG
>JBBRUV010000419.1:0-3695 GCA_038247465.1 Cytophagales bacterium
AACCGCCACCCGGTAACTGCCGTCAAGTTCGGCTCCCTGCGTGAAAACCCGGCTCAGGTTGTTGTAGCTGAACACGTTTTGGCCGTTGGTTTTGCGGGCTACTACCTGCGTCTCGATCAGATTGCTGATGTCGTTCCGAAACAGATTAACGCTTAACCGGATGGGCAGGTCGTACTTTTTCTGGAAATCCAGCACCGCACCGAAGTTATAGGCCACCGAACTCTCGGCCCGGATGCTGTTCAACTGCGCCGGGTCGAGCAGAATTTCGGCAATCTGGTTCTGGGCCTGCAATCGGGCCAGACCAGCCGCCAGTTCCTGCGTGCCAAATACGGAATACCCGGCCACCGCATTGTCGAAATTGAGGTACAACTGCCTGAAATCGGGAGCTTTGAACCCTACGCCCACCGACCCGCGCAACGCCACTGTTTGCGTTAGTTCATACCGCCCCGACACTTTGGGGCTGAACTGACTGGCATACTGACTGTGAGTGTCATAGCGACCTCCAGCAATGATTGTCAGGTGGTTATGTGGCATCCACTCGTATTGCACAAAGCCGTAGCGCGTCTGAAACTGCTTGCGGTCTGTATAGCGCGTTGCTTCTACGCTTTCCTGAATCAGGCCCGCGCCCGCCGTCAGAATGTGTTTGTGTGAGAAAATTCGCTCGGCCACGATTTCGGGCCGATCGAAGGTTTGGCGGAAAAAACTCGCGTCGTATTCGTTGCCTGAATCAGTGTAGCGGAGGTCAGTTTGGGTTTGGTAGCCCGTTCGGTAGTAGCGGTACGTCAGTTTCAGGCCGTCGTTGATTCGATGCGTCAACACCGGATTCAGGCTATAATCGCGCACCGTTCCCAGTCCCGAAACGCTCTCTTTTGGGTTGATAGCGAACGCATTATCCTGCCGTTCGGAAAAATACCGGCCCGATACCGAAAGCGTTAGCCGGGGCGAAAATGAGTACGCCAGCCGCCCGCTACCCGTATAATTCACAAACGGCGCAATGGTTTGGTTGCTGGTCTCGACTTGGCCCGACGCGCCGGGCAGCGAATAGCCCGCCGACTGGTAGCGGTTGCCAAAGGCATAGACGTTTAGTTTGCCAAACGTCCGGCTCACATCTGCCGAAAAATCGCTGGTTCGGTTGGCTCCGTACCGTGCCGAAACACTGGCCCGCGTGGTTGGCCCGGCTCCGTCGGTAATGATATTGACCACGCCCGCCAAGGCCTCCGACCCGTATAAACTCGATGACGGGCCTTTCACGATTTCGATCTGCTTGATGTTACCAACGGCCAGCCGCGTCAGGTCGAGCGTGCCGGCGGTGCGGCCTACGAGCGGTTCGCCATCCACTAGAATCAGCGTATAGTCGGGGCCAAAGCCTTGAATCTGAACGCCTTGCCCATGATCGGTAACGATGGCCAGGCCGGTTTGTTCGCGCAGCACATCGCCCAGCCGTAAGCTGCCCATCTGCTGAATCTGTTTCGCACCAACTACCGTTACGGGCAGTGGCAAAGCACCCATTGGCCGTTCAGAGCGCGTGGCCGTTACAACTACTTCGTCTAACGCGCGTTCGCGCAGCGTGTCCGCCAGCGATTTTGGTAGCTGGGGAACGGGTTGCAGGAGCGAGAAACAGAGTAGAAGTGTCGGGGCCATATCGTGGTTCAAATCGGTTCGGCGAGGCAGGTAACGCTGCGTTCGGTATCCTGATTTGGCGGAACAAAGGTAAGTTGTGTTTAGAATGATTGAGAATAAATTAACAAATTATTTTTAATCATTCTAAATAATGGTAGTTTTGGGCCATTCATTCATCAATCACCCAAACCAAATGTGCTATGCGTTACTCTGTTATCATCATGGCTATCGGGCTGACCATCAGCGCAGCTGTTGCCCAACCCGCACCCAACCCGCAGGACGTTGAGGCCATCAAGGGGCAATGTGGCTGCCATGCGGTTGATTTCAACTACGTCGAGACGTTTTCGCCCGACAAACTGTACACGTTTAAAGATCGCTACACGGCCAAAGGCACCGAGTGGATATTTGTGGATGAAGAGCGGCCAGGCAAGTTGGTGATTCAGCATTTGCTGGTAGCCAACGACACAATAGTGATCAAACACTGGCGCGAAGACTGGACGTTTCAGAACACCTCATTGTTAGCTTTTGACCAGAATGCATCCTGGAAACGCTTGATCCTCAGCCCTGAACAAGCCAAAGGCCAGTGGACACAGCAGGTATTTGAAGTGGACGACAGCCCGCGCTACGAAGGCTCGGCCACCTGGATTCATACCGACGGGCGGCACTACTGGGAAAGCATCGTGGACGCGCCCCTGCCCCGGCGCGAATACACCAAACGAACTGATTATAACGTGATGCGCCGGACCAATCACCACGAAATTACGGTCACTGGCTACGTCCATGAGCAAGACAACGACAAAATCATCCGGTCTGAAGCAGGCGACCAACTGCTGGCTTCAGAAAAAGGCATCAACGCGTATGTTCGTACCGACGAGCCCAAATGCCGGGCCGCCAAAGACTGGTGGGCCAAACACCGGGCCTACTGGGTTGATGTGCGAAATGTTTGGGGAGAGGCACTGGCCAACCGCCCGGCGGTGGCGTTGCGCGGGCAGGTGAAAGGCATGGTACTGGGCCGCGAACTGGACGGTTTGGGGACGGAAGCGTTCAAAACGGCCTATAACTCAGCCACCACGCGCCCACAGATTCGGGCCGTGATCGAGAAGTATTTGAAGTAGAGCAGATTCGGTAAAATCGTGATGCTGTCAAATAGCACGTAGGCACCACGATTTTATGCAACTACATCCGCCCCTGTACGAGGGTCGGCAGTTCACATTTCCATCAGGCTGATGTTGACGGTTTTGTTTTCAGTAACCTCAACCGCGCAGAGCGTAAAATCGGGTGGCCCCATCAGCATCTTCACGTTCGAGAAACCAAACGGCTCGGCTGGCATCTGACCCGACATATCAAGTTTTTCGTTGTCGTTCAGGTCTTGATACACCCGAACGGCGTATTTTCCGGTGGGCAGACTCTCGAAACTAACGCTGATCTCACCCGTAGCCGGTACCTCAACGCGGGTTTTGCGGAACGAACTGCCATCGAACGAAGCAGCATCATTGGCCAGGCCGACATAAATTTTGCCTTTACGGGTGTTCACATTCGAGAACGTAACGGTCAGTTTGTACGTGGCCGGTTCGGTTGCCGACGTAACCGGGCTAATAATAGCTGAAGGTGGCGTAGTAGCCGAAGCGATTGAGATGTTGGCGAACAGACCGGCAATCAGGGCGGAGGTAATCAGGAACGTTTTCATTGTGTTTGTTTGGTTTTGCGTCAGTTGGTTTTGTCTCCGACGATGCAAACCTCGCCCCCCAAATCTGGCTCCGCAACTCAATGGGACAAACAGCCCGATTTGGGGACGAACAGCACAAAAGGGATGAATAGGGGGCTGTTTAGTGTGTTATTTCTTCCTGATGCCGCCATAATTCCTGAAAAATTGGGCTTTTGCGGAGTTCGGCAAACGTACCCTCGGCGACAATTCGCCCGGCTTGCATCACATACACATAATCGAAGCGGGGCAGGAGATGAAGCCGGTGCAGGGTCGAGACAAGGGCTTTGTCGGCGAAGGCCGCGAAGAGATTGTCATAAATCGCGGCTTCGGTTTTGGAGTCAACGCTGCTGGTTGGCTCGTCGAGCAGCAC